>NZ_JBSFLI010000021.1:0-134223 GCF_053598955.1 Streptomyces sp. NPDC001056 | reverse complement strand
CGCGGCATCGGTGTGGCGGTGGTGAGCAACATCGGATGGGACCTCCCGGGCCGCAGCACCCGCGGGTGCCCGGCCGGAGCAGTGTCCGCCGCTCGCGTCCGGTCGATTGTCAGTGGCACCCTCTACGGTTCTCGTGAAGGCGACGACCGTGAGGGGGAGTTGTGGCGACGGTGGCGGCGGGGGAGACGTGCGCGCCCGCATGGCGCGGGGGCTTCGGGCGGCTGTGGAGCGCCGCCGTGCTGTCCCGGTTCGGGGACGCGCTGCGCAACGCGGCGCTGCCGCTGCTCGCCGCCTCGCTGACCGACCGGCCGCTGCTCATCGCCACCGTGACCGCCTGCGGCTATCTGCCCTGGATCCTCTTCGGGCTGACCGGCGGGGCCGTCGCCGACCGGGTCGACCAGCGCCGCGCGATGTGGACCGTCGACACGGTACGAGGAGTGCTGGTCGCCTCCTTCGCGGTGGCTGTCGCCCTCGGCCACGCCTCGATCGCCCTGCTGATCGCGCTGGCCTTCACCCTGACCACCCTCCAGACCCTCTTCGACAACGCCTCCACCGCCCTGTTGCCCGCCCTGGTGGGTCCCGAGGCCCTCGGCAGCGCCAACGCCCGGCTGATGACCGGACAGAAGATCGCGGGCGGGCTGCTGGGGGCGCCCGTCGTGCCGGCGCTGCTCGCCGCGGGGGCCGCCGCGCCCTTCCTGACCGACGCGGCCACCTTCCTGGTGGCCGCGGCCCTGGTCGCCTCCCTGCGTACCGACGCGCCCGAGCGCGTCCCGGGACCGGCGGGCAGCACCCTGCGCCGGGAGATCGCCGCCGGACTGCGCGTCCTGTGGCACGACCGGCCCCTGCGCGGGCTGTGTGCCGCCACGGCCCTGTGCAACATCGGCATGGGCGGTCTGATCGCCACCCTGGTCGTGATCGTGACCGGCTGGCTGCACGCGGGCACCGCCGGCTATGCGGCGGCCGCCACCGCCTACACCGTCGGCGGCCTGGCCGGGGGCACGGTGAACCGGCGGCTCACCGCCGCGTTCGGCCCGGTGTGCACCGTCCTGCTCGCCGGCGCGACGCAGACCGCGGCGCTCCTCGTCATGGGCACGGTGCGCAGCCTGGCCGCCCTGGTGGCCGCCATGGCCGTCCTCGGGTCCATGGGGATGCTGTGGAACGTCAACAGCACCACCCTGATGCAGCGGCGCAGCCCCGCCGGCACCCTCGGCCGGGTCAGCTCCGCCTTCCGCACCCTGGGTGTCGCGGGGGCCCCGCTGGGCGCCCTGCTCGGCGGCGCCGTGGCCACCGCCTGGGGCCGGGGCACCCCGGCCCTCCTCGCGGCCGCCTTCTTCGTCCTGTCCGTCATCGCGCTGATACCGGTCGCCAAGACGGACGCGTCCGGTGCCGCGCCGGGCGAAGGCGCGACGACGGCTCGCGTCCCCCATTGATCAACTAGGTTGGAACCGCTGGGACAGGCACGAAAGAAGGCGGAAGTCGGAAATGAACACGGACGGCCGTACCAGGCTCCATCAGACGCCCGAGTGGACCGCTCTCGCCAAGCACCGGGAGGAGCTGGGCGACATCCGTCTGAGGGACCTGTTCGCCGCCGATCCCGAGCGCGGCGCCGGGTACACACTGGGCGTCGGCGATCTCCATATCGACTATTCGAAGCACCTGGTCACCGACGAGACACTGCGGCTGCTGCGCGAGCTGGCCGCGGCGACGGACGTGTTCGGGCTGCGGGACGCCATGTTCCGGGGCGAGAAGATCAACGTCACCGAGGACCGCGCGGTGCTGCACACGGCGCTGCGCGCGCCCCGGGACGCGGTGATCGAGGTCGACGGCGAGAACGTGGTGCCCAAGGTGCACGCCGTCCTCGACAGGATGAGCGACTTCGCCGACCGGGTCCGCTCCGGCGCGTGGACGGGCCACACCGGCAAGCGCATCAGGAACGTGGTCAACATCGGCATCGGCGGCTCCGACCTGGGCCCCGCGATGGCCTACGAGGTGCTGCGCGGCTTCACCGACCGGGAGCTGACCGTCCGCTTCGTGTCGAACGTGGACGGCGCCGACCTGCACGAGGCCACCCGCGACCTGGACCCTGCCGAGACGCTGTTCATCATCGCGTCCAAGACCTTCACCACCATCGAGACGATCACCAACGCCACCTCCGCGCGCACCTGGCTGCTGGACGCGCTCGGTGACTCCTCCGCGGTGGCCCGGCACTTCGTGGCCCTGTCCACCAACGCCGGCAAGGTCGCCGAGTTCGGCATCGACACGGCCAACATGTTCGAGTTCTGGGACTGGGTCGGCGGCCGGTACTCGTACGACTCCGCGATCGGCCTCTCCCTGATGATCGCCATCGGGCCCGACCGGTTCCGGGAGATGCTGGACGGCTTCCGGCTGATGGACGAGCACTTCCGCACCGCGCCCGCCGAGGCCAACGCCCCTCTGCTGCTCGGTCTGCTGGGTATCTGGTACGGCAACTTCCACGACGCCCAGTCGCACGCCGTACTGCCGTACAGCCACTACCTGTCCAAGTTCACCGCCTACCTCCAGCAGCTGGACATGGAGTCCAACGGCAAGTACGTGGCGCGGGACGGCAAGCGGGTCGACTGGCAGACCGGACCCGTCGTGTGGGGCACCCCGGGCACCAACGGGCAGCACGCGTACTACCAGTTGATCCACCAGGGCACCAAGCTGATCCCCGCCGACTTCATCGGCTTCGCCGAGCCGGTCGCCGAACTCGGTGGTGAACTGAAGGCGCAGCACGACCTGCTGATGGCCAACTTCTTCGCCCAGACCCAGGCGCTGGCCTTCGGCAAGACGGCCGAGGAGGTCCGCGCGGAGGGCGTGCCCGAGGAGCTGGTCCCGCACAGGACCTTCCGGGGCAACCGGCCCACGACCACCGTCCTGGCGCGGGAACTCACCCCGTCCGTCCTCGGCCAGCTGATCGCCCTCTACGAGCACAAGGTGTTCGTGCAGGGCGCGGTGTGGAACATCGACTCCTTCGACCAGTGGGGCGTGGAGCTGGGCAAGGTCCTCGCCAAGCGTGTCGAACCCGCGCTCACCGAGGGCGCCGAGGTTCCCGGCCTCGACACCTCGACCAAGGCCCTGGTCGCCAAGTACCGGGAGCTGCGCGGCCGTGGCTGACCGGCGGCCCGGGGGGCCGGGACACCGGGCGGGGTCCGCCGGCCGGTGTCCCGTACACTCCCGGTGATCACGAACGACGCTACTCGGGGGAGTGGACCGTGGCACGGGGGAACCGGGCGCCGGACGACCGGAGCGACCGCAACTACCTGAAGGCCCATCACGCGGCTTGGGCGGTGTTCCACCCCGCCTGGATACCCGAGCCGCTCGACCCGGCCGTCGAACAGCTCAAGCGGATCCGGGTGGCAGCGGGCTCGGTCGCCGCGATCGGTGTCTACACCTTCGTGGAGGGCGGCTTCGCCGTCACGGAGATGCTGGAGAACCTGCTGGTCGCCTGCGGGGTGCTGCTGGTGATCGCCCCGCTGACGGTCGGCGTGATGCTGTGGACCTGGCGGCGCGGCGGCAGCCTGCGTTCCCTGCGTCCGCCGCTGCTGCGAGCCCTCGGGTTGCTGCTCACCTTCGTGGCCTCGGCCGCGGTGACCCTGTTCCTGCTCCAGAACAGCAGCCGACTGGGCGCGGGACTGATGATCCTGCCGGTGGGCCTGCTGACGCTGTGGCTGGTCTGGTTCGTCGGCGCCGGCGCCCTGCGGGTCACCGGCAACTTCTTCGGCACGGCGGCCGTGCACCGCGGTCTGCCGCCCCTGCTCGCCATCGTCACCACCTGGCTGATGGCCCTGCCCGACCTGTTCACCGGCGATCTGCACGGCCTCGGGCTCACCCTCGGCATCGTGTTCATCCTCGGCGCCCCGGTGACGGTCACCGGCATCGCGCTGTACGAACTGGCCGTGCTCAAGCGGCGGTTCGGCATACGGCTGACGGACCATCCGGCGCTGCACGCGGGCCGGACACCGTACGACTCCCGGTACGCGTACGGCCGTTGAGTCCGGACACGGAGAACGGCGGGGGCGCCGGCCCCCGCCGTCTCCACGGACTACCTGCCGCCGGGTGTCACGGGGACGCCGGCGGGTACAGCGAGCGCGGCAGCTGGGAGGCCGCGGCCGCGTCCAGCAGCCACAGGGTGCGACTGCGGCCGCGGGCGCCCGCCGCCGGGGCCTGGATCTCGCCCGCGCCGGACAGGGCGATGGCCGCCGCCTCCGCCTTGTCCTCGCCCGCCGCGAGCAGCCAGACCTCACGGGCCGAGCGGATCGCGGGCAGCGTCAGCGAGATCCGCGTCGGCGGCGGCTTGGGCGCGCCGTGCACGCCCACCACCGTGCGCTCGGTCTCCCGTACGGCCGGCAGCTCCGGGAAGAGCGAGGCCACATGGGTGTCCGGGCCGACGCCCAGCATCAGCACGTCGAAGGTGGGCACCGAGCCGTGGTTCTCCGGCCCGGCCGCCTTCGCCAGCTCCGCCGCGTACGCCTCGGCCGCGGCCTCGACGTCCGTGCCGTGCGGCCCGTCCGAGGCCGGCATGGCGTGCACGCGCGCGGGATCCAGCGGGACCGAGTCCAGCAGGGCCGCGCGGGCCTGGGTGACATTGCGCTCGGGGTCGCCCTCGGGCAGATAGCGCTCGTCGCCCCACCACAGGTCCAGACGGGTCCAGTCGATGGCGTCCCGGGCCGGTGCCTGGGCCAGCGCGGCCAGCAGGCCGTTGCCGTTGCGGCCGCCGGTGAGGACCACGGACGCGGCGCCCCGGGAGGCCTGCGCGTCCACGATCTTCGTGATCAGGCGGGCCGCGGCGGCCTGGGCCATCAGTTCCTTGTCGCGGTGGACGACCAGCTGAGGGGTGCTCACTTCGCCGACGCCTTCCTGGAGGGTGCCTTCTTCGCGGCCCTGGCCGTCGCCTTCTTCGCGGGCGCCTTGGCCGCCTCCTGAGCGGGTTCCGGCTCGGCGACGGGAGCGTCCACGGCGGAGGACGGCTCCCCGGCCCCGGCCCCGGCCGAAGCCGAGGCAGCCCCGGCCTCACTCTCCGCCGAGGAAGAAGCCCCCTGATCCGGAGCCGTGTTCAGCCGGTCCACCCCGTACCGCAGCGCCGACGCGTAGGTGTCGTCCGGGTCCAGCCGGCGCAGCTCCTCCGCGATCAGCTCGGCGGTGTCCCGCCGCTTGAGCGCCACCGCGCGGGCCGGCTGACCCTCGATGGACAGCGTGGCCAGCGAGCCGTCCGCGCGGTCCAGGGTGATCGGACCGCACGTGGTGTCCATCCGGACGCCGGTCAGACCCGGCCCCGCGGACGGGGAGCGTCGTACCGGCACGTCCAGCCGGTCCGCGAGCCACATCGCCAGCAGCTCACAGCTCGGGTTGAACTCCTCGCCCTCCACCTCGACCGCCTGCACCCGGCAGTTGACCTGGTCCAGGGCGGCCGCCAGCATCGAGCGCCAGGGTGTGATCCGGGTCCAGGACAGATCGGTGTCGCCGGGGGTGTAGGCATCGGCGCGGGCCGTGAGCTCCCGCACGGGCTCCTCGGCCGCGTAGGTGTCGGTGACCCGGCGCTGGGCGAGCGCGCCCAGCGGGTCCTTGGCCGGGTCCAGCGGGGCGTTCACCGGCCACCACACGACCACCGGGGCGTCCGGCAGCAGCAGCGGCAGCACGACCGAGTCGGCGTGGCCGACGACCTCGCCGTACAGCCGCAGCACGACGGTCTCGCCGGTGCCCGCCTCCGCGCCCACCCGCACCTCGGCGTCGAGGCGCGAGGAGGTGCGGTCACGCGGGGTGCGGGAGATCCGCTTGATGACCACCAGCGTGCGCGAGGGGTGCTCGCGCGAGGCGTCGTTGGCGGCCTTCAGGGCGTCGTACGCGTTCTCCTCGTCGGTGACGATGACGAGGGTCAGGACCATGCCGACGGCGGGGGTGCCGATGGCCCGACGCCCCTGCACGAGCGCCTTGTTGATCTCGCCGGCGGTGGTGTCGGTCAGGTCTATCTTCATGGCCTGCGCCAGCTCCGTCCGTCTCGTGCGAGCATGTCGTCCGCCTCGGCGGGGCCCCAGGTGCCCGACTGGTACTGCGCGGGCCTGCCGTGCCTGTCCCAGTACTGCTCGATCGGGTCGAGGATCTTCCAGGACAGCTCGACCTCCTCCGTGCGCGGGAAGAGGTTGGCGTCGCCGAGCAGCACGTCCAGGATCAGCCGCTCGTACGCCTCCGGGCTGGACTCCGTGAACGACTCGCCGTAGGCGAAATCCATGGAGACGTCCCGGATCTCCATCGAGGTGCCCGGCACCTTGGAACCGAAGCGGACCGTGATGCCCTCGTCCGGCTGGACGCGGATCACGATCGCGTTCTGGCCCAGCTCCTCCGTCGCCGTGTGGTCGAAGGGGGAGTGCGGGGCCCGCTGGAAGACGACGGCGATCTCCGTCACCCGGCGGCCGAGCCGCTTGCCGGTGCGCAGGTAGAACGGGACGCCCGCCCAGCGGCGGTTGTCGATGCCCACCTTGATCGCCGCGTACGTGTCGGTCTTCGACTTCGGGTCGATGCCGTCCTCTTCGAGGTAGCCGATGACCTTCTCGCCGCCCTGCCAGCCCGCCGCGTACTGTGCGCGCACGGTGCTCTTGCCGAGGTCCTTCGGCAGCCGTACGGCGCCGAGCACCTTGGTCTTCTCCGCGGCCAGCGCCTGCGCGTCGAAGGAGGAGGGCTCCTCCATCGCGGTCAGCGCGAGCAGCTGGAGCAGATGGTTCTGGATGACGTCACGGGCGGCGCCGATGCCGTCGTAGTAGCCGGCGCGGCCGCCGATGCCGATGTCCTCGGCCATGGTGATCTGCACATGGTCCACGAAGGACCGGTTCCAGATCGGTTCGAACATCGTGTTGGCGAAACGCAGCGCCAGGATGTTCTGGACGGTCTCCTTGCCGAGGTAGTGGTCGATCCGGAAGACCTGGTCCGGGGTGAACACCTCGTGCACGATGGCGTTCAGTTCCTCGGCCGACTTCAGATCGTGCCCGAACGGCTTCTCGATGACCGCCCGCCGCCAGGAACCGCCGGACTGGTCGGCGAGCCCGTGCTTCTTCAGCTGCTGGATGACCACCGGGAAGGAGCGCGGCGGCACCGACAGGTAGAAGGCGAAGTTGCCGCCCGTACCCTGCGCCTTGTCCAGCTCCTCGATGGTGGAGCGCAGCCGATCGAACGCCTCGTCGTCGTCGAAGGTGCCCTGCACGAAGCGCATCCCCTGGATGAGCTGCTGCCAGACCTCCTCGCGGAACGGCGTACGGGCGTGCGCCTTGACGGCGTCGTGGACCTCCTGCGCGAAGTCCTCGTTCGCCCACTCGCGGCGGGCGAAGCCCACCAGCGAGAAGCCCGGCGGCAGCAGACCCCGGTTGGCGAGGTCGTAGACCGCGGGCATCAGCTTCTTGCGCGACAGGTCGCCCGTGACCCCGAAGATGACCAGGCCCGACGGCCCCGCGATGCGCGGGAGCCGTCGGTCGGCCGGGTCACGGAGCGGATTCGCTCCGGAACCGGAAACGGGTGACAAGTCAGCCCTCCGAAGGGGCGAGGCGCTTGAGCTCCGCCTGGGTGGACTTCAGGAGGTCGTTCCAGGACGTCTCGAACTTCTCGACGCCCTCGTCCTCCAGCACCTGGACGACCTCGTCGTACGAGATGCCGATCTTCTCCAGCGCGTCCAGGTCGGCGCGGGCCGCCGCGTAGGTGCCCGTGACCGCGTCGCCGCGGATCTCGCCGTGGTTGTCGGAGGCCTCCAGGGTGGCCTCCGGCATGGTGTTGACGGTGTTCGGCGCGACCAGTTCCTCGACGTACATGGTGTCCTTGTACGCCGGGTCCTTCACACCGGTGGAGGCCCACAGCGGACGCTGCTTGTGCGCGCCGGCGTTCTCCAGCGCGTCCCAGCGGTCGGAGGAGAAGACCTCCTCGTACGCCTGGTAGGCGAGGCGCGCGTTGGCCACGCCGGCCTTGCCGCGCAGCGCCTTGGCCTCGTCGGTGCCCATCTCGTCGATGCGGCGGTCGATCTCGGTGTCCACGCGGGACACGAAGAAGGACGCCACCGAGCGGATCTTCGACAGGTCCAGGCCGCGCTCCTTCGCCTTCTCCAGACCGGAGATGTAGGCGTCCATGACCGCGCGGTAGCGCTCCAGGGAGAAGATCAGCGTGACGTTGACGCTGATGCCCAGGCCGATGACCTCGGTGATCGCCGGCAGACCCGCCTGGGTGGCCGGGATCTTGATCAGGGTGTTGGGACGGTCCACCAGCCAGGCCAGCTGCTTGGCCTCGGCGACGGTCGCCTTGGTGTCGTGCGCGAGGCGCGGGTCGACCTCGATGGAGACCCGGCCGTCCTGACCCTCCGTGGCGTCGAAGACCGGGCGGAGGATGTCGGCGGCGTCGCGGACGTCCGCCGTGGTGATCATGCGGATGGCCTCTTCGACGGTGACCTTGCGGGCGGCGAGGTCCGAGAGCTGCTGGTCGTAGCCGTGGCCCCCCGAGATCGCCTTCTGGAAGATCGTCGGGTTGGTGGTGACGCCCACGACGTGCTGCTGGTCGATCAGCTCGGCGAGGTTGCCGGACGTGATCCGCTTGCGCGACAGGTCGTCCAGCCAGATCGCCACGCCTTCGTCGGAAAGGCGCTTGAGTGCGTCTGTCATGGAATTACATCTCCTACGTGTCGTATATGAGCGTCAGCGCTGGGCGGCGGCGATGGATTCCCGGGCCTTGGCGGCCACGTTCTCCGCGGTGAAGCCGAACTCCTGGAAGAGCACCTTGCCGTCGGCGGACGCGCCGAAGTGCTCCAGGGAGACGATGCGGCCGGCGTCCCCGACGTACTTGTGCCAGGTCAGGCCGATACCCGCCTCCACGGCGACTCGGGCCCTCACGGACGGCGGCAGCACGGAGTCCCGGTACCCCTGGTCCTGCTGCTCGAACCACTCGACCGACGGCATGGACACGACCCGCGTCGGAACGCCGTCGGCCTGGAGCCGCTCACGCGCCTCGACGGCCACGTGCACCTCGGAACCGGTGGCGATCAGGATCACCTGCGGCTCGCCGCCCTCGGCCTCGAACAGGACGTAACCGCCGCGCGCGGCATCCTCGTTGGGCTCGTACGTCGGCACGCCCTGGCGGGTCAGCGCGAAGCCGTGCGGCTGGCCCTTGCCGAACTCCTTGGTGTAGCGCTTGAGGACCTCGCGCCAGGCGATGGCGGTCTCGTTGGCGTCGGCCGGGCGGACGACGTTCAGGCCCGGGATGGCGCGCAGCGAGGCCAGGTGCTCGACCGGCTGGTGGGTCGGGCCGTCCTCGCCGAGACCGATGGAGTCGTGCGTCCAGACGTACGTCACCGGCAGGTGCATCAGGGCCGACAGGCGCACCGCGTTGCGCATGTAGTCGGAGAAGACGAGGAACGTACCGCCGTAGGCGCGGGTGTTGCCGTGCAGCGTGATGCCGTTGAGCTCCGCGCCCATGGCGTGCTCGCGGATGCCGAAGTGGATCGTACGGCCGTACGGGTCGGCCTCCGGCAGCGGGTTGCCCTCGGGGAGGAAGGAGCTGCTCTTGTCGATCGTGGTGTTGTTCGAGCCGGCGAGGTCGGCGGAGCCGCCCCACAGCTCGGGGATCACCGGGCCGAGCGCCTGGAGCACCTTGCCGGAGGCGGCACGGGTGGCGACCGACTTGCCGGGCTCGAAGACCGGGATCTTCTCCTCCCAGCCGGTGGGCAGCTCGCCCTTGGCGATGCGGTCGAACTCGGCGGCGCGCTCGGGGTTGTCGTCCCGCCACACCTGGAGCGTCTTCTCCCACTCGGCCTTCGCGCGGGCGCCGCGCTCCAGGGCCTTGCGGGTGTGCGTGATGACCTCGTCCTCGACGGCGAAGGACTGCTCCGGGTCGAAGCCGAGGACGCGCTTGGTGGCCGCGACCTCCTCCGCGCCGAGCGCCGAGCCGTGCGCGGCCTCGGTGTTCTGGGCGTTCGGGGCCGGCCAGGCGATGATCGAGCGCATCGCGATGAAGGACGGGCGGTCGGTGACCTCCTTGGCCGCCTGGACCGCGGCGTAGATGGCCGCCGGGTCCAGGTCGCCGTCCTCCCTCGGCTCCACGCGCTGCACGTGCCAGCCGTAGGCCTCGTACCGCTTGACGGTGTCCTCGGAGACGGCCGTCTCGGTGTCGCCCTCGATCGAGATGTGGTTGTCGTCCCACAGCAGGATCAGATTGCCGAGCTTCTGGTGGCCGGCCAGCGAGGACGCCTCGGCGGCGATGCCCTCCTGGAGGCAGCCGTCACCGGCGATGCAGTAGATGAAGTGGTCGAAGGGCGACTCGCCCTGCGGGGCCTGCGGGTCGAACAGACCGCGCTCGTAGCGGGCGGCCATCGCCATGCCCACCGCGTTGGCCACACCCTGGCCCAGCGGGCCGGTCGTGGTCTCGACGCCCTTGGTGTGCCCGTACTCCGGGTGGCCCGGGGTCTTCGAACCCCAGGTGCGGAAGGACTCCAGGTCCGCCAGCTCCAGGCCGAAGCCGGCCAGGTAGAGCTGGGTGTAGAGGGTCAGGGAGGAGTGGCCGGCGGACAGCACGAAGCGGTCGCGCCCCACCCACTCCGGGTCGGCCGGGTCGTGCCGCATCACCTTCTGGAAGAGGGTGTAGGCGGCGGGGGCCAGGCTCATCGCCGTACCGGGATGGCCGTTGCCGACCTTCTGTACGGCGTCGGCGGCCAGGACTCGGGCGGTGTCCACGGCCCGCTGGTCCAGGTCGGTCCACTCAAGGTCTGTGGTGGTCGGCTTGGTGCTCACCCTGGGTCAGGGCTCCTCTCCACATGTCGGTCGCCGGTGTCTTCGGGGCACGTGCCCACCCGGCGGCCGGCGTGCTTCTGCCCGCCGGCCGCTGACGAGCCTACCCTCGTAAGGACGTGCGTTTTTGCGGGTGATTCCAGACTGCCGGGCATCGACGCCGTCCGCCTCCCGACTGGCCGAGACGCCATTTGGCACATGAATAAGAAGGCGCTCATCTGACCGCTCAAAAGAGTGGTGGGGGCCCTCTTTTGACACCCCTGATAAAGGGGTGTCACGGGAGCCCGTCAGGGCACCCCGCGGGCGCTCCGCCGGGGGCGCCCGCGGGTACGTCCGCCAACACGACCCCACCCCCGCGAAGGCCGGAGTATCCGCAACGTCTAAAGTGGCGTGGTACGCGCGAGCCCTTCATGAAGACCTCATCCGGGGGAGGCTCGCTGGGATGTCTCTGTCAGGGGTGTGCGTGACGGCCGTCGAATCCCGTCCTGGGGGCACCTCCCAGGCCCTTAAGGCGCTGGGGGAGGGTGTGCTCGGTGGTACGAGCCCGAGCCAGGTCCACCGGCCGTTCGGCGCCCGTGCCAAGGCGTTCGTGGCGCTGACCAAGCCGCGGATCATCGAGCTGCTGCTCATCACCACCGTGCCGGTGATGTTCCTCGCGCAGCAGGGTGTGCCCTCCCTGAGGCTGGTGCTGCTGACCTGCCTCGGCGGCTACCTCTCCGCGGGCGGCGCCAACGCGCTGAACATGTACATCGACCGCGACATCGACGCCCTCATGGACCGCACCTCGCAGCGGCCGCTGGTGACCGGCATGGTCAGCCCGCGCGAGTGTCTGGCCTTCGGCATCGCCCTCGGGGTCGTCTCCACCCTGCTGTTCGGGCTGACCGTCAACTGGCTCAGCGCCTGGCTGTCGCTCGGCGCGCTGCTCTTCTACGTCGTCGTCTACACGATGATCCTCAAGCGCCGCACCGCGCAGAACATCGTGTGGGGCGGCATCGCCGGCTGTCTTCCGGTGCTGATCGGCTGGTCCTCGGTCACGAACTCGATGTCCTGGGCGCCGGTCATCCTCTTCCTGGTGATGTTCTTCTGGACGCCGCCGCACTACTGGCCGCTGTCCATGAAGGTCAAGGACGACTACGCGCGCGCCGGGGTGCCCATGCTCCCGGTGATCGCCTCCAACAAGGTCGTGGCCCGGCAGATCGTCATCTACAGCTGGGTGATGGTCGCCGTGTCGTTGCTGCTCACCCCGCTGGGGTACACGGGCTGGTTCTACACGGTCGTCGCCCTCGCCGCCGGCGGCTTCTGGCTGTGGGAGGCGCACGGGCTGCAGAACCGGGCGAAGGCCGAGGTCACCGGCGCGAAGCTCAAGGAGATGCGGCTGTTCCACTGGTCGATCACCTATGTGTCGCTCCTCTTCGTCGCCGTCGCCGTCGATCCGTTCCTGCGCTGACGCCCCTGTTCTCTCCGACGGACCGTCGAAGGTCCTCCGACGGGAGGGGTGCGTGGTCAAGGCCACGCACCCCTCCCGTCGCCGTTTGATCTACCCGTCGGTAGCATCCAGGCATGGCAGACACGCAGCAGGTTGACGCGAAGGCCGAGCGCACGGTGGCCCGGCTCGCCCAGAGGATCAGCGCCTTCTCCAAGGCCCATGGCGGTGCGGAGGGGCAGGTGGCGTACATCGGCGAGCGCGGGGCGCGCATCGTGCTCGTCGGCGAGGACGGGAACTGGGGCGACGTGGTGGCCCCCTCGTACGCCATCGCCGAGCAGGCGGTGGCGAAGGCCGGGATCACCGCGCACGAGGCGTTCGACGGGGAGTTCGCCGCGAAGGTGACGACCGGGCCGTACGAGTGGAAGCGGATGGCCGGGATCCAGCTCGGGGGTTAGCCCGTCGGCCGCGGGCCCAGCCCTGGCCGGGTGCGCCCGCGTGGCCGAATCGCCACGTCCCCGCGCCCCTTCGGGGGCGCCACACTGTGCGGTATGCCGACGGAAGCCTTGCTCGGGCGCTTTCTCGACGCCCTCACGCCGTTACGTCCCCGCGCCGTCTGGGCCCACGGCTCGCTGGCCGGCGGCGACTACCAGGAAGGGCGCAGCGATCTCGATCTGATCGCGGTGCTTCCGCGGCCGCCGGGCCTCCGCGCCGTACGGCAGGTCGTGGCGCTGCACCGGCGCCTGCGCCACGAGCCGCTCGCCGCGCGGCTGCACTGCGGCTACCTGGCCCCGGCCACCCTGGGCGATCCGGGCCGGGCGCATCTGACCTGGGCGCACGGCCATGTGCTGCGCCGCCCGGTCACGCCCGTCACCCGGCGCGAGCTGCACGCCTTCGGGCGAGTGCTGCACGGGGAGCCGCCGACGCGCCTTCTGCCGCCGGTGCCGGACCAGACCCTGCGCGCGTTCGTCGTTCAGGACCAGCGGGACTTCTGGCGGCCCGCCGTGGACAGGGCGCGGCTGTGGCGGCAGGACATCTGGGTCGACCTGGGGCTGCTGACCTTCGCCAGGGCCACCGTGACCCTGCGCGAGGGACGGCTGATCTCCAAGCGGGAGGCGCTGGCCGAACTGCCGGCCCTCGGCGCGCCGACGGAGGTCGTCGACGACATCGCCCGCAGGCGGTACGGGGACCCCGCCCCGCCGGACGACGGCCGGCTCACCCGGCGCGCCGCGCTGACCCGTGCCTACCTGGGCCCGGCGATCGACGCGCTGGTTGCCGCGTACGGGTGATTCAGGCGCTCGTGGGAACCGTGGCCTCGGCCGAGGGCCCCGGCACCGCCGGCTCCGTCCCCGGACGCTCGCGCAGCGCCAGCAGGACCCGCAGCACGCCGATCCACACCAGGCACGAGCCGAGCATGTGCACGCCCACCAGAACCTCGGGCAGGTGCGTGAAGTACTGGACGTAGCCGATGACACCCTGCGCCAGCAGGATCAGGAACAGCTCCCGGGTGCGGGCCAGCGGGCCGCGCGGGGCGTCGACGGCCTTGAGGATGAACCAGCAGGCGAACGTCAGCGTCACCACGATCCAGGCGAGCACCGCGTGCAGCTTGGCCACGGTCTCCCAGTCGATCGGGATGCGCTTGACGGCGCTGGAGTCGCCCGCGTGCGGGCCGGCGCCGGTCACCACCGTGCCGACCGCGACGAGGAGGACGGCCGCGACCACCAGGAACCACACCAGCTGCACCACGGCCTTGCCGACCAGCGGCCGGGGCGCGGCGTCGCCCTCGCGGGTGCGCTGCCACATCACCACGGCGACCGTGGTCAGCGCGGTCGCCAGCAGGAAGTGCGCGGCGACGGTGTACGGGTTCAGGCCGACGAGGACCACGATGCCGCCGAGCACCGCGTTGCCCATCACCAGCCAGAACTGCGCCCAGCCGAGCCGGGTCAGGCTGCGCCGGTGCGGCTTCTCGGAGCGGGCGGCGATGATCGCCCAGCCGACCGCGGCGCACAGCACGTAGGTCAGCATGCGATTGCCGAACTCGATCGCGCTGTGATAGCTCAGCGCCTGCGTCGGCGTCAGGGAGCCGTCGGTGCACTCGGGCCAGGTCGGGCAGCCGAGGCCCGAACTGGTCAGCCGTACGGCACCGCCGGTGACGACGATGACCACCGACATCACGAGCGCGGCGAGGGCCGCCCGCTGCACGGTCCGGGGCTCCGGGGTCCAGCGGTCGGCGATGAAGGCGAGCGGATTACGCAGGGCCGCTACGGCGTCGGCGCGGTTCAGCTTTGGCACGTCCACCATCGTAGGCCGCCGCTTGTGCACGCTTTCACGAGGGTCCCGTCCCGGCGCCGTGTCGCTGCTCACTCCCAGCGGAAGAACTTCCCCGCCGCCGCGAGCCCCACGACCGCCCACACCGTGAGGATCCCCAGGTCGCCCCAGGGCATCCCGGCGCCGTGCCGGAGCACGTCCCGCAGGCCGTCGGAGAGGGCGGAGATGGGCAGCAGGCCGAGGATGTGCTGTCCGGCCGAGCCGAACTTGTCCAACGGCACGACGACCCCGCCGCCGACGAGCAGCAGCAGGAAGACCAGGTTGGCGGCGGCCAGTGTCGCCTCCGCCTTCAGGGTGCCCGCCATCAGCAGGCCGAGCCCGGAGAACGCGGCGGTGCCGAGGACCAGCAGGAGGAGCACGGCGGCCGGGTCGCCGTGCGGGGACCAGCCGAGCGCGAGGGCGATCACTGCCAGCAGGATCACCTGGAACACCTCGGTGACCAGCACGGACGCCGTCTTGGCGGTCATCAGGGCCCAGCGCGGCAGCGGCGAGGCGGCGAGCCGCTTGAGCACGCCGTACCGGCGTTCGAAGCCGGTGGCGATGGCCTGCCCGGTGAACGCGGTCGACATCACCGCGAGGGCGAGGATGCCCGGCGCGAGGAAGTCGACGGCCTTGCCCTTGCCGGTGTCCACGATGTCCACGGAGCTGAAGAGCACCAGCAGCAGGGTCGGGATGACCACCGTCAGCAGCAGCTGCTCGCCGTTGCGCAGCAGCATCCTCGTCTCCAGGGCCGCCTGTGCCGCGATCATGCGGGGCAGGGGCGCGGGCCCCGGCTTGGGCGCGTACGTACCCGGCGCGGTGGTCATGAGCGCAGCTCCTTGCCCGTGAGTTCGAGGAAGACGTCTTCCAGCGTGTGCCGCTCGACCGAGATGCGGTCCGGCATCACCCCGTGCTGGGCGCACCAGGAGGTCACGGTGGCCAGCAGCTGCGGGTCGATCCTGCCGACGACGCGGTAGGCGCCCGGGGTCGGCTCGGCGGCCGTGCAGCCGTCCGGGAGCGCCTTGAGCAGGGAGCCGACGTCGAGGCCGGGGCGGCCGGTGAAGCGCAGGGTGTTCTCGGCGCCGCCCTTGCACAGCTCCTCGGGGGAGCCCTGGGCGATGACCTTGCCGCCGTCGATGATCGCGACGTCGTCGGCGAGCTGCTCGGCCTCGTCCATGTGGTGCGTGGTGAGGATCACCGAGACGCCGTCGGCGCGCAGGTCCTTCACCAGGTCCCAGGTGGCGCGGCGGGCCTGCGGGTCGAGGCCCGCGGTCGGCTCGTCCAGGAAGACCAGTTCCGGGCGGCCGACGACGGCCATGGCGAGCGCGAGGCGCTGCTGCTGGCCGCCGGAGAGCCGGCGGTAGGTGGTGCGGCCGCAGCTGCCGAGCCCGAGCCGTTCGATCAGGGCGTCCACGTCCAGCGGGTGGGCGTGCAGCCTGGCGACATGGCGCAGCATCTCGTCCGCGCGGGCGCCGGAGTACACGCCGCCGGACTGGAGCATCACGCCGATCCGGGGCCGCAGCTCGGCCGACTGCCGCACGGGGTCGAGGCCCAGGACGCGCACCGTGCCGGAATCCGGCTTCCGGTATCCCTCGCAGGTCTCGATCGTCGTCGTCTTGCCGGCGCCGTTGGGGCCGAGAACGGCGGTCACGCCCGCCCGTGCCTCCAGGTCGAGGCCGTTCACCGCGGTCTTCGTGCCGTACCGCTTCACCAGGGACGCAACCTGGATGAGCGGGTCCGACGCGAAGCGTCTCCCCGAGGGGTGGCGGTCGGGAGACGGGCGGGCGGGCTCACTTCGCATGGGTCCAGAGTCTAGGGAGACCGCCTGTCGATCAGTCGCCGGGGTGCGGGAACTCCCTCGCACGGGGCCGCCGCGCCGCCAGCCACCCCTGGGCGTAGGCCACGGCGTCCGCCACCGGGAACAGCCGGGTGTCCGCCGCGCCCACCTTCCCGCGGACGACGGGGCGCTCCCGTTCGAAGTCGCGCCCCAGCTCCTCGAACCGATCGGAGGTGATCGACACCTCGGTCACCGTCTCCCAGCCGCCGGGCGCGGGCCGGCCGACCCGCACCAGCGGCGCGGGTACGCGGTACTCGGCCAGGTGGAAGGCGGTGCAGGCGTCGTACCCCGCGCCGAGCAGCAGCACGCGGGCGCCCGCCTTCTCCAGGCGGGCCAGGGGACTTTGCTCGCCGAGCCGGCAGTCGGGGGCGTGGCCCGCGGTGATCTCCGCCGCCCGCGCGCCGACGGCGGCGAAGGAGGTCTGCGGGTGCGCGCTGCGCCGGGCGCCCGGCCAGGTGCGCACCGTCTCCGGGACGACCCCGACGCCGCGGGTGGGGGTGATGCCGGGGTCGTACGGGGGCATCGTGGCCCGGATCCGGTCCCACCACTCCTCGGGCACCGGCGGGTTCGCCCACAGGGCCGGGTCGGAGAGGTCGGAGGAGTGGGCGGGGACGACCAGGGTGCCGTCCGGGCCCAGGGCGTCGAGAAGTCCCTGGACGACCGCCACGGCCCCGCCGTTCACCCATCCGAGGGAACTCAGCGCCGTATGTACGAGTAGTGTCTCGCCGCTTTCGACACCGAGCAGCCGCAGCCGGGCGGCGATGCCGTCCCGTGTGACAAGAGGCCCGGTCGGAGGGGGTGTCGCCATGGTCCGGGAGTCTTCCGGACGGGCACGCGGGGCGCCACCGGTTTCCCGGCCGGGCGGGCCAGGGATGATCGATCAGAGATCGTTTCCGCAGGTCAGATTAGGCAGACCTAAGTGATGCAGGGCACCGGCCGGTGATCCGGACGGCGCTTGTCAGGCCCGGAGGAATTACGCAACAATGGCGTTGTGAAAAACGTCGGCGAGGCTCGGGAGGCCCTCACGGGGGCCCCGCAGGAGGAACTCGCGACCGGTGAGCGCTCCACGCGCAACCGTGTCGCGCGATCCATCCTGGACCACGGGCCGTCGACCGTCGCCGAGCTCGCGGGCCGGCTGGGACTCACCCAGGCGGCCGTCCGGCGCCACCTGGACGCGCTGGTCGCGGACGACGTCGTGGAGGCGCGTGAACAGCGCGTCTACGGCGCGCGCACGCGCGGGCGCCCCGCGAAGGTCTTCGCGCTCACCGACTGCGGTCGCGACGCCTTCGACCAGTCGTACGACAAGCTGGCCGCGGACGCGCTGCGCTGGATCGCCGAGCACGAGGGCGGGGCCGAGGCGGTCTCCGCCTTCGCCCGCGCCCGGATCGCCTCCCAGGCGAGCGCGTACCGCAGGGCGATCGAGAGCGTGAGCCCCGACAAGCGCGCGGAAGCGCTGGCCAGGGCCCTGAGCGCGGACGGGTACGCTGCTACGGCGCGCAGCGCACCGGTCGGCGAGCAGCTCTGCCAGCACCACTGCCCGGTCGCGCATGTCGCGGAGCAGTACCCGCAGCTGTGCGAGGCGGAGACGGAGATCTTCGCCGACCTGCTGGGTACCCACGTCCAGCGACTGGCGACCATCGCGCACGGCGACGGCGTCTGCACGACGTTCATTCCCAAGATTTCCACTGACGCACCTGCAAGCACGGCCGGGAGGAACCCCGCATGACTCTCCCCACGGAGACTGCCCACCCTGAGCTGGAGGGCCTGGGCAAGTACGAATACGGCTGGGCCGACTCCGACGTTGCCGGTGCCTCCGCCCGGCGCGGTCTGAACGAGGACGTCGTCCGCGACATCTCCGACAAGAAGTCGGAGCCCGAGTGGATGACCAAGCTGCGCCTGAAGGGCCTCAAGCTCTTCGAGAAGAAGCCCATGCCGAACTGGGGCTCGGACCTGTCGGGCATCGACTTCGACAACATCAAGTACTTCGTGCGCTCCACGGAGAAGCAGGCGGAGTCCTGGGAGGACCTGCCCGAGGACATCAAGAACACCTACGACAAGCTGGGCATCCCCGAGGCCGAGAAGCAGCGCCTGGTCGCCGGCGTGGCCGCCCAGTACGAGTCGGAGGTCGTCTACCACCAGATCCGCGAGGACCTGGAGGAGCAGGGCGTCATCTTCCTGGACACCGACACCGCCCTCAAGGAGCACCCGGAGCTCTTCAAGGAGTACTTCGGCACCGTCATCCCGGCCGGTGACAACAAGTTCGCCGCGCTGAACACGGCCGTGTGGTCCGGCGGCTCCTTCATCTACGTGCCGAAGGGCGTGCACGTGGAGATCCCGCTCCAGGCCTACTTCCGTATCAACACGGAGAACATGGGCCAGTTCGAGCGGACCCTGATCATCGTCGACGAGGGCGCCTACGTGCACTACGTCGAGGGCTGCACCGCGCCGATCTACAAGTCGGACTCGCTGCACAGCGCCGTGGTCGAGATCATCGTCAAGAAGAACGCCCGCTGCCGCTACACGACCATCCAGAACTGGTCGAACAACGTCTACAACCTGGTCACCAAGCGCGCCGTGGCGTACGAGGGCGCGACCATGGAGTGGATCGACGGCAACATCGGCTCCAAGGTGACGATGAAGTACCCGGCCGTCTACCTGATGGGCGAGCACGCCAAGGGCGAGACCCTGTCCATCGCCTTCGCGGGCGAGGGCCAGCACCAGGACGCCGGCTCCAAGATGGTCCACATGGCGCCGAACACGTCGTCCAACATCGTCTCGAAGTCCGTGGCGCGCGGCGGCGGCCGTACGTCGTACCGCGGTCTGGTCGAGATCGGCGAGGGCGCCCACGGCTCCAAGTCGAACGTGCTGTGCGACGCGCTGCTCGTCGACACCATCTCCCGCTCCGACACGTACCCGTACGTCGACGTCCGCGAGGACGACGTGTCCATGGGCCACGAGGCGACCGTCTCCAAGGTCTCCGAGGACCAGCTCTTCTACCTGATGAGCCGCGGTCTCTCCGAGTTCGAGGCGATGGCGATGATCGTGCGCGGCTTCGTCGAGCCGATCGCCAAGGAACTGCCCATGGAGTACGCCCTGGAGCTCAACCGGCTGATCGAGCTGCAGATGGAGGGCGCGGTCGGCTGATCGCCCGCCGCCCCACATCACGCCACTGACCTGAGAAAGCGAGCAAGACGACAGCCATGGCTGAGGCTCAGAACATCCCCGTGGGATCGACCACCACGGGTTCGATCGCGGTCGCCGCGGAGTCGACCGTCGCCACGCGCATGAGCGTGCCCCCGTCCTTCGACGTGGCGGACTTCCCCGTCCCCCACGGCCGCGAGGAGGAGTGGCGGTTCACCCCGCTGGAGCGGCTGCGCGGGCTGCACGACGGCACCGCCGCCGCCACCGGTGACGGCGTGAAGGTCGACGTGCGGGCCCCCGAGGGCGTCACCGTCGAGACCGTCGGCCGCGACGACGCGCGCCTCGGCCGGGCGGGCACCCCGGTGGACCGGATCGCCGCGCAGGCGTACTCCGCCTTCGAGCAGGCCTCGGTCGTGACCGTCGCCAAGGACACCGTCCTCGCCGAGCCCGTCCGCATCACCGTGCACGGCCAGGGCGGCACCGCCTTCGCCCACCAGGTGATCGAGCTGGGCGCCTTCGCCGAGGCCGTCGTCGTCATCGACCACACCGGTGACGCGGTGCTCGCCGCCAACGTCGACTACGTGCTGGGCGACGGCGCCAAGCTCACCGTCGTCTGCGTCCAGGACTGGGACGACAAGGCCGTCCACGTGGCCCAGCACAACGCGCTGATCGGCCGGGACGCGTCCTTCAAGTCCGTCGTCGTCACCTTCGGCGGCGACGTCGTACGGCTGCACCCGCGCGTCACCTACGCGGGCACCGGCGGCGAGGCCGAGCTGTACGGCCTGTACTTCACCGACGCGGGCCAGCACCAGGAGCACCGCCTGCTGGTCACCCACAACACCCCGCACTGCAAGTCGAACGTCGTCTACAAGGGCGCGCTCCAGGGCGACGACGCGCACGCGGTCTGGATCGGCGACGTACTCATCGAGGCCGGGGCCGAGGGCACCGACACCTACGAGATGAACCGCAACCTGGTCCTCACCGACGGCGCCCGTGTCGACTCGGTGCCGAACCTGGAGATCGAGACCGGCGAGATCGTCGGCGCCGGCCACGCCTCCGCCACCGGCCGCTTCGACGACGAGCAGCTCTTCTACCTGATGGCCCGCGGCATCCCGGAGCAGGACGCCCGCCGTCTGGTGGTGCGCGGCTTCTTCGCCGAACTGGTCCAGCAGATCGGCGTCGCCGACATCGAGGAGCGTCTGCTCGCCAGGATCGAGCAGGAGCTGGAGGCGTCGGTCGCATGAGTTTCGTACGCGTCTGTGGGCTGAGCGAGCTGGCGGAGGGCACCCCCAAGCGGGTGGAACTCGACGGCACGCCGGTCTCGGTCGTCCTGACCGAGGGGGAGGTGTTCGCGATCTACGACATCTGCTCGCACGCGAACGTCTCGCTCTCCGAGGGCGAGGTGGACGACTGCCAGATCGAGTGCTGGCTGCACGGCTCCGCCTTCGACCTGCGCACCGGCAAGCCGTCCGGCCTCCCGGCCACGCGCCCCGTCCCCGTTTACCCCGTAAAGATCGAAGGGGACGACGTTCTCGTCTCCCTCACCCAGGAGTCCTGAGGCATCCATGGCAACGCTTGAAATCCGAGACCTGCACGTCACCGTCGAGGCCGACAACGCCACGAAGGAGATCCTCAAGGGCGTCGACCTCACCGTGAAGCAGGGCGAGACGCACGCCATCATGGGCCCCAACGGCTCCGGCAAGTCGACCCTCGCCTACTCGCTCGCGGGGCACCCGAAGTACACCGTCACCAACGGCACCGTCACCCTCGACGGCGAGGACGTCCTGAAGATGTCCGTCGACGAGCGCGCCCGCGCGGGCCTGTTCCTGGCGATGCAGTACCCGGTCGAGGTCCCCGGCGTCTCGGTCTCCAACTTCCTGCGCACCTCCGCCACCGCCGTGCGCGGCGAGGCCCCGAAGCTGCGCACCTGGGTGAAGGAGGTCAAGGAGGCCATGGAGCGTCTCCACATGGACCCCGCCTTCGCCGAGCGCAACGTCAACGAGGGCTTCTCCGGCGGTGAGAAGAAGCGCCACGAGATCCTCCAGCTCGAACTGCTCAAGCCGAAGATGGCGATCCTGGACGAGACCGACTCGGGCCTGGACGTCGACGCGCTGCGCATCGTCTCCGAGGGCGTCAACCGCGTCCGCGAGACCGGCGAGGTCGGCACCCTGCTGATCACGCACTACACGCGCATCCTGCGCTACATCAAGCCCGACCACGTGCACGTGTTCGCCGGCGGCCGGATCGTCGAGTCCGGCGGCCCGGAGCTCGCGGACAAGCTGGAGAACGAGGGCTACGAGGCATACGTGAAGGGTGGCGCATCCGCGTGACGCATCTGTCGGGCCTCCTCGACACCGAGGCGATCCGCAAGGACTTCCCCGTACTGGACCGCGTCGTCCACGACGGCAAGAAGCTCGTGTACCTGGACAACGCGGCGACCAGCCAGAAGCCGCGCCAGGTACTGGACGCCCTGAACGAGTACTACGAGCGGTACAACGCCAACGTCCACCGCGGCGTGCACGTCCTCGCCGAGGAGGCCACGGCACTCTACGAGGGCGCGCGCGACAAGGTGGCGGAGTTCATCAACGCGCCGAGCCGCGACGAGGTGATCTTCACCAAGAACGCCTCCGAGTCCCTCAACCTCGTGGCCAACATGCTGGGCTGGGCCGACGAGCCCTACCGGGTCGACCACGAGACCGAGATCGTCATCACGGAGATGGAGCACCACTCCAACATCGTGCCGTGGCAGCTGCTGGCGCAGCGCACCGGCGCGAAGCTGAAGTGGTTCGGCCTCACCGACGACGGCCGCCTGGACCTGTCGAACATCGACGAGATCATCACCGAGAAGACGAAGATCGTCTCCTTCGTGCTGGTCTCCAACATCCTGGGCACGCTCAACCCGGTCGAGGCGATAGTGCGCCGCGCCCAGGAGGTCGGCGCGCTGGTGTGCGTCGACGCCTCCCAGGCCGCGCCGCACATGCCGCTGGACGTGCAGGCCCTCCAGGCCGACTTCGTGGCCTTCACCGGCCACAAGATGTGCGGCCCGACCGGCATCGGCGTCCTGTGGGGCCGCCAGGAGCTGCTGGAGGACCTGCCGCCGTTCCTGGGCGGCGGCGAGATGATCGAGACCGTCTCGATGCACTCCTCGACGTACGCCCCGGCGCCGCACAAGTTCGAGGCGGGCACGCCCCCGATCGCGCAGGCGGTCGGCCTGGGCGCGGCGATCGACTACCTGTCGTCCCTCGGCATGGAGAAGATCCTCGCCCACGAGCACGCGCTCACCCAGTACGCGGTGGAGCGCCTGTCCCAGGTCCCCGACCTGCGGATCATCGGCCCCACCACGGCCGAGGACCGGGGCGCCGCGATCTCCTTCACCCTGGGCGACATCCACCCGCACGACGTGGGCCAGGTCCTGGACGAGCAGGGCATCGCGGTCCGTGTCGGCCACCACTGTGCCCGTCCGGTCTGCCTGCGCTACGGAATTCCCGCGACCACGCGAGCGTCGTTCTATCTGTACTCCACGCCGGCCGAGATCGACGCTCTGGTCGACGGACTGGAGTACGTACGGAACTTCTTCGGCTGAGAGGCGTGTCGAAAACCGTGAAGCTGGACTCGATGTACCAGGAAGTCATCCTGGACCACTACAAGAACCCGCACGGGCGTGGTCTTCGGGATGGCGACGCCGAGGTGCACCATGTGAACCCGACGTGCGGCGATGAGATCACCCTCCGCGTGAAGTACGACGGCACGAAGATCGCGGACGTCTCGTACGAGGGCCAGGGCTGCTCCATCAGCCAGGCCTCGGCCTCCGTGCTGAACGAACTCCTCGTCGGCAAGGACCTGCCCGAGGCGCAGAAGATCCAGGAGACCTTCCTGGAGCTGATGCAGTCCAAGGGCAGGATCGAACCGGACGACGCGATGGAGGAGGTGCTGGAGGACGCGGTGGCGTTCGCCGGTGTCTCCAAGTACCCCGCGCGGGTCAAGTGCGCCCTCCTGAGCTGGATGGCGTGGAAGGACGCGACGGCCCAGGCGCTGGGTGGCGCCGAAGCCGAAAGGAAGACCGCATGAGCGACACCGTCGAGATGAAGCCAGCCTCGGAGGAGGAACTCCGCGAGGCCCTGATGGACGTGGTCGACCCCGAGCTGGGCATCGACGTCGTCAACCTCGGCCTGATCTACGGCATCCACGTGGACGACTCCAACGTGGCCACCGTGGACATGACCCTCACCTCCGCGGCCTGCCCGCTGACGGACGTCATCGAGGACCAGGCCAAGTCGGCCACGGACGGCATCGTCAACGAGCTGCGGATCAACTGGGTCTGGATGCCGCCGTGGGGTCCGGACAAGATCACGGACGAGGGCCGCGAGCAGCTGCGGGCGCTGGGCTTCAACGTCTGACGTCCGACCGCATCCGGCGTGAGCGAGGGGCCAGGGCAGTGATGCCGTGGCCCCTTTCGCATGCCCGGACGCACGGTCGTCCGCCTGGACGCGCCTCGCCGCGGACCCGTTTGTGTACGAGCGTACACATCATGTGTACGCTCGTACACATGGGATATCTGACGCTCGCCGGCGCCATAGCCGCCGAGGTGACCGCCACGACAGCGATGAAGTACAGCCAGGGGTTCAGCAGGCTCGGGCCCTCGTTGCTGACGGCGCTGGGGTATCTGGTGTCCTTCCTGCTGCTGGCGCAGACGCTGAAGACGGTGCAGATCGGCACCGCGTACGCGATCTGGTCCGGGGTGGGCACCGCGGCCATCGCCGTGCTCGGGCTGCTGCTGTTCGGGGAGGGGCTCAGCGCGGTGAAGGTCGCGGGGATCCTGCTGATCATCGGGGGAGTGGTGGTGCTGAACCTCGGCGGAACGAGCCACTGATGGCCCGGCGCTACGACCCCGACCGGCGGCAGCGGATCATCGACGCGGCGATCCGGGTGGCCGGGCGCGACGGACTCGCGGGGCTGAGCCACCGCACGGTCGCCGCGGAGGCGGATGTGCCGCTCGGCTCCACCACGTACCACTTCGCCACCCTGGACGACCTGCTGGTGGCCGCCCTGTGCCAGGCGAACGAGGGGTTCGCCGCGGTGCTCGACGGCAGCGGGGCACTGGACGGCGGCGACCTCGCGGCCGGACTCGCCCGGGTCCTCGGCGACTGGCTGAACGGCGACCGCCCCGGCGCGGAGCTGGAGTACGAGCTGTACCTCGCCGCGCTGCGCCGCCCGGCCCTGCGGCCCGTGGCCGCCCGGTGGACCGAGGAGACGACCGCGCGCCTGTCCGCCCGTGTCGACCCGGTGACGGCACGGGCGCTGCTCGCGCTGATGGACGGCATCTGCCTTCAGGTGCTGCTCACGGGTGGGGTGTACGACGAGGGGTATGCGCGGGAGGCGCTCGGGCGGGTGATCGGCTGAGGGGGACCCCCGACCGGCACATGAGACACGGTTCGCTCCCGCACCCCGTGCCACGTTAGGTTTTTCCCATGACCGACACTGCTTCCCGTACCACCGGCGCCGTCGCCGCCGGCCTCGCCACGATCGCCTCCGACGGCACCGTCCTCGACACCTGGTTCCCCGCGCCCGAGCTGGTGGCGGAGCCGGGCCCGGCCGGCACCGAGCGGCTGTCCGCCGAGCGCGCGGCGGAGCTGCTGAGCGGCGGCGCGACCGCGGCGACCGGCCCGGACGCCCGCAGGGGCGTCGAGGTGGTCGCGGTCCGTACGGTCATCGCCTCGCTGGACGAGAAGCCGCTGGACGCGCACGACGCCTACCTGCGCCTGCACCTCCTGTCGCACCGCCTGGTCAAGCCGCACGGCCTGAGCCTGGACGGCGTCTTCGGCCACCTCGCCAACGTCGCCTGGACCTCGCTCGGCCCGGTCGCCGTGGACGACATCGAGAAGGTGCGGCTGAACGCCCGCGCCGAGGGCCTGCACCTCCAGGTCACCTCGATCGACAAGTTCCCCCGCATGACGGACTACGTCGTCCCCAAGGGCGTCCGCATCGCCGACGCCGACCGGGTCCGCCTGGGCGCGCACCTCGCCGCGGGCACCACCGTGATGCACGAGGGCTTCGTCAACTTCAACGCCGGCACCCTCGGCACCTCGATGGTCGAGGGCCGCATCTCCGCCGGTGTCGTCATCGGCGACGGCTCGGACATCGGCGGCGGCGCCTCCACCATGGGCACCCTGTCCGGCGGCGGCAACGTGATCATCTCCATCGGCGAGCGCTGCCTGATCGGCGCCGAGGCGGGCGTCGGCATCGCCCTCGGCGACGAGTGCGTGGTCGAGGCCGGCCTCTACGTCACCGCCGGCACCCGTGTCACCATGCCCGACGGACAGATCGTCAAGGCGCGCGACCTCAACGGCGCCTCCAACATCCTCTTCCGCCGCAACTCGGTCACCGGCGCGGTCGAGGCCCGCCCGAACAACGCGGTCTGGGGCGGCCTGAACGACATCCTGCACAGCCACAACTGACCTGCCGCGCACGCCGGTAGCGCCCCTCGTCCCACGGCGAGGGGGGCGATCCAGCGGTTGGCCTCGGCCATCCAGGTCGTCGCCCAGCACAGCTCGTAGCCGAGGGACGGCAGTTCGCGGCCGTGGGCCGGATTCAGCCAGACCCGCGGCGGGCGGCGGGAGCGCAGGGGCACCCGGATCGTGGTGTAGCCCTCGGGCCGGCGCTCCGGCTGGGCCGCGTACGGGTTCAGGGGACCGTCGACGTCCAGGAACAGCGGAGGGCGGCTCACGGGGACACCGTACGGCAGGCGGTCCGGCCGGGGATCAGGAGCCGGTCAGCTCCTCGTACCGCGCCCGCAGTTCGGCCGTCACGTCGGGGGAGGCGGGGAGCAGCGGGGCGCGGACCGGCCCCGCGGGGAGGCCGAGTCGGGCCAGGAGGGCCTTGGCGGTGACCGTTCCCGGAAGGCCCGCGGACATCATGGACTCGATCAACGGGGTCGCGCGGAGCTGGAGTTGTGCCGCTCGGGCGGTGTCCGCGGCGTCGTAGGCGTCGAGGACGGCGGCGATGTGGCGGGGGGCCGCGTTGGCGACGGTGCTGATGCAGCCGGCCGCGCCGACGGCGTAGAGAGCGAGGTTGTGTTCGTCGCAGCCCGCGTAGTAGGCCAGGTCCGTCCGGGACAGGACCTTCTGGGTGCCCAGGAAGTCGTAGGAGCAGTCCTTGACGCCCACGATCCGGGGATGTTCGGCCAGGTGGAGGATCGTCTCGGGGGCGATGCGGGTGCCGGTGCGGCCGGGGATGTCGTAGAGGAGGACCGGCAGGCCGCCGGCGTCGGCGACGGCGCGGAAGTGGGCGGCCACGGCGTCCTGGGGCGGCCTGCTGTAGTACGGCGCCACGACCAGGACGGCGTCGGCGCCCGCCTTCTGTGCCGCGAGGGCCAGTTCGGTGGTGTGCCGGGTGTCGGCGGTGCCGATCCCCGCGATCAGGGGGACCCGGTCGCCGACCGCCTCCCGTACGGCCGTGATCAGTTCCGCCTTCTCGGCGTCCGTGGTGGTCGGCGACTCGCCCGTGGTGCCGTTGAGGACCAGGCCGTCGCAGCCCTCCGCCACCAGGTGGGCGGCCAGTTCCTGCGCGCCCGCCCGGTCCAGCGCGCCCTCCTCGGTGAACGGGGTGATCATCGCGCAGAGGGTGCGGCCGAAGGGGGAGGACCTGTGTGTGATCGTCATGCACGTAAGTGTCGGCAGGTCTTCGATGTAGCTCTACTTAATTCTTCTTCAGAGTATCGGTAAGTTTGCTTACCTGTTCGGGTGTGGCGCAAGGTCGTGTGTCCAACTCGGCCCCTCATGGGTCACTATGGGCGAAGGGTCATCACCGACGTCAGTCATGGAGGCACCATGAAGCTCGGCAAGGCACTGGCCACCGGGGTCGCCGAGGAGCGGCCGCAGGTCCACGAGGAAGAGACCCGGCAGCCCGTCGAGGCCGCCCGCACCGCACCGGCCGAGCCGGCCCGCGAAGAGGTTCCGGCCGCCCGATGAGACTGCGGCTCCCGGCGGAACGCCCCACGGAGCCGCCGACCGGCTACAAGATCGCCCACCCGGTGCTGTCCGTGGACGGCACCCGGGCGGGGTTCACCGGAGTGTCGCTCGGCGGTGCGCTTCCGTACGGGGTCCTCGCCGAGGCGTCCTGTGTCTACGGCCGCAGGCACCGCCCGCCGGCGCGGCTGTGCGACTGCGGTTTCCACTGCGTCCACGACCGTGCCGCCGCCGACGCCCTGCGCTGCACCGCCGAGCACCGCACCGCGCTTCTGCTCGAAGTCTCCGTGCTCGGCGCCTACATCCGCTTCGAGCGCGGATTCCGCTACGCCCGGCAGCGGGTGCGCACCGCCGTCGCGGGCCCCTGCGCCTGCGGTGCCACCGCGGCCCTGCTGGCCGACGCCGGCTGGGGCCGCCCCGGCTGGCGTGCCCTCGCCCCCGGCTGCGCGGGCTGCGCGCGCGGCCGTACGTCCGTCACCCTCGCGGAGTTCGCCCGGCTCGCCGGGGAGGGCCTGCGGGTGCGGGCGGACGGCGGCATCGGGGCCGGGACGGTCCTCGGACCGACGGCGGACGAGGAGCTGGGTGTGCCCGAACTGGTCGCCGAGGCCGCTCTGTTGCAGGCGCGGCTCGACTGGTTCCAGTCGCAGCTCGCGCGTCTCGGCGACCGCGGGACCGGGGGCGCGGACAAGGGCTGACGCTCCCCGGTCCGGGTACCCGGATGTTCCGTACAGAGAGGAGGCGGGACACCGTGACCATGACCTCGCACACGCGACCGCACACGCGCCCCGCACTCGACGGGCACCCCTCCACGGGGGAACTCGTCAATCGCGCCGCCGAGCAGCTCTCCCTGCTGCTGCGGCAGGAGGTCGCCCTCGCCAAGGCGGAGCTGGCCCAGAAGGGCAGGCGCGCCGGACGCGGCGGCGGACTGCTGGGCGCCGCGGGCGCCCTCGGCTACGTCGGACTGATCGTGCTGGCCGGCGCGGCCACCGCCGCCCTCGACCTGGTGCTGCCCCTGTGGGCGGCGGCGCTGATCGTCGCGGCCGTGCTGTTCGCCGCCGCCGCCGCGCTGGCCGCCACCGGACGCGCCCAGTTGCGCCGCGCCGGATCGCCCATGCCCGAGGAGACCCTCGGCAGCGTCCGGGCCGATGTCGACGTGATCAAGGAAAGGGCACATCGATGACCCACAGGACCCCCCACGGCTCGGGTGCCAAGGGCCCCGACGAACTGCGGCACCAGATCGAGCAGACCAGGAACCAACTCGGCGACACCGTGGCCCAGTTGGTGGGCCGCGCCGATGTGAAGGGCCGCGCGCGGGCCCGGGCCGCCGACCTGATGGACAAGGCCGGTGCCATGACCGTGCAGCTGCGCTCCAGCGCCGCGCACGCCGGACAGGGCGCCCAGGGCAGGGCCACGCACGCGGCCCAGGCGATGAAGGGGCGGGCAGCGCAGGCGGGTCATGCCGTGCAGGGGACGGCCGCGCGCACCGGGCACACGCTCCAGCACCGGGTCGCCCGGCACGGTGCGTCCCCTGACGGGCAGCCGCTGCGCGACCGGGCCATGGCGGCCGGGCACCAGGCCCAGAGCAGGGCCCTGGACGCCGGACACCTCGTGCAGGACAAGGCCGCCGTGGCCCAGCGCCGGCTCGCGCCGCCCGCCCACAAGGCGGCCGAAGGTCTACGAGGGGTGCCCCGCCCGGTGCTGATGGCGGGCGCCGTCGGTCTGGCCGCCCTGATCGCGGCCGGGGTGCTGCGTCGCAGGCGCGGCCGCTGAACACCCGGAAGGCACCCCGGTGAACGTGTGGCGGGCCGGGCGGCCGGGTGAGCGCGGGACCGGCCGAACGGGGTGTTCGGCCGGTCCCGGACCCCTTCGGGTCAGGGGCGGAAGCGCAGCACCTGCGGGTCGTGGTCGCTGATCTGGTCGTTGAACTCCGAGTTGATGTGCACGCTGTCGTACGCGAAGTCGTCGCGGCGGACCGCCGGGCTGATCAGGATCTGGTCCAGGACCTGCGAGTTGCCCTGGTAGTCGTAGGTGTAACGCTCGCTCGCGGGCAGCGACTTGATCGCCGACCACAGTTCGCCGTCACCTTCGAGGATCTTCGCGGTGCCGGAGAACTCGAAGTCGTTCATGTCGCCGAGGGCGAGCACCTCCGCGTTCTTCTGGACCTTCAGGATGTCCTTGACGAACGCGTTGACCTCCTGCGCCTGCGCGTGGCGCTGGATCTCCGAGCTGCGCGTCACCGGCTGGTACTGCGAGGTCAGGTTCTGGTCGCCGCCCTTGGAGGTCAGGTGGTTGGCGATCACGAAGACGGTCTTGCCCCGGAAGACGAACTGGCCGACCAGCGGCTTGCGGCTGTTCTCCCAGGCGGCGCTGGACGGGTCGATCCGGCCCGGGGAGACGGTCAGCTGGGCCTTGCCGCACTCCTTGGTGACGCCCACCGCGGTGGTGGAGTCGCCGCCCGCGCGGTCCACGAAGGACACTCGCGCGGGGTTGAACAGGAACACCTGGCGGATGTTGCCGCCCGGCTCGCCGCCGTCCTTGTCGTTGACCGGGTCGATCGCGCGCCAGTCGTACGTCGGGCCGCCCGCCGCGACGATCGCGTCGATCAGCTTGTTCACGGTGACGCTCGCGTCCACCGTGCCGTCGTCCGTGGCGCCGTTGTCGTCCTGGATCTCCTCCAGGGACACGATGTCGGGCGACTGCAGGTTGTTCACGATCGCCGCGGCGTGCTGGGCGAACGTGTTGTCCGACGGGTCGAGGTTCTCGACGTTGTACGTCGCGACCGCGAGCTGCCTGCCGGTCTGCTTCTCGGTGGTCTCGCGCTGGAGGCCGCCGCTCTGGAGCGTCCCGAGCCGGCCGGCGACCAGGGTGTAGCCGCCGTACTGGTTGAAGTCCATCGGGCCGGTGGTGGTGCCGGTGAGCGTGTCGCCCACGTTCGCCTTCGGGAAGTCGGCGGTGGCGCCCAGCGACTGGATCTGGAGCCGGCCGGTGTTCTGCGAGTCGTAGGAGCCGTAGACCGTGCCGCCGCGGCTGTTGCGGTGCTCGTCCGGCTTCACCGTGACCCACAGCTCGGCGTACCGGTCGGTGGCGGTCACCACGCGGGTGTCCTCGACCTGGACGTTCATGCCCTCAAGGGACTCGTAGTAGTCCAGGGCGTACGTGTCGGGCCGGAGCGGCAGGTTGTTGATCGAGCCACCGTCGGCGGTGTCGCCCTGCGGCGTGTACTGGTCCGGCACCGACTGCGCGTCGATGACGACCGGCGCCGGGACGGCGTTGCCGGTGGAGACGGTGGCGATCGTCGGCTTGGTGATCTCCGTGACGGACTGCCCGCCGGACGCGGCGCCGCCCGGGACGTACTCGGAGACCGTGCCGGTCACCGTCACCGAGTCGCCGACGGCGACCTTCGGCGCGGAGCTGGTGAAGACGAATATGCCCTCGCTGGTGGCCGGGTCGTCGTCCGGCGTCGTGTCCTGCATCCAGAAGCCCTTGGACGAGCCGTAGCCGCGCGTGGCGGTGACGATGCCCGGCACGTCCGTCACCTTCTGCCCGGCGTACGGCGAGAGGCGCGTGGTGCCCTGGATGTCGTGGATGCGCACCGCGTCGGCGTGCGCGGGGGAGGTGAGGACGACGGCCGACGCGGCGGAGCATACGGCGGCGACGGTGAGCGCGGCGAGACGCGCGGTGGACCTGCTCGGCAAGGGATCCCTCCGGGGATGTTACGGGGCGCCGGGACGAGGCGGAACGGGTGCGTGTGGGGGCCGTTGCCCTCCGTGACACGCGCAGAGCCGGGTGAACGGCCGTCCCCCGACTTCTACGCGCGTCAATCTCCAGCCTGCGCACGGGACTTGTCAAGGTTTCGGCCATGTACCGGGGGCGACGAGGAGATGAACCGGTCGGCATGGGTGGAAATCCGTCTAGGCTGAGGGGCTGAGCACGTTTCACGGTCCGAGGAGATCCAGCCGATGTCAGACAGCTCGCCCCTGCCGCCCGTACGGCTGCACCCCGAAGCGGAGCTGGCGCACGCCGCGCTGTCCACGCCCCTGCTCTCCCGGGCGGCCCGCCTCGCCCGCTGGGCCGGCCCCGGCACCCGGGTGGACGCGGGCGGCAGCCTGGTCGAGGAGCAGTTGCCGGCCGCCGCCGGCCGGCTCGGGCTCACCGGCGACGACGCGGCCGCCCACGCCGCCGAGGCCTGGCGGGTCGCGCTGGACTCCGGACTGGTCGAGATCGCCGACGAGGAGACGGGGACGGTCCGGGCGGGCGAGGCCCTGGCGCTGCTCACCGGCTCCCCGCACGAGGTGCTCACCGTGTGGCTCGCCGCGCTGGAGACCGTGCTGGCCGATGCGAGCGTGCCCGATCTGGACGACCTGGTGGACGCGCTGGACGAGGGCGGCGAGATCGATTTCTCGTCACTCGACTGGGACCCCGAGGGCGAGGCCGAGTTCCTCGACGGCGTCCTCGGCAACCTCTATCTGCTGACGGTGAGTGAGGACGGCGCCGGGGAGGGCCCCGTTCCGCTGCCCGCGCTCGCCGCGTCGATGATCGTGCCGGACGGCATGGGCGAGCCCACCGACGACGTGCTGGAGCAGGTCTCCGACGCGATGATGCGGCTCGACGACCAGTTCCGGACGCTGGAGCCGATCGGACTCGTCGAGTACCGGCCCGTGGACGAGGCGCTGATGGCGGACGGCGACGAGGAGTTCGCCGCGCCGGTGGAGGAGACCGACGTCACCCGCTACGGCATGGTGCGGCTCACCCCGCTCGGCGCCTACGGGCTGCGGGCGCGGCTGGTGGAGGCCGGCTTCGAGGCCCCGGTGGTCGGTGAACTCGCCGACAAGGGCGCGGACGCACTGCTCGACGGCACCGCCGCGTTCGGCCCCTCGGCCGCCCTCGCCGAGACCGAGCTGTGGCTGGCCCGGCACGAACCGCTCGCCGCCGCACGGGAGTTGCTGTCCGCGGCCCGGGGCGCGGATGCCGGGGGGCCGCTGCGACGGCTGCGCTGCCAGCAGGCGCTGTCCCTGGTCGGCGGGGAGGCGGAGCCCGCGCTGCGGGAGGTGCTGGACGATCCCGAACTCGGCGGACTCGCCCGGGTGTGGCTCAGCGAGCGGGGCGCCACCGGGGTGCCCGCGCCGTCCCAGGACCTGGTGTTCTGGCTGACCGTCGACACCGTCGCCGCGCAACTGGCCGCCGAGGGCAACTCCGAGGAACTCCGGGCCCTGGTGGAGGGGCTGGCCGAGCAGCACAGCGGGTTCTTCGCGGCGGCGTGGCGGGTGGACCATCCGGCGACGGCCGATGTGCTGGAGGCGATGGGACGCCTGCACCCGGACAAGAAGGTGGCGAAGGAGGCCCGGAAGGCGGCCTTCAAGGCGCGCTCGCAGCAGGGGGGCTGAGCGCGCGGGGGGTGGCCGGCGCTTGGGATTGCCATGGGAATGCGTAGACGGATTCTTGAACAAGGGTCCTGGGTGCAGCCCCGTGTTCAACCGGCGTTCAGGCAACGGCGGGAGCGTGTGCGCCGAACGAGGTCCGCCGCCCTCCACGGCACACCCACCCGTCTCAGGAGACACCATGTCGCTCACCCGCAGGGACTTCGCCAGAACCTCCGCGATCACCGGCGCCGGGATCGCCCTGGCGGGCAGCGCCGGCGTGCTGGCCACCGCGCCGAACGCCCTCGCGTCCACGGAGACCGACGCCGCGCACCCGGACGCCGCGTCGGCCCAGGGCCACGATCACGGTCCTTCCAGCGTCGGCTACGGTCCGCTGGAGTCCGACCCCCACGGCATCCTCGCCCTGCCCGCGGGCTTCAGCTACCGGATCATCACCTACAGCGGTAGGACCCGCCTGGAGTCGGGCGAGTTCACGCCGTCCAACCCCGACGGCACGTCCACCTTCGAGGGACCCCGGGGCACTACCCTCCTCGTCAACAACCACGAGCTGGCGGGCCCGCGCGCCAAGTGGACGTACCCGGTGCCGCTCACCGAGGGCCTGGTGTACGACCCCGCCGCGGCCGGTGGCTGCACCGTGGTCGAGGTGCGCCGCGACCACGTCGCCGAGTGGGTCGGCATCGCCGGAACCTCCACCAACTGCGCGGGCGGCAAGACTCCGTGGGGTACCTGGCTGACCTGCGAGGAGACCGAGGACAAGGCCGGCCGCAACGGCATGACCAAGGACCACGGCTACGTCTTCGAGGTGGACCCGGCCGACCACCGGGCCAACCGCGACCCCCAGCCGATCAAGGCGCTGGGCCGTTACGCCCACGAGGCCGTCGTGGTCGACCCCGGGCGCGGCCACCTCTTCCTCACCGAGGACGCCGCGGGCCCCAACGGCCTGCTCTACCGCTGGACCCCGCCGGCCGGCTTCCGCCACGGCCGCGGCAAGCTGCGTACCCTCGCCGACGACGCGGGCGCCCTCCAGGCCTTCAAGTGCTTCGACTCCGGCGGCCGGTTCGTGGACGACCTCTCCCGCGCCACCAGGACCGGCACGGTGTACGGCGTCGACTGGGTGGACGTGCCCGACCGCGACGCCCAGCAGGTCTCCACGCGCAAGCAGTTCGGCGAGGGCCAGATCACCCGCGCCCGCAAGCTGGAGGGCATGTGGTGGGGCGACGGCGGTGTCTACATCGTCTCCTCCTTCGCCCGCGCGGAGAGCCCGGTCCAGCACGACGGCCAGGTCTGGTTCTACGACCCCCGGCGCCGGACCCTCACCCTCAAGGTGCTGATCGGCGTGAACCCGGACCCGGCGAAGGACGGCGCGTTCGACGGCCCGGACAACATCACCGTCTCGCCGTACGGCGGTCTGGTCATCGCCGAGGACGGCGAGGGCGTGCAGCACCTGTTCGGCGCCACCGACAGCGGCCGCACGTACCCGATCGCGCGCAACGAGCTGAACATCGGCACCGAGGAGGAGCCGGAGTACAGCGAGTTCACCGGCGTCACCTTCTCGCCCGACGGGCGGACCCTGTACGCCAACATCCAGACGCCCGGCATCATGCTCGCGATCACCGGGCCCTGGAAGCGCCAGAAGAAGGAGTAAATTCGCTCGCCCGACCCGCGGCCGTCCTCCTAGAGTGATGCCTGTCCAGGTGCGACAGGCAGGACCTACTTCCACTCTTATGGGGAGGCCGCGGGTTCGACTCCCGCCACCGGTACCAACGGGCCGGTGTAGCTCAGTGGCAGAGCACCAACCGTCGGTTCAGCCGCCCTCGATCTCTGGACACCGTACTTCTTCACGCACCTCCCGGTGCGCCGGGCGGCGGCTCCTTCTTTCGTATGAGATTCCGCGCCGCAGCCCACCCTGATCTCGGGAGGCGTGCCACACGGTGGGTGCCCGGCCCGCTCCCGGGTCCCTTCCCTCTGGCATGCCTCCCTCCGAAGTGACCATTGGATTCGGGGGAATTCACCATGGCGCGATTCAACACGCGTGCCGCCAAGGCATCGCCGAAGTCCGCGGTGACCACGAACGGCCGCACCCTGCGCACGCACGAGGGCGGCAACGGCCATGAGCGCGACGCGCGTTCGGAGCTCTTCCTGCTCGCCGTCTCCAACCTCGTCTCGCAGAAAACCTTTTACGAGACCGGTGACGACCGCGACGACCGCTTCGCCCGGCTCGTGCGCGACCTCGCCGTCCGCGACCCGGAGTGGACCGCGGGGCTGCTCGGCTGGCTGCGCGGCGAGGGCAACATGCGCACCGCGTCGATCGTGGGCGCCGCCGAGTACGTGCACGCGCGGCTGACCGCGGGCGCCACCGGCGGACCCGCCAACCGTCAGGTCGTGGACCACGTACTGCAACGGCCCGATGAACCGGGCGAGTTGCTCGCGTACTGGATGTCGCGGTACGGCCGCGCCGTCCCCAAGCCCGTCAAGCGCGGGATCGCCGACGCCGTGCGACGCCTGTACCACCCCAAGGCGCTGCTGAAGTACGACACGGCTGCCAAGGGCTACCGCTTCGGCGACATCCTCAACCTCGTGCACGCGTCCCCGGACCCGGACAAGCCCTGGCAGGGCGAGCTGTTCCGGTACGCGCTCGACCGGCGGCACCACCCGGCGACGGCCGTGCCGCCCGCCGCGCTGCCGCTGCTCACCGCGCGCCGCGAACTGATGGCGCTGCCGGTCGCCGAGCGGCGGGCGGTCGTCACGTCCCCGGGCGGCGCCGAGCGGCTCGCGGCGGCCGGGATCACCTGGGAGGCGCTGGCCGGGTGGCTCCAGGGGCCGATGGACAAGGCGGCCTGGGAGGCGGTGATCCCGTCCATGGGCGTGATGGCGCTCGTGCGGAACCTGCGCAACTTCGACGAGGCGGGCGTCTCCGACCCGGTGGCCGAGCGGGTCGCCGCGCGGATCAGCGATCCCGAGCAGGTGGCGCGGTCGCGGCAGTTCCCCTTCCGCTACCTCGCCGCGTACCAGCACGTGCCCTCACTGCGGTGGGCGTATCCGCTGGAGCGGGCGCTCGGCCACTCGCTGGCGAACGTGCCGGCGCTGCCGGGGCGGACGCTCGTGCTCGTCGACCGGTCCGGGTCCATGTTCTGGGCGGCGTCCGGGGCCGGCTCCCAGCTGACCCGCGCGGACGCGGCGGCGATCTTCGGGACGGCGGTGGCGGTGCGGGCGGCGTCCGCGGATCTGGTGGAGTTCGGGTCGACGAGCGCCGGGGTGGCGTTCCGGCGCGGGGAGTCCGTGCTGAAGATCCTGGAGCGGTTCGGGAACCTCGGGGGGACGGATACGGCCGGGGCGATCCGGCAGCACTACCGGGGGCACGACCGGGTGGTGATCGTGACGGACGAGCAGCACGCCGCCAACCGCCATGGCGAACCGACGGACCAGATCCCCGCGGACGTGCCGGTCTACACGTGGAACCTGGAGGGGTACCGGGCGGGCCACGGGCCGTCCGGTTCGGCGCACCGGCACACCTTCGGGGGGCTGTCGGACGCGGCGTTCCGCATGGTGCCGCTGCTGGAGGCGGCACGGGACGCGCGGTGGCCCTGGGAGTCGTGAACCGGGCAGTGCCCCGAAGGGGGCGCCGGGAGCCGTGCGAACGGCCCCGACGCGCCCGCGGTCGAGGCCTGCCCGCGGCGCCACGGCGAGTCCCCCGCGGTCACAGAGCCTTCGCGCCCGGGTCCACCATGTTGCGGACCGTCCTCGCCTTCACGAAGTCGCCGAGGGCCGTCATCTCCCACTCGCCCGAGTACTGGCGGATCAGCTTGGCCATCATGACGCCCGTCTGCGGTTCGGCCTGGGTGAGGTCGAAGCGGACCAGTTCTTCCTCGGTCGCGGCGTCGACGAGGCGGCAGTAGGCCTTGGCGACATCGGTGAACTTCTGGCCGGAGAAGGAGTTGACCGTGAAGACGAGGCCGGTGACCTCCTGGGGGATGCGGCCGAGGTCGACCGCGATCACCTCGTCGTCGCCCGCGCCCTCACCCGTGAGGTTGTCGCCCGAGTGCTTGACCGCGCCCTTGAGGATCGTCAGCTTGCCGAAGTAGCAGCTGTCGACGTGGTTGCGTCGCGGACCGTAGGCGATGACCGACGCGTCGAGGTCGATGTCGCCGCCCCGGAACGCCGGCTCCCAGCCGAGCCCCATCCGCACCTGGGAGAGCAGCGGTCGGCCGCCCTTGACCAGCGACACGGTCTGGTTCTTCTGGAGGCTGACCCGGCCCTTGTCCAGGTTGATCTTCCCCGCGCCCGGGGCCGGGGCCGGCGGCGCCGCGGGCACCGGCGGGGCCACCGGCGGTGCCGTCGGCTGCGGGGGCGCCGCCGGCGCCGCGGCCGGTTCCTCCACCGTCACCCCGAAGTCCGTCGCGATGCCCGCGAGCCCGTTCGCGTACCCCTGGCCGACCGCGCGGGCCTTCCACTGGCCGCCCCGGCGGTAGATCTCCACCACGACGAGCGCGGTCTCGGTGCCGAGCTGCGGGGGCGTGAACGTGGCCAGTACCGCGCCGCCCTCCGCGTCGCGGATCGTGGCCGTCGGCTCGATGCCCTGGAAGGTCTGGCCCGCCGCGTCCGGGCTGGCGGTGACCACGATCTTCTCGATGCCCGGCGGCACGGCCGCGGTGTCGACCGTGATCGCGTCGGGCGCGGTACCGCCGCCGGAGCGGTAGGTCACGCCCGGTCCGGCCGGCTGGTTGTAGAAGATGAAGTCGTCGTCCGAGCGCACCTTGCCGTCGCCCGTGAGCAGCAGGCCCGAGACGTCCAGCCGCACGGGAGCGGCCACGTCCACCGTGACGCGCGCGGCGGAGAGCGGGATGTTCGAGCCAGGGGTCATAGCTGTCATGTGGGGGGTAACGAACGAAACCGCTTTACCGTTCCCTTACCACCCGCACGGCCTCACCGGTCCCTCACGGCACCCCGGCCCGTCCCCTCACGGCACCACGACGATCTTCCGCCCCACCCCCGCCGCGAACTGCTCCAGCGCCTGCGGGTACCGCTCCAGCGGAATCCGGTCGCTGATGAAGACCCGCGGGTCGAGGACGCCGTTCGCGAAGAGTTCCGCCGCCCGCTCGTAACTGTGCAGCACCGCCATCGAACCGGTGATGGTGATCTCCTGGTTGTAGACGCGGTACGGGTCGATCGTCACCCGGGTGGCGTAGTCGGCGACCCCGAACTGGAGGAAAGAACTGCCCGTTCGGGCCCATGGGGGAAGTTGTACCGCCGGGGTGCCACCCTGACCAGGCCTGTTGCCCGCCCGATGCTGCCCGCTTGGGCCCGTTTCCCCGCGGACGTGCCCGCCGCGGACCTGCGCGGCGGCGCGCGGCGGGGTGGAAACGGGCGTCCCGCGTGCCCGGATACGGCGGCGGGCGGGCCCGTTCGGCGCCCGCCCGCCCGTTTCAGTACGGCCAGATCGGCGGGTCGGTGACGAAGCGGCCGCCCAGCAGGCGCTGGGCCGGGTCCGCGGGGTCCGGCTCGCCCTGCTCGGCGAGGAGCTTCGCGGCGTACGGCTCCGAGTCGTCCCGCGGCTCGTAGCCGAGGGCCCGCGCGCCGCCGAGGTCCCACCACCGGCGGGTGTTGGCGGAGGAGCCGTGGACCACGGTGTGGCCGACGCCCTCGGCGGTCAGGGCCGCGTGGAAGAGCCGGGCGCCGTCGGCCGGGCTGAGCCAGATCGACAGGGCGCGCACGCTGTTCGGCTCCGGGAAGCAGGAGCCGATGCGCACCGAGACGGTCTCCAGGCCGTGCTTGTCCCAGTAGAACTGGGCCAGGTCCTCGCCGAAGCACTTGGACAGGCCGTAGAAGGTGTCCGGGCGGTGCGGCGCCTCGACGAGGATCGCCGGCTCGCCGGGGCGCGGGACCGGGGTGTAGCCGACGGCGTGGTGGGAGGAGGCGAACACGATCCGGGGCACGCCCGCCTCGCGCGCGGCCTCGTACAGGCGGTAGGTGCCCTCGATGTTCGACTTCAGGATCTTCTCGAAGGTCGCCTCCCGGGAGATGCCCGCCAGATGGAGCACCGCGTCCACGCCCCGCACCGCCTCGCGCAGCGCCTCCGTGTCCGTGAGGTCCGCGGTGATCGCGTCCGGCGCGTCCTCGACGGGCCGGACGTCGAACAGGCGCAGGCCGTAGCCGTACTCCGGCAGCAGGGAGCGCATCAGAGTGCCGATCCGGCCGGCCGCGCCGGTGAGCAGGACGGTGCGGGGTGCGGGCATCCTCGGTCTCCTCGGGGTCGATACGCGTGGGGCGTGGGCGCTTGAGGGGACGGGGTCCCCCGGTCCATGCTCCTTGACCGCCCCACGTGAGGCGCCTAGCGTGAGGCCCGTTCATGAATATGGACATCGGTCAGGAGAATGTACGCCCGTCGGAGGGCGAGGGCGAGGGCGAGGGCGCGTGCGCAGGCCCGGCGCAGGGCGTGCGGGCCACCGCCCCGTGAGCACGAGGAGTCCGCGTGAAGGCCGCCGCGTTCGTCTACCCCTGGGACGTCAACGGGGACCCCGGCGCTCCCGCCCGCATCGCCGGGCTCGGTGTCGCGCAGGTGACCCTCGCCGCCGCCTACCACTCCACCCGTGCCCTGACCCCGCGCCACCCCCGCCACCGCATCGTCACCGCGGAGCACGCGGCCGTCCTCTACCCGCCGGGCGACCGCTGGACGGGCCGCGCTCTCCGCCCACGCTCCGCCGGCCCCTGGGCCCCCGGCGACGCCCACGGCGAGGCCGCGCGGGCGCTCGCCGACGCCGGGCTCGCGGTGTACACCTGGGTGGTGCTCGCCCACAACTCCCGCCTGGGCACGGACCATCCGGACACCTCCGTCGTCAACGCCTACGGCGACCGCTACCCGTGGGCTCCCTGCATCGCGCAGCCGGGCACCCGCGCCTACCTCGTCGACCTCGCCGCCGAGGCCGCCGTACGCCCCGGCGCCCGGGGCACCGAGCTGGAGTCCCTCGGCTGGTACGGACTGGCGCACCTGCACGCCCACGACAAGATCTCCGGCGTGCCCCTCGGGGAGGCCGGGGAGTACCTGATGTCCCTGTGCTTCTGTCCCTCCTGCCGTACGGGCTACGGTGAACAGGGCCTGGACGCGGAGGAGTTGGCCTCGGCGGTGCGGGCCGCGCTGGAGCCGCTGTGGCGGGGCGCGACGGCCGACCGGGGCCTGCCGGTGGTGGCGGATGTGCTCGGCGAGCAGCGGGCCGCCGCCGTACGGGCCTGGCGGGACACGGCCGCCCGCACCCTCCAGGAGGAGGCCGTGGCCGCCGTGCGCGCCGCCGCGCCCGCGGGGTTCCAGGTCCTGCTGCACGCCGACCCCGTCCCCGAGCACTGTGGCGCGAACGCGGGCGTCGACCCCGCGCACATCCTCTCCGTGGCCGACGGCGTCGTGGTCCCCTGCACCGGCGATACGGACCTGCTGGCACCCTTCGCCGCGCACGCCCGCGAACGGACCGTGCTGGCGGCCAACTTCGGCATCGTCACCGGGATGGGCGGCAGCCCCCGCACCCTCGCCGCGGACGCGGCCCGCGCGAAGTCGGCCGGCGCGACCGAACTGCGGCTGTATCACGCCGGGTTGGCATCGGACGAGGATCTCGCGGCGGTGCGCGAGGCGCTGGCGGCGCGCTGAACGAGCGGGGCCGCGGTCGCCAGCATGGCGAGGCCGTAGCAGGGCAGCAGCAGCCCGGGGCCCGCCAGTTCGACCAGTCCGGCGCCGGCCGCGAGCCCGATGACGTTCGGCGTGTACATCAGCGTGTTCGCGGTGGCCGTCACCCGGCCCAGCAGCGGGCCCGGAGTCTCCCGCTGCACGGCGGTGAGCGCGGCTATCAGCACACAGGGCAGGCCCAGCCCGGCCGCCAGGGAGGACACGAGCGCCACCACGTCCCAGGGGACGGCCCGCGTGATCACCGCGAGACCGGTCAGCGCGATCCCCGCCGCCGCGAACCGCCGTTCGCCGAGCCGGCGCAGCGCGGGGCCGGTGAGCAGCCCGACCGTCACCGAGCCCGCGCCCTGGACGGCGTACAGCACGCCCGCATAGGCGGGGGAGTGGCCGAGGCGGTCGATCACGGCGTACAGCGCGGCACTGGCGAGGGACGTGAGCATCAGCGTCGTGCCGCCGGCCCGGACCAGGGGGCGCAGGCCGTCGTGCCGCCACAGGTACCGGACGCCCTCGGCGGTCCGGCGGCGCCAGCCACCGCGGTCCGGGGGTGCCGGCCGCTCCTCGCGCACGCGCAGCAGGGCGCACAGCGCGGCGGTGACGGCGAAGCTGCCCGCGTCGAGAGCGGCCACGGCCGGGCCGCCGAAGGCCGCGTACAGGCCCGCGCCGGTGAGCGGGGCGACGAGCTTCATACCCTCCGTGATGGTCATCCGCAGCCCGTTGAAGTCGCCGAGGAGGGCCGCGGGGACGACCGCGGTGACGAGGGCCGACTCCGCCGCGCCGGTGACGGCGTCGGCGGTGCCGTACAGGAAGAGGACGGTGAACAGCAGCCACAGGCGGGCGGGGGAGTCGACGGCGAAGAGGCTGAGGAGCAGGGCGGCGACGGCGAGGTTCACGGTGATGATCAGGGGCTTGCGGCGGAAGCGGTCGGCGAGGGTGCCGAGGGCCGGGCCCGCCAGCGTGGGGGCCCACAGGGCGAGCAGGCACAGAGCCGCGAGGCCGTTGGACCCCGTGAGGTCCTTCACCCATATGCCGGAGGCCAGCCACAGCGCGGAACTGCCGAAGGCGTTCACCACCAGGCCGGTCAGATACCGGCCCGCGTTGCGGTCGCGCAGCACACGGAGCACGGTCGGGGAGGTCGTCATACCACGTCATCGTGGGTCTGAGGAGGGTCCGCGCGGATCGGTCGGATGCCCTATTCACCGATGACTACCGGGCCGTAGGCCGGTCGCCCCGTAGGTACTCGCCCGGGAGTTCCTGAGAAGCTCGGCTTCCGCCCTGAGGGGTTCACCCGGGTGTGAGCGGTTCGCCCGGTGCGTGAGATGGTTCGTCCGTGCCGGAGAAGGAGACGACGAACGCGTTGCGCGCGGCCCTCGCCGAGGCCGGCTCCGCCTCGTGGTCGCGCCGCGCCCGCGCCGGACGCGACCTCGCGCGCAGCGCCGAAGTACCGGAAGCCGCAGAGGCGTTGGCGAGGCTGCTGCTGGACGCCGCCGACACCGCGGTGACCCGGCGGACGGCCGAGGCCCTGGTCCGGGCCGGCACGGTGGACGCCCTGCGACTGCTCGCGCGCGCCGTGCCGGAGGCCGATGACAACCAGGCCGACTGGCTGCGGACCGGGATGTGGGACGCGCTCGCGGGAGCCGGTGGGGAGCCGGACGCGGCGGCGGTCGCGGCGGTCTGCGCACGGCTCGCCCGAGACCCGCGGGCGGCCGTCCGCCGGGGCGCCGCGGAGATCCTGGCGTGGAGCGGCGACGGGAGCGGCTGCGCGGGCGAGGGCGGACGAGCGGGCGGGGCCGGGGACGAGTAGCCCGACGGCTTTCGCGCGAGGGCCCGCGTCCGTGTGGCCGTACCCCCGGCGCCGGTTCGCCGGACCGTACCGGCACAGCACATCGCGTCGGTTCAGGCCCCGGTGAACCGCGCGGAGCGGGACCGCGCGGCGCCTGGGGGCCCCGGCCGTCGCCACCGCCCTCGCGGCCCCGCCCGGCGGGCTCGCCCTCCTGCACGCGGTGGGCCTCGCCTTCGCCGGCGACGCCTGCCGCTCCCGTTGTCCGCCCGGGTGCCACGCCGACGGGGAGCGGATCTCCTCCCTGCTCGTCCACGGCCCCCGTGCCCGGTCCCCGTCCCGCTCACGGCCCGGCTGCCGCCCTGGCGGCGCCGCTGGGCCGGTCCTCTCCGGTCCCGCCCCCGAGCGAAACATCCCGAGATGCCGTCATTCCCGTACCGGAACCAGAAGTTCCGCCGTGGTGTGCGGACTTGGCCGGAAAAAGACGCGCGTATCGATCGGATAACAGGCCTCGCGGTACGGCTTGTTATGCGCGTAGACAATCCGTGACCTGGTAACTCACTCCAGCCACCAGATCCGGAGAATCCATGCGGAAGTCCCTCAGAGCGGCCGCCTTCGGCGCCGCCTGCGTCGTCGCCGGTGCCGCCCTGTACGGCGCGGGCGCGGCCACGGCCGGTCAGTCGACGGCCAACTCCACCCACGAGCCCTACAACATCGGGCTCCTGACGAAGGACATCGACACCTACTACGGCACCACCGTCGACGGCAACGGCGTCTACCAGGCGTCCCCGGACAGCCCCTACGCCAAGGACCTGGCGCAGATCGACGCGGACGCCCGGAAGTACATCGCCAGGGCCGCCCACACCGCGCGTGCGCACCACCAGCAGCCCGCCGTCATGTTCGACATCGACGACACGCTGCTGCTGAGCCTCGACTACGAGAAGCGCAACAACTACGGCTACAGCTCGGCCACCTGGAACGACTACGTCAACCGGGCCGACCGTCCCGCCGTGTTCGGCAGCCCCGAGCTGGTCCAGTACGCCCAGTCCATGGGTGTCACGGTCTTCTACAACTCGGGTCTGACCGAGGCCCAGCGCGACGCCGCGGTCACCAACCTGAAGAAGGTCGGCGCCGACGTCAACCTCGACGCCGGCCACATGTTCCTCAAGGACAAGGCCAACCCGCCGGCCTACCTGGAGGACTGCGCCGCCCCGGGTGACTGGAAGTGCACGACCGTCCAGTACAAGGCCGGTACCCGCAAGCACATCGAGGACGACCTCGGCTACAAGATCATCGCCGACTTCGGCGACCAGTACTCGGACCTGGACGGCGGCTACTCGGGCCGTACGTACAAGCTTCCGAACCCGACGTACTTCGTCGGCTGAGGCCACTCGAACCTGTCCGGGGTCCGCTGAGACCCTCTGACGTCTCCCGCCCCCGCCACCGGCCGCACTCCGGCGCCGTGGCGGGGGTCGGGCGTTGCGGAGGACATCGACGGCGCAGGCGGCGCAGGCGGCGCAGGCCGGACGGCAGGGCCGACGCCCCCTTCGGCCCCCTCAGCGCTTCAGCGCCGCCACCATCATCGCCCGCGCCACCGGCGCCGCCAGCCCGTTGCCGCTGACCTCCGAGCGCGCCGCGTCCGACTGCTCGACCATCACCGCGACGGCCACCTCCTTGCCGGTGCTGTCGGACGTGCCGAACGAGGTGAACCAGGCGTACGGCGTCTTGCTGTTGTTCTCGCCGTGCTGCGCGGTGCCGGTCTTGCCGCCGACGGTCACCCCGTCGATCAGGGCGTTGGTGCCGGTGCCGTCCTTGACCACGGTCTCCATGGCGGACCGGAGCTGGGCGGCGGTCTCGGAGCTGACGATCCGTTCGGTGCCGGCGTCGCCGTCGTAGTCGTGCACCACGTCGCCGCCGCTGTCGACGGTCCGGGAAACCATGTGCGGGGAGGCCAGCTCGCCGCCGTCGGCTATCGCCGCGGACACCATGGCCATCTGGAGCGGGGTCGCGGTGACGTCGTACTGGCCGATGCCGGTCAGCCCGGTCGAGGACCTGTCCATGCCCGACGGGTAGACGCTGGTGTAGGCGCGCACCGGCACGTCCTGGTGGTCGTCGTTGAAACCGAACTTCTCCGCCATGGCCCGCACCTTGTCCTGGCCGAGGTCCACGGCCATCTTGGCGAAGACGTTGTTGCAGGAGTACTGGAGGGCCACCCGGATCGAGGCGTCGCGGCACGGCGCCGAGGGGTTCTCGTTGGCCAGGTCGCGCACCGTGCCCGGCAGCCGGTACGGGTCGGGGCTGTCGGTGTGTTCGTCCACGTTCCTGTACAGCCCGCTCTCCAGCGCGGCCGAGGCCACCACCAGCTTGAACGTCGAGCCCGGCGGCAGCGGCTGGCGCAGCGCGCGGTTGGTCAGCGGCTTGTCCGGGTCCGCGTTGAGCCGCTTCCAGTCGGCGCCGGCCGTGTTGGCGTCGGTGAGGACCGAGGGGTCGTACGACGGTGTCGACACGGCGGCGAGGATGCGGCCCGTCCTGGGGTCGATGGCGACGGCCCCGCCCTTCTTGTCCCCGAGGGCGCGGTAGGCCGCCTTCTGCACCGCCGGGTCGATGGTGGTGACCACGTCGCCGGGGTCGGCCCGCTTGCCGGTGAGGGTGTCCATCACCGTCCGCAGGCCCGGGTCCGTGCCGTTGAGCAGGTCCGCGTAGATGCCCTCCAGCTGGGTGGGCGCGTACGCCTGCGAGGCGTAGCCGGTCACCGCCGCGTACAGCTCGCCGTCCGTGTACGTCCGCTTGTACGCGAGGTCGCCTCCCTCGGTGCGCGCCGAGCCGGTGATGGCGTTCCCGGCCACGATGATGTTCCCGAGCGGCCGCGAGTACGTCTCGATCGCGTTGCGCCGGTTGTTCGTGTCGTCCGCGAGGGCCTGGCCGTCGTAGAACTGCACCCAGGTCGCCCTCGCCAGCAGGGCGAGCACGAGCAGCAGCGTGAAGACGGACGCCCGCCTGATCGTCTTGTTCATCCCGCACGGAAGACGTTCGGGACGGGGGAGGACGTTCCCCTACGCCCGGATTTCTCATCTTCCGCTCATTCTGGGCGGTCCCGCTCCTGCCGCGCTTCAGACGTCCAGGACGAGCACGACCTCCTCGATCTCCTCACCCCGGCCGTTGGCGAAGTCCCGGGCGCGGGTGGACTCGCGGAAGCCGCACTTGGCCAGGACTCGCAGCGAGGCGGCGTTGTCGGCCGCCGCCCGCGCGTAGAGCGGCCGCTCGGGGACCTCCGTGAGCAGGGCGCGCAGCGCGGCCGTCGCCACCCCCCGGCCCCAGTAGGCGCGGTCGATCCAGTACGTCACCTCGCGCTCGCCGGGTTCGCCGTAGACCGCCGCGCTGCCGGCCACCCGCCCGTCGGCCAGCACGGTGCGCAGGACGGCGAGGGAGGTACGGATGCGTTTGAGACGGTCCTCGAAGGCGGTCTGGTCGGTCGGGTCCTCGGGGCCGAACGCGGCCATCCGGAGGGACACCGGGTCGGTCATCTGCCGGAAGAACACCGGCAGATCCTCGTCCTCGACGGTCCGCAGCACGATCTCCATGGGGCCCGAGACTACGACGGCACGACCGCCCGGCCGCAGCGCCGCGCTCAGAGCCTGCGCGTCGCCAGCGTCAGCCGGTCCCGCGCGTCGAACAGCGCGTCCCTGATCGTCTGTTCGTGGGCGGGGGTCAGCCGGGCCACCGGCACCGAGCAGCTGACGGCGTCGCGGGCCGGGGTGCGGTACGGGATCGCCACGCCGAAGCAGCGCAGCCCCACCGTGTTCTCCTCGCGGTCGACCGCGAAGCCCTGCTCCCGCACCCGGTGCAGCTCCTCGATCAGCCGTTCCCGGTCGGTGAGGGTGTTCTCGGTGAGCGTGGGCAGCGTCCGGGGCAGCAGCGTGCGCACCTGCTCGTCGGTGTACGTGGCGAGGATCGCCTTGCCCAGCGAGGTGGAGTGGGCGGGGAGCCGGCGCCCGACCCGGGTGAAGGGGCGCAGATAGTGCTGGGACTGGCGGGTGGCGAGGTAGACCACGTTGGTGCCGTCGAGCCGGGCCAGGTGGATGGTCTCGGCGGTGTCGTCGGAGAGCCGGTCCAGGGCCGGGCGGGCGGCGGCCACCACCTCGTCGCCGTCGATGTACGAGGTACCCACGAGCAGCGCCCGCACCCCGATGCCGTACCGCGTGCCCGTCGCGTCCGTCTCCACCCAGCCCAGCTCCACGAGGGTGCGCAGCAGCATGTACAGGCTGGACTTGGGGTAGCCGACGGCCTCCTGGACGGCCGCGAGGGAGTGCATGCCGGGGTGGCCGGCGAAGTACTCCAGCAGTTCGACCGTCCGTACCGCGGACTTGACCTGTGCCCCGCCGCCCGCCTCGCCTGCCGTCATCGCCCTTGACCCCTTCGATTCGACGAGGACCTGAGATATACAGTCTCCGAGCAGAGTGTTCAGCACCGCAGACGGCGTTCAGTATAGAGAACGCCGCTGAGGCTGACCTGGTCGAGTGCGGCCTTATGGGAGGGACCCGCGGTGGCAGCAGCAACAGTCTGGAGTGTCGACCCGCGTACGGGGAAGCGCCGGGAACAGGTCGCGGTGGAGGCCACGGCCGAGGAGGTGGACGCGGTCGTCCGGGCCGCGCAGGCCGCGCGCGGCGCCCTCGCCCGGCGCGCCGTGCGCTCCGCGTTCCTGCGCTCCGCCGCCGCCGGCCTGGAGGCGGCCCGGGACGGCCTGGTGGAGACCGCCGACGCCGAGACCGCGCTGGGACCGGTCCGGCTGACCGGTGAACTCGCCCGCACGGCCTACCAGTTGAGGGCCTTCGCGGACATCGTCGAGGAGGGCGCCTTCCTGGACGTCGTCATCGACCACCCGGATGCCACCGCCACCCCGCCCGTGCCCGACCTGCGCCGCTGGAAGGTGCCGCTCGGCGTCGTCGCCGTCTACGGCGCCTCGAACTTCCCCTTCGCCTTCTCCGTCGCGGGCGGCGACACCGCGAGCGCGCTGGCCGCCGGCTGCCCGGTCGTCGTCAAGGCCCACCCGGACCACCCCGCCCTGTCCGAACTGGTCGCCAAGGTGCTGCGCCGGGCCGCCGCCGGGCACGGCATCCCGGAGGGCGTCATCGGCCTGGTGCACGGCTTCGACGCGGGCGTGGAGCTGATCCGGCACCCGCTGGTCGCCGCCGCGGGCTTCACCGGTTCGCTGCGCGGCGGGCGCGCCCTGTACGACGCGGCCGCCGCGCGTCCCGTGCCGATCCCGTTCCACGGCGAACTGGGCTCCCTCAACCCGGTGCTGGTCACCGAGGAGGCGGCCGCCGAGCGCGCGGAGGAGATCGGGGCCAGCCTCGCCGGTTCGATGACCCTCGGCGTCGGCCAGTTCTGTGTGAAGCCCGGCCTGGCGCTGGTCCCCTCCGGTGCGGCCGGGGATCGAGTGCTGAAGTCCCTGACGGACGCGGTGAGTTCCACCGAGGCCGGGGTCCTGCTCGACCACCGTATCCGGGACGCCTTCGTCGCGGGGGTGCGCGAACGCGCCGAACTCCCGGGCGTGGAGTGCCCGGTGACGCCGGGCGCGTGCGGCGACCACATGGTCAGCGCGGGCTTCCTGACGGTGCCGGCGCGCAGGCTCGCCTCCGAAGGGCCGTACGACCTGCTGCTGGAGGAGTGTTTCGGCCCGGTGACCGTGGTGGCCCGCTACGAGGACGAGACGGAGGCCACGACGCTCCTGTCCCGCCTCCCGGGCAACCTCTCCGCCACCGTCCACCTCTCCGCCGAGGAGGCCGCCGGAGCGGGCAGGGGCGTGGAACTCCTCGCCGAGCTCACCCCGTTGGCGGGCCGTGTCGTCGTCAACGCCTGGCCGACCGGCGTCGCCGTCGCCCCCGCCCAGCACCACGGCGGCCCCTACCCGGCCACCACCTCCACCTCGACCTCGGTGGGCGGCACGGCCATCGAGCGCTGGCTGCGCCCGGTCGCCTACCAGAACACCCCGCAGCCCCTGCTGCCCCCGGAGCTGCGCGACGACAACACCCTCGGAATCCCCCGGCGGTACAACGGGGTTCTGGAGCGGTAGGAACCGCCGGAACGGCACAGACGTCCTCCGTCGCATGATCAGCTCACGAGACGACGACGCCGCCCTGGAGATCCGCGCCGCGCTGCCCGCCGAGACCGGGGCCATCGCCGAGCTGCACCTGCGGGCCCGCTCGACGTACTACCCCGACGGGGTGCCGCAGGCGGATTTCGACTGGGTCGAGGCGTGGCGGGGCTCCATCGAGCGCCCGGACGGGCGGGTGCTGTGCGCCCGGCTCGACGGGCGGCTGGTCGGCATCGCCTCCTTCCGCACCCCGGACGGAGCCGGCGCGGACACCGTCAAGCTGTTCCAGTTCCACGTCGACCCCGACCGCTGGCGGGGCGGCGTCGGTACGGCCCTGCACGCGGCCTGCGTGGGGGAGTGGCGGGCCGAGGGGCGGCGGACGGCCGTGCTCGACGTCCATGTGGACAACCGGCGGGCCCAGGGTTTCTACGCCCGGCAGGGATGGGTGCCGGATCCGGAGAACCCGCCGGCCGAGGGGGACCACCATCTGTTCCTGCGGTACGCGGTGCCGCCGGGACGGGAATGACCACCGGCATTTGAACGTTCACGTACTCGGCGGAGATCGTCTCCGCACCCGTACGACCCGGAAAGAGCCGAAGACATGCGCGTCGAGATCTGGAGCGACATCGCCTGCCCCTGGTGCTACGTGGGCAAGGCCCGCTTCGAGAAGGCGCTCGCTGCCTTCCCGCACCGTGACGACGTCGAGGTGGTGCACCGCTCCTTCGAGCTGGACCCGGGCCGCGCCAAGGGCGATGTCGAGTCCGTGCTCACCATGCTGACCAGGAAGTACGGCATGAGTGAGGCGCAGGCCGAGGCCGGGGAGGACAACCTGGGCGCCCAGGCCGCCGCCGAGGGCCTGGACTACCGCACCCGGGGCCGCGACCACGGCAACACCTTCGACATGCACCGCCTGCTGCACCTCGCCAAGGAGCACGGCCGCCAGGACGCGCTGATCCAGGCCCTGTACCGGGCCAACTTCGCCGAGGAGCGGTCCGTGTTCGCCGAGGGCGACGAACGGCTGGTCGAGCTGGCCGTCGGGGCCGGGCTCGACGCCGAGCGGGTACGCGCGGTGCTCGCCGATCCGGAGGCCTATGCCGACGCCGTCCGCGAGGACGAGCGCGAGGCCGCCCGGCTCGGCGCGACCGGCGTCCCCTTCTTCGTCCTCGACCGCGCGTACGGCGTCTCCGGCGCCCAGCCCGCCGAGGTCTTCACCCAGGCGCTCACCCAGGCATGGGGCGAGCGCTCCCCGCTCCGGCTGGTCGACCAGGGCGACGCCGACGCCTGCGGCCCCGACGGCTGCGCGGTCCCGCCGCGGGGTTGAGCCACGGGGGTGAGCCGCGGGGTCGGGACCGCGGGGCTGAGCCGCGGGTCGGGTCGGCGGGACTGCGCCGCCAGGCCGGGACTGCGGGACCGAGTCCCGGGTCGGGACCCCGGTGTGGAGGCCGTCGGAGCGAGCCCCCCCGGGCGGAGGGCGTCGGGCGGAGCCCTCGGGGCGGAGGTCGCAGGATGGAACTCCCGCTCCGGAGGTCGTCGGACGGAACGCCCGGGTGGCAAGCCGTAGGGTGAAATGCCAGGTCGGCGGCGTCGTATAAGAACCCCTTGGGTCGTTCCCGTAGAAACGCGCAATGGACGCGGTCCTCCCCGGCCCGCACAGTGGGCTCATGGAGACCTTCGAGAGCCTCGTCCGCGCCGAGTTCCGCCCGAAGAACACCTACCTCAACACCGCGACCAGCGGCCTGCTCCCGGCCCGCACCCTCACCGCCCTCCAGGAGGCGATGGCGATCCGGGCCGAGGGCCGCCCGCTGGACCCGCTGTTCGAGGACGTCGAACACGCCCGCGCCGCCTTCGCCCGCCTCGCCGGCGTCCCGGCCGGGCGGGTGGCGGCCGGTCCCTCCGTCGCCGCCCAGACCGGACTGATCGCGGCCGCCCTGCCCGCGGGCGCCGAAGTCCTCACCGCCGAGGACGACTTCACCTCCGTGGTGAACCCCTTCCACGTCCGCGGCGACCTCAAGGTGCGCGCCGTACCGCTGGAACGGCTCGCCGAGTCCGTGCGCCCCGGCACCGCGCTGGTCGCGGTCAGCGCCGCGCAGTCCGCCGACGGCCGGGTCGCCGACCTGCCCGCCCTGCGCGAGGCCGCCCGCACCCACGGGGCGCGCACCTACGTCGACTTCTCGCAGGCCGCCGGCTGGCTGCCCATCGACGCGGACGGCTACGACTACACCGTCTCCACCACCTTCAAATGGCTGCTCGGCCCGCACGGCGCCGCCTTCCTCGTGGTCCCCCAGGACCTCGGCGAGCTGACCCCGCTGCTCGCGGGCTGGGTCGCGGCCGAGGATCCCTGGTCCAGTTGCTACGGCCCGGTCGCCGAACTCGCCCACTCCGCCCGCCGGTTCGACGTCAGCCCCGGCCTGTTCACCTACAGCGGGGTGTACCGCTCGCTCACGCTGATCGAGGAACTGGGCGTGGCCGCCGTGCACGAGCACGACCTGGCCCTCGCCGACCGCTTCAGGGAGGGGCTCGCCCGGCTCGGGCACGAGCCGCTGCCCGCGCCCGGCTCGGCGATCGTCTCCGTGCCCGGACTCGGCCGGAAGCAGGCGGAGTTGAGCCGCGCCGGCATCGAGGTCTCCGACCGCGCGGGCAATCTGCGCGCGTCCTTCCACCTCTACAACACGGCCGCGGACGTGGACCGGCTGCTCGACGCGCTGTCCGGCTGAGCGCGCCCGGACATGACCGGGCCGGGGCCTCCCGTCCCACACGTGGAGGCCCCGGCCCGGTGGTCGGGGTGCTGCTCGGCTCACCCGGTCACGGCGTTCAGCGCACCGGAGTGAAGTCCCGCGCGCCGATGAACTCCGGCCGGCGCACCGGCGCGGCGAAGGGCTCCACCGCGGCGTTCTCCACGCTGTTGAACACGATGAAGACGTTGCTGCGCGGGAACGGCGTGATGTTGTCGCCGGAGCCGTGCATGCAGTTGCAGTCGAACCAGGTGGCCGAGCCGGGCCCGCCGGTGAACAGCTTGATGCCGTACTCGCCCGCCAGCTCGGTCAGCGCCTCGTCGGACGGGGTGCCCGCGTCCTGCATCTGCAGCGACTTCTTGTAGTTGTCCCTGGGCGTCTCGCCGGCGCAGCCCAGGAACGTCTTGTGCGATCCGGGCATGATCATCAGACCGCCGTTGGTGTCGTGGTTCTCGGTCAGCGCGATCGAGACCGACACCGTGCGCATGTTCGGCAGACCGTCCTCGGCGTGCCAGGTCTCGAAGTCCGAGTGCCAGTAGAAGCCGCTCGCGCCGAACCCCGGCTTGACGTTGATCCGCGACTGGTGGACGTACACGTCCGAGCCGAGGATCTGGCGGGCCCGGCCGACCACGCGCTCGTCGCGCACCAGGCCCGCGAACACCTCGCTGATCCGGTGCACCTCGAAGACCGAGCGGATCTCCTGGGACGACGGCTCCACGATGGAGCGCTCGTCGAAGCGGATCGCCGGGTCGGTGACCAGCCGGTCCAGCTCCTGCCGGTAGATCTCGACCTCGGCGGGGCCGATCAGCTGGTCGACGGCGAGGAAGCCGTCACGCTCGTAGGCCTGGAGGTCGGCCGTCGCGATCGGGCCGGGTGTGCGGGGGGAGCCCCAGACGACCGGGTCCTGGCGCGGGACGGTCACCTCGGTGGTGCCACGGGTCGGGTAGAGGTCCTTCACGGTGGCGGTGGTCATGGTTTCTCACACCTCCTCGGGCTCGGGCTCGGTGAGCAGCGGGTAGACGCCGTTCTCGTCGTGGTCCTCCCGTCCGGTGACCGGCGGGTTGAACACGCAGATGCAGTGGAAGTCCTCCTTGACGCGCAGCGTGTGCCGCTCGTGCCCGTCCAGGAGGTACATGGTGCCGGGCGTGATGGTGTACGTCCTCCCGGTCTCGCGGTCGGTCAGCTCGGCCTCGCCCCGGGTGCAGACGACGGCCTCGATGTGGTTGGCGTACCACATCGCCGTCTCGGTGCCCGCGTACAGGATGGTCTCGTGCACGGAGAAGCCGACCCGCTCCTTGGCCAGGACGATCCGCTTGCTCTCCCAGGTGCCCGACTTCGACTTGATGTGCCGGTCGGTGCCTTCGATGTCCTTGAACGATCGGACGATCACGGTGGTGCTTCCTCCTGGTCAGACGTTCGGGTTCAGGCGTTCGGGTTCGGACGCCCTGGTCGGACGCCGTGGGCGGACGCCGCGGTTCAGACGGTCTCCCGGACGGCGCGGGCGAGGACGCTGAGGCCCTCGTCCAGCTCGTCCGGGGTGATGGTGAGGGCGGGCAGCAGCTTGACGACCTCGCTCTCCGGGCCGGACGTCTCGATGAGCAGTCCCAGCTCGAAGGCCCGCCGTGCGATGCGCGAGGCACGGTCCTTGTCGTGGAACTCCATGCCCCACACCAGCCCGCGCCCGCGGTACTCCCTCACGTCGGCGAGGTTCTCCTCCGTGATGGAGATCAGCGCCTGCTCGACCTGCTCCCCGCGGGCGCGGGTCTGCTTCTCCATGGCCGAGCCGTCGGTCCAGTAGGTCTCCAGGGCCGCGGTGGCGGTGACGAACGCGGGGTTGTTGCCGCGGAAGGTGCCGTTGTGCTCGCCCGGCTCCCACACGTCCAACTCGGGCCGGAACAGGCACAGCGACATCGGCAGGCCGTAGCCGCTGATCGACTTCGACACCGTGACGATGTCCGGGGTGATCCCGGACTCCTCGAAGGAGAAGAAGGCGCCGGTGCGGCCGCAGCCCATCTGGATGTCGTCGACGATCAGCAGCATGTCCTGTCGCTCGCACAGTTCCTTGAGCGCGCGCAGCCATTCGGGCCGGGCCACATTGATGCCGCCCTCACCCTGCACGGTCTCCACGATCACCGCGGCGGGCTTGTTCAGGCCGGAGCCCTGGTCCTCCAGGAGCCGCTCGAACCACAGGAAGTCCGGGACGGTGCCCTCGAAGTAGTTGTCGAACGGCATCGGGGTGCCGTGCACCAGCGGGATGCCGGCGCCGGCCCGCTTGAAGGCGTTGCCGGTCACCGCGAGCGAGCCCAGGGACATCCCGTGGAAGGCGTTGGTGAACGACACGATGGCCTCGCGGCCCTTCACCTTCCGGGCCAGCTTGAGCGCCGACTCCACGGCGTTCGTGCCGGTCGGGCCCGGGAACATGACCTTGTACGGCAGGTCGCGCGGGCGCAGCACCAGGTTCTGGAAGGTCCCCAGGAACGAGCGCTTGGCCGTGGTCGACATGTCCAGGCCGTGGGTGACCCCGTCCCGGGACAGATAGTCGATCAGCGCCCGTTTCAGTACCGGATTGTTGTGGCCGTAGTTGAGTGATCCGGCGCCGGCGAAGAAGTCGAGGTACGCGTGGCCGTCCTCGTCGTACATCCGGCTGCCCTGCGCGCGGTCGAACACGGTGGGCCAGCCGCGGCAGTAGCTGCGCACCTCGGACTCCAGGGTTTCGAAGACGCTGAGGTCGGGCTGGGTGATGGTCACGGTGATGCGCTCCTCAGTGGGCGGGGGAATCGGTCAACGGTCCGATGCGGTAGAGGACTTCGGAGTCGTGCGGGCCGTCCGGGAACAGCTCGGCGGGGAACAGCACCTCGCGGGTGAGGTGCGCGCCGTGCCGCTGCGCGAACGAGGTGAACAGCCGCTCGGAGGCGGTGTTGCCGGGCGTGATGGTGGTCTCCATGTCGGTGACACCGCGCTCGGCGGCGAGGCGTCGGGTCAGCCCGTCCAGCAGGGCGGCGGCGATGCCCCGGCCGCGGTGGGCGTCGTCCACGGCGACCTGCCAGACGAGCAGGGTGCCCGGGCGGTCGGGCCGCACGTACCCGGTGACGAAACCGACGGGCGTGCCGTCCGCACCACGCGCCACCGCCGAGGTGCCGGCGAAGTCCCGGCACCACAGCAGATAGCTGTAGGACGAGTTGAGATCGAGGGTTTTCGAGTCCTTGGCGAGGCGCCAGAGCGTGGCTCCGTCCGCCATCGCCGGCTGGTCGATGAGCAGGTCTGCGGGTGCGGCAGTCATGCGGCACGAATTTAGCGAGCCGAATTAAGAAATGCACGACCACGGTTCCCGTGTGGCGACGGATGGGGCGCGATATGCCGGAAATGACCTGTGGCAAACCATGGCAAAGCGTACAGTTTGTGGAGTGCGTCACAGGTGTGAAACCGTCAGAAATCTCCCGGAAAACTGCCCCGTTTAGTCGCGAGAAAAGCGGGCAGAAGAGTATGGGAAGCTGTCGTCCGGGAAATTGGCGGGAATTGTGAAACTAAATTGAATTCAAGCTCCGGTGGCACCGTCGATTCGTTCACGAAGAATGTCGGCGTGCCCGTTGTGGCGCGCGTACTCCTCGATGAGATGGATCAGCACCCAGCGCACACTGACCTCCGCCCCGGCCATCGGTCCGTCGGCGATCCGCCCGGTGGACTCCAGCGACCGCCCGGCGCACAACTCGCGTCCACGTGCGATCTCGTGCCGCCAGACGGTCAGCGCCTCCTCAAGTCCGCGCGCCGGGTCCAGGGCGTAGCCCGACTCCTCGTCGAACACCGGCGGCAGGTCCAGGTCCCCCAGCACCCGCTGGAACCACGTCCGCTCGACCTCGGCGAGATGCTGCACCAGTCCCAGCAGGGTCAGCTCCGACGGCCGCGCCGAGGCGGCCCGCGCCTGCCCGTCGTCCAGGCCGCGGCACTTCAGCTCCAGCGTGGCCCGGTGGAAGTCCAGCCAGCTCTCCAGCATGGGGCGCTCGGCGCCGGTCAGCAGGGGAACGGGCCGGCCGTCGGGGAGGGTCTGCCGCTGCGGGCTGTGTTCCGTCGTCATGGGGGCAGCATGGCAGCCGGGTGTGACAACGGCCCGCGCCGTCCGGCGCGGGCCGTCGTGTTCGTCGGGGGCCGGTGGCGGCTACCGCCAGGCTCGGGCTGCGGCCTGCCGCGCGGCCGCCGGGTCCACCGTCGCGCCCTGTTCGGCGAGGGCCGCGCCCAGTGCCGCCAGGCAGGACTGGACGGCGGCCTCGGTGGCGTCGGGGCCGTAGTGGTTGACGCGGACCATCTCCTTGGCCAGGGCGCCGCCGCCCGCGGCCAGCGGGAGGGCGGAGTCGGCGGCCAGGGCGGTGGCCGCCAGGTCGGAGGCGGTGAGCGACGGCGGCACCCGCAGGGTCGTCGCCACCGGAGCCGCGTCCGAGGCCTCGTGGACGTACGGCTCCAGGCCGCCGCCCAGGGCCAGTGCGCCCGCCCGGGTGGCCTGCGCCGCACGCCGGTGGCGGGCCGTCACCGCGTCCAGGCCGGCCGCCTCGATCCGCTCCAGGCAGGCGTCCAGCGCCAGCATCTCCAGCTGGGCCGGGGCGTGCGGCAGCGCGGTGCGGCCGGCGTCCAGCCAGCGCTCCTTCCAGTCCAGCAGGGAGAGGTAGGAGCGGCGCGGCGCGTTCGGGTTCGCCGCCATCCGGGCCCACGCGCGCTCGCTGACCGAGATCGCCGAGACGCCCGCCGGGCCGCCCATCGCCTTCTGCGCGCCGATCACGCACAGGTCCACGCCCCAGGCGTCCGGCAGCACCGGCTCCGCGCCCACCGAGGCGACCGCGTCCAGATAGAACAGCGCGCCCTGCTCCCGTACCGCCTCACCGATCTCCGCGACCGGGTTGGTGTTGCCGGTCGCGGCCTCCGCGTGCACCAGGGAGACGAAGTCGATCTCCGGGTGCTCGGCGAACGCCGCGCGGATCTGCTCCGCCCGCACCGCCGTGTGGAAGGGGACCGAGATGTCGTACACCGTCGCGCCGGCGTCGCGCAGCCAGTTGCCGAAGGTCTGCCCGTACGGACCGGTGATCACGTTCAGCGCCACCGTGCCCGGACCGGCGGCCGCGCGGATCGCGCCCTCCAGCGGCAGCAGCGCCTCGCCCTGGGTGATCAGCACGTCCTGCCGGGTGTCCAGCAGCCGGGCCACCCGGTCCTCGATCGCGGCGAAGCGTCGCGCGGTCAGCGGGGGCAGGTCGAGGAAGGGGTGCGTCACGGCGGTGTTCTCTCTTCTTCGCAGGGTTCACGGGGGTCCACTCCCCCCGATCTTAGGTCCAGGGGCCTCATGCCCATGGGTTTGATTTGAGAGACCCAAACATTTCCTTATAATCGGAACCTATCGTTCCCCCCACAGGAGTCCTCCCCCATGAAAACCCTCCTCGGACGCCGGACCCGTCTTCTGGCTGCCACCACCGCGACCGCCGGTCTCGTGCTCGTCGTGGCGGGCTGCTCCTCCGGCGACTCGGGGAGCGGCGCGACCGCGGCGGGCGGCGTGCACCTGGCCAAGGCCGGGCAGCTCACCACCTGCACCCACCTGCCCTACCCGCCGTTCCAGTCGGTGGTCGACGGCAAGGTGCAGGGCTTCGACGTCTCTCTGATCGACCTCGTCGCCAAGGACCTCGGCGTCAAGCAGCAGATCGTGGACACGCCGTTCGAGAACTTCAAGACCGGCGCCTTCCTGAACTCCGGCCAGTGCGACCTCGCCGCCGCCGGTATGACGATCACCGCCGAGCGCGCGAAGAACGTCGACTTCTCCGACCCGTACTTCGAGGCCACCCAGGCCGTACTGGTCGGCAAGGACAGCGGGATCGGCTCGCTCGCCGACGCGAAGGGCAGGAAGGTCGGCGCCCAGGCGCAGACCACCGGCGAGGACTTCGCCAGGAAGAAGGGCCTCGACCCGGTCTCCTTCGCCTCCTCCGACGCGGTCCTCAACGGCCTGCGCACCGGCCAGGTCCAGGCCGTCGTCATCGACTACCCGGTGGTCCAGGGCTGGCTCAAGGACAGGGCCAACGCGGACAGGTTCAAGGTCGTCGACAACCTGAAGACCGGCGAGCAGTACGGCTTCACGGTCAAGAAGGGCAACAAGCCCCTGCTGAACGCCGTCAACAAGGCCCTCAAGGACGCCAAGGCCGACGGCGCCTACAAGAAGATCTACGAGAAGTGGATCGGCCCGTACGACTCCTCCGTCGCCTCCCCGGCCGGCTCCTGACCCCATGGCCGACACGGACACCGGCGTCCAGCCGAAACGCACGGGTTTGACGCGCACGCAGAAGCGAAGGCTCTCGCGCGGCGCCCAGTACGCCGTCCTCGCCGCCGCGGTGATCGCCTTCGCGCTCACCGCGGACTGGGGGCGGCTGCAGAACCAGTTCGCGCAGCCCGGCATCGCCAGGCAGCTGTTCCCGGACCTCATCACGGTCGCCCTGAAGAACACCGTGCTGTACACGCTGTCCGGATTCGTCGTCGGCCTGGCCCTCGGCATGGTCATCGCGCTGATGCGGCTGTCCTCCGTGGGCCCCTACCGCTGGCTCGCCGGCGTCTACATCGAGATCTTCCGCGGCCTGCCGGCGCTGCTGATCTTCATCTTCGTCGGCGTCGGCGTGCCCCTGGCCTTCCCGGACGTCCAGTACCCGGGCGGCACCTACGGCAAGGTCGCCGTCGCGCTCGGACTGGTCTCCGCCGCCTACATGGCGGAGACCATCCGCGCGGGCATCCAGGCCGTGCCCAAGGGGCAGACGGAGGCGGCCCGCTCGCTCGGCTTCTCGCCCGCGCGGGCCATGGTCTCGATCGTCCTGCCGCAGGCGTTCCGCATCATCCTGCCGCCGCTGACCAACGAACTCGTCCTGCTCTTCAAGGACTCCTCGCTGGTGCTGTTCCTCGGGGTCACCCTGGAGCAGCGCGAACTGTCCAAGTTCGGCAACGACCTGGCCAGCCAGACCGCCAACTCCACGCCGATCCTGGTCGCGGGCCTGTGCTATCTGCTGATCACGGTCCCGCTGAGCCTCGTCGTACGCCGTATGGAAACCAAGGCCCTCAAGGAGATCAGGTGACCACCCCCGAGATCCGCGTCCAGGGCCTGCGCAAGTCCTTCGGCGACAACCACGTCCTGCGCGGCATCGACCTGGAGATCGGCCAGGGCGAGGTCGTCTGCGTCATCGGCCCCTCCGGCTCCGGCAAGTCCACGCTGCTGCGCTGCGTGAACCTGCTGGAGGAACCGACCGAGGGCCGGGTCTTCGTCGGCGGCACCGAGATCACCGATCCGGACGTCGACATCGACGCCGTCCGGCGCCGCATCGGCATGGTCTTCCAGCAGTTCAACCTCTTCCCGCACCTCAGCGTGACCGAGAACCTCACGCTGCCCCAGCGCCGGGTCCTCAAGCGCGACAAGGCGCAGGCGGCCCGCGTCGCGGCCGAGAACCTGGCCCGCGTCGGCCTCGCCGAGAAGGCGGACGCCTTCCCGTCCGCCCTCTCCGGCGGCCAGCAGCAGCGCGTCGCCATCGCCCGCGCGCTCGCCATGGGCCCCGAGGTGATGCTCTTCGACGAGCCGACCTCCGCCCTCGACCCCGAGTTGGTCGGCGACGTCCTCGCGGTGATGCGGGGGCTCGCGCGGGAGGGCATGACGATGATGGTCGTCACCCACGAGATGACCTTCGCCCGCGAGGTCGCCGACCGGGTCGTCTTCATGGACGGCGGTGTGATCGTGGAGGACGGCCGCCCCGAGCAGGTCATCGGCGCCCCGCGGCACGAGCGCACCCGCCACTTCCTCTCCCGCCTCCTCGACCCGGCGATGGCCGAGGTGGAGGAGGGGGTCGCGGACCGGGCGGGTACCGACCGGGCGTAGCCCTCTAAGGTGCCGGTATGAGCGATCAGCCGGTGCTGCATGTGAAGGGCAGGGTCCTCGTCGGACCGCAGGACGTACGCGACGAGCTGTGGGTGGTCGGCGGCCGGGTGTCGTACGACCGTCCCGCCGGGGCCCGGGACGTCCGGACCGTCCAGGGGTGGGCGCTGCCCGGACTGGTGGACGCCCACTGCCATGTGGGCCTCGACGCGCACGGCCCGGTCGACGCGGACACCGCCGAGAAGCAGGCGCTCATCGACCGGGAGGCGGGCACCCTGCTGATCCGGGACGCGGGCTCGCCCTCGGACACCCGCTGGATCGACGACCGCGCCGACCTGCCGAAGATCATCCGGGCGGGCCGGCACATCGCCCGCACCCGCCGCTACATCCGCAACTACGCCTGGGAGATCGAACCGGACGACCTCGTCGCCTACGTCGCCCAGGAGGCCCGGCGCGGCGACGGCTGGGTCAAGCTGGTCGGCGACTGGATCGACCGCGACCTCGGCGACCTCTCGCCCTGCTGGCCCCGCGAGGCCGTCGAGGCCGCGATCGCCGAGGCCCACCGGCTCGGCGCCCGGGTCACCGCGCACTGCTTCGCCGAGAACTCCCTGCGCGACCTGGTCGAGGCGGGCATCGACTGCGTCGAGCACGCCACCGGCCTCACCGAGGACCTGATCCCGCTGTTCGCCGAGCGGGGCGTCGCCATCGTCCCGACCCTCGTCAACATCGCCACCTTCCCGCAGCTCGCGGCCGGCGGCGACACCAAGTTCCCGCGCTGGTCGGCCCATATGCGCCGGCTGCACGAGCGGCGCTACGACACCGTGCGCTCCGCGTACGACGCCGGCATCCCGGTGTTCGTCGGCACGGACGCCGGCGGCTCGCTGCCGCACGGACTGGTCGCGGCCGAGGTCGCCGAACTGGTCACGGCGGGCATCCCGCCGATCGAGGCCCTCGCGGCGACGAGCTGGTCCGCGCGCGCGTGGCTCGGCCGCCCCGGCCTGGAGGAGGGGGCACCGGCCGACCTCGTGGTGTACGACGGTGATCCCCGGGCGGACGTGGGGGTACTGGCGGCGCCGCGCCGGGTGGTGCTGAACGGGGAGATCGTCGAGTAAGGGGAGGTGCGAGCGGGGCCCGCGGCGTGCGGGGGGAACGCGTGTGCACGATTATTCGAAGAGGTGTGCGTAATCTCCACGTTTGAGTGAAGTGACCCTGGTTTGCTGACCGTTCACCCACACTGACGACAAGGTTGACGGGTCCCAAGCAGTTCCAAGTGGGGGGTCCCGCCGCCTTGAACAGCACCAACTTCCGCCTGCCCGTACGCCGTCTCGCCGCCGCGGCGACCGTCGCCGCGCTGGCCACCGCGCCCGCCGTCCTGGGTGCGGGCGCCGCGCACGCGACCGAGAACCCCGGCCGTGCCACCGCGGCCGTCCTGCACGCCGGGCTCGACGTGTCCCTGCTCGACAAGTCCGTCGACGTCCCGCTCGCCGTCTCACTCAACGAGGTCGAAGCACCGCAGAGCGCCGACAGGACCGCCCTGTCCGCCCGCCTCGACGGGGTGGCGAACGGCAACCCGTTCACGGTCCTCGACGCCGACGTGGCCCAGTCCCGGGCCACCGTCACCGACCGGCGCGCCGAGGGCTCCGTCCGCCTCGTCCACGCCAAGCTGCACGTCCCCGGCCTGCCCTTGCTGTCCCTGATCGAGGTCGACACCGTCACCGCGCGGGCCACCTGCGCGGTCGGCAGGGCGCCGAGCGCCGACGCGAAGATCCTCGGCACGGTCACCGTCCTCGGCCGCCGCGTCACGGTCACCGCCGGGGGCCCGACCGAGGTCAAGGTGCCCGGCGTCGGCGAGGTCCGCCTCGACCTGGCCCAGCACAGCACGACGTCCCGCACGGCCGCCGCGACCGCGCTCCAGCTCAAGGTCTCCGTCAACCCCTTGAAGCTCAACGTCGCGGACGTCGAGGGCACGGTCACGCTGGCCAAGGCCACGTGCGAGTCCCCGATGGCCCCGCCCGCCGGCCACCCGGTCCAGAGCCACGACCCGGGGTCCGGCGCGAACCCCGGGTCCGGCACCACCTCCAAGGACGCCCCGGCCTCCGACGTGAAGCCGCAGGGCGGCGCCTCGGACGCCGACCTGGCGGAGACGGGAGGCGATCCGGCGACGCCGTACATCGCGGGCGGCGCGGTGGCGCTGCTGGCGGTGGGCGGGGGCGCGGTGATGATGGCGCGCCGCCGCAGGAGCTGACGCAGGGGGGAGGGGCGGGCCGGGGGCCCGCGTCGCGGGGTGCTGTCGTCCCGGACGCGGCGCCGCCTCCCGCCCCTCACCAGCGGCGTACCCGTCCATACGCTCGGCCGGCGGCGGGCGAGGGGAGGGGCCGGGCGGCCGACCGGCTCACCCGTCCGAAGGCCACGCCGTGAACGGTTCTCCGGCGCCTCGTCAGCCCAGCGCGGTGGACAGCGCGGCCAGGAAGCCGGTCGTCGTGGCCCGGTCGCGGACGGCGAGCCGTATCCAGTCGGCGCCGAGCCCGGGGAACGTGTCCCCGCGGCGCACGGCGTAGCCGAGGTCGCGCAACCGTCGTCGTACGGCGGCCGCCTCCGGGACGCGGACCAGCACGAAGGGCGCCTCGGCCGGCTCCACCACCCGCACCCCGCGGGACGCCAGCGCGGACAGGCCCGCGATCAGATGGGCCCGGTCCACGGCGATGTGGTGCGCCGCGTGCCTCGCCTCGGCCAGGGCGCGCGGGGACACGCACGCCTCGGCGGCGGTCAGCGCGGGCGTGGACACCGGCCACAGCGGCTGGGCCCGCGCCAACTCCTCGATGATCCCGGGCTCGGCCAGCACATAGCCGATGCGCAGACCCGCCAGCCCCCAGGTCTTGGTCAGGCTGCGCAGCACCACGAGACCGGGCACGTCCGTCCGCCCGGCCAGCGCCTCCCGCTCACCCGGCACCGGGTCCATGAACGCCTCGTCGACCACCAACACCCGTCCAGGACGGGCCAGTCGGGTGATCTCCTCGGCCGGGTGCAGGACCGACGTGGGGTTCGTGGGATTGCCGATCACCACCAGATCGGCCTCCTCCGGCACCAGCGCCGCATCCAGCCGGAAGCCGTCCCGCGGCCGCAGCAGCACCCGCTCCACCGTGTGCCCGGCATCGCGCAGCGCCGCCTCCGGCTCGGTGAACTGCGGGTGCACGACGACCGGTCGGCGGATCTTGAGCGCGCGGGCGAGCAGCACGAACGCCTCCGCCGCCCCCGCTGTCATCAGCACCCGCGCGGCCGGCAGCCCGTGGCGCCGCGCCACCGCCGCGCGGGCGGCCCGCCCGTCCGGGTAGGCCGCGAGGGAGGCCAGGGACTCGGCGATCCGGGCGCGCAGCCACTGCGGCGGCGTGTCCGACCGTACGTTGACGGCGAGGTCGACCAGCGCCGCGCCGTCGTCCCGTACCTCGGCGTCCCCGTGATGCCGCAGGTCGGGCCCGGGGCAGTGCTCAGTGCGCATGGTCGTGGGCATGCCCGCCGTGGTGGTGGTGCCCGTGATCGTCGTCGTCCGGGTGGAAGTGCGGCTGCTGCGGCAGCCCGACCTTGTCCTCGAACCCCGGCATCGCGATCCGGTACACGCACGAGTCGCAGTTCATCCGCAGGTCGCCCTCGACGGCCTCCTCGTACCGTTCGAGGACCAGGTCCAGCAAATCCGGCTCCGGGCCGATGACGTCCGCCGAGCGCACCTCCAGATCCGGGTGCGCGGCCGCCCACTCCTCGGTCTGCCGCCGCACCCGGTCCGGCAGGACGCCGGTGAACAGGAAGTAGGGGAGCACGACGATCCTGCGCGCCCCCAGCGCCGCGCACCGGGCGAGGCCGCTCGGCACGTCCGGCGCCGCGAGCGACACGAACGCCGTCTCCACACCGGCGTACCCCCGGCCCTCCCACAGCAGCCGTGCCGCCTTGAACACCTCGGCGTTGGCGTCCGGGTCCGTGGAGCCGCGGCCGACCAGCAGCACGGTCACCCCGGACCGGTCCTGGCCGCCGAGCGCCTCCTCAAGGCGCCGCTCCAGCACGTCGAGCAGTGCCGGGTGCGGGCCGAGCGGGCGGCCGTAGGTGTAGGAGATGCCCGGGTGCCGTTCCTTCTCGCGGGCCAGCGCGGCCGGGATGTCGCCCTTGGCGTGCCCGGCGGACACCAGCATCAGCGGCACGGCGGCGAACCGGCGCACGCCCCGCTCCACCAGTTCGGCCACGGCGTCGCCGAGCGGCGGCGGGGACAGCTCGATGAAGCCGCCCGCGACGGGCAGGTCGGGACGGCGGCGGCCCAGCTCCCGTACGAAGGCGCGGAACGCCTCGGCTCCGGCGTCGTCACGGGTGCCGTGGCCGGCGATCAGCAGGGCGGGCGGGGTGGTCACAGGGTCTCCTCGGACGGGATCGGGTGGTACAGCAGGGCGTTGAGCGCGGCGGCGGCGACCGCCGAGCCGCCCTTCTCGGACACGTTGCTCACGGCGGGCAGCCCGCTCGCGCGCAGCGCGGCCTTGGACTCGGCCGCGCCGACGAAGCCGACGGGCAGGCCGATGACGAGCGCGGGGGCGGCGTCCAGGGTCAGCAGCTCCTCCAGGGCGGTCGGCGCACAGCCGATCACCCACAGGGCACCGGGCCCGACCTCCTCGTACGCGAGCCTGACCGCGTGCGCCGAACGGGTGAGCCCCGGGCCGGACGTGGCGTCCTTCAGCCGGCACACGGTCCGCCGCCGGGTGATGCCGGCCGCGACCATCTCCACGTCCACCACGACCGGCGCCCCGGCGTGCAGCGCGGCATGCGCCGGGACCAGGTCCGCCTCCGCCAGGACGAGGTCGTCCGCGTACTCCAGGTCGGCGGCGGAGTGGATGACCCGCTCCACCACGGCGCGGGTCAGCGGCGGGAAGCGCGAGGTGTCCAGGCGGGCGCGCAGCCGCCGGAAGGACTCCTGCTCGATGGGGTGCACGATCCGGTTCACCGGGCCTCCTCCCGGCCCGCCGCGGAGCCGCTTGCCGATGGGGCCTGCCAGCGGTAGCCGCGCGGCGTCACCATGCGCCCGGCGACCGTGCGGGTCGCGGTGTTCCCCACGGTGACGACCGTCATCATGTCGACCGTCGCCGGGTCGAGCCCGGCGAGGGTGGTGACCCGGCTCGACCCGTCCGGGCGCGAGGCGTTGCGTACGACACCCACGGGCGTCGACGGCGTCCGGTGCCCGGCGAGGATGCCGAGCGCCTTGGGCAGCTGCCAGTCGCGGCCCCGCGAACGGGGGTTGTAGAAGGTGACCACGAGGTCCGCCTCGGCCGCGGCCCGCACCCGCCGCTCGATGACCTCCCACGGCGTGTGCAGGTCGGAGAGGCTGATGGAGACATGGTCGTGGCCCAGCGGCGCCCCCAGGATCGCGGCGGCGGCCAGCGCGGCCGTCACCCCGGGCACCCCCACCACGTCGATGTCGTCGGACGCCTCGGCGAGCGCGGGCGAGGCCATGGCGTACACGCCCGCGTCCCCGCTGCCGATCAGCGCCACGGCGTGCCCGCGCCGGGCCTCCGCGACGGCGGTGCGGGCCCGCTCCTCCTCGGCACCGAGCCCCGACTCCAGCACCCGGGTGCCGGGACGCAGCAGATCGCGGATCTGGTCCACGTACTGGTCGAGCCCCACCAGCACCGAGGCCCGGCGCAGCTCGGCCGTCGCGCGCGGGGTGAGCAGGTCCCGGGCGCCGGGCCCGAGCCCGACCACCGCGAGCCGCCCGCGCCCCGGGCGCCGCGCCACGGCACAGGTCGCCATCGCCGGGGAGGCGTCCGACTTCCGCTTGGGGACGAGGAGTTCACCGCCCCGCAGCAGCGCGGCCGCCTCCGCGACCGAGGGTGTGCCGACGGCGGCGAGGGGCGCGGCGGAGGGGTTGGGCACCTCGACCGACGCCAGCTCCTCGGCGGAGTACGTCACCACGGGCACGCCCAGCCGCTCGGCGGCACCCAGGATGCCGGGCTCGGCCGACTTGGCGTCCACGGTGGCGAGTTCGGCGATGGAACGGGGGGACAGACCCGCCTCCCGGAGCGTCCTCTCGATCAGACCGAGCACCTCGTCCACCGGCGCGCCCTTGGACGCGCCGACCCCCACGACGAGGGACGGCGGCCGCAACAGCACGTCCCGGGGGCCGGGGCGGACGTCCCGGTCGGTGAGCCGGATCGTGTACGACCCCTGCGGCGAGACCGGCAGCGGCGGCAGCGGCCACGCCGACTCCGTGACGAGCGCGACCGGTTCGCCGTCCAGCAGGGCCCGGGACACGGCGGCGACGGCGCCCTCGCAGGGCAGGCCCAGCGTGTCCAGGCCGGCCAGTCCGGCGGCGTCCGTGGCGGTGGTCACGACCGGCTCGGCGCCGAGCAACCCGGCGACGTCCCGGGCGAGTTCGTTGGCGCCGCCGGCGTGTCCGCCGAGCAGCGACACCGCGAACCGGCCGGCCTCGTCCACGCAGACCACGCCCGGGTCGGCCGCCTTGCCGGCGAGCAGCGGCGCGAGGAGTCGTACCGTCGCGCCCGTCGCGAGGAAGCACACCAGCTGCTCGCACTCGGCGAACGCGGCCCGCACCGCCTCCCCGACCGGGCCCTCGTACACCCGGGTACGGTCCGGCCAGGCCGCGGCCAGCCGGTCCCGTGCCGCCGCCCCCGCCGCGGTGGCGGAAATCAGGCCGATCACTGGTCAACTCCTTCGGTGGGAAAAGGGGTTCTGACGCCCCAGAGCAGGAACACAGGGTTGGTCGCCGCGAGCCGGGTCACATCGCCCGGCAGCGGGGCGAGCCGCGAGGAATGCAGCAGCACGCCGTCGCAGCCGAACCCGGCGGCGGCGAGCGCCTCGCGGGCCGCGGGCACCCGGTCCAGGGCGGCCATGGCCACGACCACGGTCCGCCGCGCGCGCGGCGCGCACGCCCGGATCACGGCGGGCAGCTCGCGCCCCCCGCCGCCGACGAACACCGCGTCCGGGTCGTCGGCGAGCCCGGCCAGCGCCTCGGGCGCGGTGCCGTGCACGACGTCCACCTCGACGCCGTGGGCGCGGGCGTTCTCCTTGATCAGGGCCACCCCCGCCGCGGTCTTCTCGACGGCGACGACGGCCGCGCCGAGCCGCGCACACTCCACCGCGACCGACCCGGACCCGGCCCCCACGTCCCACACCAGGTCCCCGAGCCGCGGCCCGAGCCGAGCCAGCGCGAGCGCCCGCACCTCGAACTTGGTGATCATCGAGTCCCGGTGGGCGAACGCGGCTTCCTCCAGGGCCCACCGGGTGGGGCCGGGCGCCGCCCCGGCGAGAGCGCGGAGGGGCCCGACGGCCGGGCGGAGGCGGGGCGTCCGGACGGGGGTGGTCGTCTGTCCCCGGACGGGCGTCCGCGTCGGGTCGGCTGCGGGGAGGGGGCCGATCGCCTCGTGCGGGGCGGTCGTCCGCCCCGGGGCGGGTGTCCGCGTCCGATCGGTCGTCGGCAGCGGATCGGCTCCCCCTCGCGGGGCGGACGCCTGCTCAGGGCCGGGCGACCGACCCGGACCGGGCATCTGATCGGCGCCGCCCGCAGGCGGCGCGTCGACCGCCCGTTCCGGTCCGGCTGTCCGCGCCGGGCCGACGGGTTGTGCCGTGCCGACGGGTTGTGCCGGGTCGGTTGTCCGTGCCGGGGCGGTTGTCCGCCCCGGGTCGGCCGTCCGTAGGGGGTCCGTCGTCTGCGCCGGGGCACCTGCCGGTACCAGGCCGACGGCCTGCACGGGGTCGGCTGTCCGCACGGGGTCGTCTGCCCGTTCCGGGTCGGCCGCCCCCGCCGGAGTTGTCGTCAGCCCCAGCCCTGGCCCCGGGACCAGGCACAGGACCACGCTCACCGTCGTGCCCCAGTCGCGGGACGCCGCCTGGGCGGGGGTCACCCGCTCCACCCGTTCCCGCGACGGGTCGCCCAGCGCCGTCGCCACGACGAGCAGCCGGTCGCGGTCGGCCAGCGCGGCGCCCAGTTCGGCGGGACCGGCGCCCGGTCCCGTGAGCACGGCGACCTTCGGGTGGGCGCGGCAGACGTGCACGGCGGTGCGCAGGGCCCTGCCGTGGGCGCTGACCACCACCGCGTCGTCCCAGGGCAGCCCGAGCCGGGCGAACGCGGTGGCCACCGAGGAGACCCCGGGGCGCACCGAAAGACGCTCGGCGCCGAAGCGTTCGGCGAGCGCGCGGACGATCCCGAAGAAGCCGGGGTCCCCGGAGGCCAGCACCAGCACCGGCAGCCCCTCGGCGACGTACTCGGCGACGGTGTCCAGGGCGGGCGCCAGCGGGCCGAGCACGACCCGCTCGGCCCCGGCGGGCAGCCGTACCGAGTCCAGGTGCCGCCGCCCGCCGACGACGAGCGCGGCACCCGCCGTGACGTCCTCGGGGAGCGGCGCCCCCGTCCCCGTACCGACGACGGTGATCACTTGCCCGCCCCTCGCTCGCGCAGCGCCCGCCGGGCGGCCGGGTCGGCCTTGCGGAAGCCGTGGAAGTGACCCGGGTGGTAGAGGTGCGAGCGGGTGCCCCGGGCGTCCAGCGCCGGGCCGACCAGGAACAGGGTGTGCTTCCAGAGCCGGTGCTCCTTGACCGTCTCCTCCAGCGTGCCGACCGTGCACCGCACGACCAGCTCCTCCGGCCAGGTGGCCTGGTGGGCGACGATCACCGGCGTGGACGTCGGGTACCCGCCCTCCAGCAGCTCCCGCACCAGCTGCCCGCTGCGCGCCGCCGACAGGAAGACCGCCATGGTGGTGCCGTGCCGGGCGAACTCGCGCACCTCCTCCCCGGGCGGCATCGGCGTCTTGCCGCCGCCGAGCCGGGTGAGGACCACGGACTGCGCGACCTCGGGGATCGTCAGCTCGCGCTGGGCGAGCGCCGCCACGGCGGAGAACGACGACACCCCGGGCACCACCTCGGTGGCGATGCCGATCTCCGCGCACCGGTCCAGCTGCTCCTGCGTGCCGCCCCACAGTGCCGGGTCGCCGGAGTGGATCCTCGCCACCTTCAGGCCCTCGGCGCGCGCCCGCCGGTAGACGGCGACGACCTCCTCCAGGGACATGGCCGCCGAGTCCAGCACCTCCGCGTCCGCGCGCGCGTGCTCCAGGACCTCCGCCTGGACCAGGCTGGCCGCCCAGATCACCACGTCCGCCGCCGCGATCGCCCGCGCGGCCCGGAAGGTCAGCAGGTCGGCGGCGCCGGGACCCGCGCCGACGAAGGTCACCTTGCCGGGGGAGACGTCCACAGGAGTGCCGTCGGCCGCGGTGTCGTCGGCAAGGGCGTCGGCAGTGGCGTCGGTGGCGGCGTCGGCCATCGGGAAAGTCCTCTCGTACGGAAAGCACACGGCAGTAGCGGGGTGAAATGTCAGGATGCGAGGCGATATGCGAGGTACCCGATGTGCGCGAAGGCGCCTTCATCGGATAGCAAGTGCCTATGGCGGTCTTCGTCGCGCTCGGCGCGTTCCTGATGACGCTGGCCGGCGGCTGGACGGCTCAGCGAGTGACCGACCGTCGGCATCTCGTCCTGGGACTCGCCGGCGGTCTGATGTTGGGCGTGGTCGGCCTGGACCTGCTGCCGGAGGCACTGCGCGCAGCCGACCGCGAGATCTTCGGCGTACCCGCCGCCCTGCTGCTCTTCGTGGCCGGCTTCCTCCTCGCCCACCTCGTGGAACGCACCCTCGCCGCGCGCCAGGCCGCCCACGGCGGGGACGAGCACGACCACCACCGGGCGCCCGAGGTCGGCCTCACCGCGGCCGGCGCGATGGTGGGCCACAGCGCCATGGACGGCGTCGCGATCGGCGCGGCCTTCCAGGTCGGCGGCGGCATGGGCACGGCCGTCGCGCTCGCCGTGATCGCCCATGACTTCGCCGACGGCTTCAACACCTTCACCATCACCAGCCTGTACGGCAACGCCCGCCGCCGCGCCCTCGGGATGCTGCTCGCCGACGCCTGCGCACCCCTGGTGGGCGCGCTGTCGACCGTCTTCTTCCACATCCCCGAACCGGTGCTCGGCGGCTATCTCGGCCTCTTCGGCGGCGTCCTGCTCTACCTCGCCGCCGCCGAGATCCTGCCCGAGGCCCATCACGAGCACCCGGCCCGCTCCACCCTGCTGTGCACGGTGGCCGGGGCGGCGTTCATCTGGCTCGTGGTCGGCGTCTCCGGCTGACCGCGCCGGCGGCCACGCGCGGTTCACAGCTTCCCGCCCCGCCCGCGGTCCCGCCGCGGGGGCGCGATCAGCGTCGACAGGTACGGCAACGGCGAACCGTCCAGCTCGGCGGCCGGCCGCACCGACTCCTCCGGCAGCCCCAGCGCCGACCCCCACACGGCGTCCTCCAGCCGCCCGGTCCGCGCCAGCGCCCCGGCCACCTCGGCGGCCTGCCGCCCGAACTTGTACGCCACGACCGTCCCCGGCCCCGCCAGCGCCTCCTCCAGCACCGCCGAGCCCGCCGTCACCGGCACCAGCGTCAGCGGCTCGGTGCCCTCGGTCAGCACGGCACCGGAACGCGCCGCGAGGTCCTGCATGGCGGTGATCCCCGGCACGGTCTCCACGACGACCCCGGGCACCAGCTCCGCGACGGTCTGCGCGAGGTACGTGAACGTCGAGTACACGTTGGGGTCCCCGATGGTCGCGAACGCGACCGACCCGTGCCGCCCCAGCAGCTCCGCGACCCGCGCGCCCGCCGCGTCCCAGGCGGCCTCCCGGCGCGCCCGGTCGGTCCGCTCGTTCAGCGCGAACACCACCCGGACGATCCGCTCCCCGGGCACGTAGTGCGCCACGGTCGCCTCGGCCCGCCCGCGTTCACCCGTGTCCATCACGGGTACGACGACCGCCTCGGCCGCCCGCAGCGCGTTGACCCCCTTCACGGTCACCAGCTCCGGGTCGCCCGGCCCGACCCCGACCCCGATCAGCCTGCTGCTCATGACGTCCGGCACCTCTCCACGAACCGACGGGCGACACCGGGCTCGGACGCCCAGTGCGTATGCAGATAACTCGCGTGCACGCCCCGCTGTACAAAACCCTCGACCCGCCGCTCCCGGCCCCGGATCCCCCAGGCGGGCACGGCCCCCGCGCCCGGCTCCACCACGGTGCGATGGAACTCGTGCCCCCGCATCCGCGTCCCCGCGCCGGCCAGGACGCTGTCCCCGAGGGCCACGGCGTCCCGGTACCCGAGCGTGAGCCGCTCCGCCATCCGCGCGCCGGCGTCCAGCACCCCGCACATCGGCCGGCCGTCCAACTCCCGGGAGAGGTAGAGGAGTCCGGCACACTCGGCGGCCACCGGGGCCCCGGACAGCGCCAGTTCGGCCACGGCCTTCCGCAGCGGCTCGTTGGCCGACAGCTCGGCGGCGTACACCTCGGGGAACCCGCCACCGATGACCAGCCCGGCGGTGTGTTCGGGCAGTTCCTCGTCCCGCAGGGGATCGAAGGTGACGACCTCGGCGCCGGCGGCGGTGAGGAGCTCGGCGTGCTCGGCGTAGGAGAAGGTGAAGGCGGAGCCACCGGCGACGGCGACGCGCGGCTTCGCGTCTTCGGCCGACCGAGCCGACTTCTCCTCCGGCCTTTCAGCCGACCGAGCCGACCGAGCCGACCGGGACGGGTGGTCGTGGGCGGGCGAGTCGGGGGTCCAGGGGGCGGCCCCTGGTACGGCACCCGCGGCACGCGCCAGCCGCTCCAGCGCGGCCAGATCACAGCCGCGGGACACCAACGCCGCCATCTCCGAGACGGCGTCCACCGCGAGAGCCCGCCGCTCGGCGACCGGAACCAACCCCAGGTGCCGGGACGGCGTCTCCACCAGCGGAGCCCGCCGCAGCACCCCCAGAACCGGCACCCCCACCGCGTCCAGCGCCTCCCGCAGCAACTCCTCGTGCCGGTCGGACCCCACCTTGTTCAGGATCACGCCCCCGACCCGCACCTCCGGGTCCCACGACACGAACCCGTGCACCAGCGCCGCCACCGAGCGCGACTGCGACGACGCGTCCACCACCAGCACCACCGGCGCCCGCAGCAGCTTGGCCACGTGCGCGGTGGACGCCAGCTCGCCCTCCCCGGCCGCACCGTCGTACAGCCCCATCACCCCCTCGACCACGGCGATGTCGCACCCCCGCGCCCCGTGCAGGAACAGCGGAGCGATCAGCTCCGGCCCGCACAGGTACGCGTCCAGGTTCCGCCCGGCCCGCCCGGTCGCGAGCGCGTGATACCCGGGATCGATGTAGTCCGGCCCCACCTTGTGCGGGGACACGGCGAGCCCCCGCGCGGCGAACGCGGCCATCAGCCCCGTGGCCACCGTGGTCTTCCCGCTGCCGGAGGCCGGCGCGGCGATGACCAGCCGGGGCACCGACGGCCTCACCACTCGATGCCCTTCTGGCCCTTCTGCCCCGCGTCCATGGGGTGCTTGACCTTGGACATGTCGGTCACGAGATCCGCGAGGTCCACGAGCCGAGCCGGCGCGTTGCGTCCGGTGATCACCACATGCTGGGTGCCGGGCCGGTTCCGCAGCACCTCCACGACCTCGTCGGTGTCCACCCACCCCCAGTGCATCGGGTACGCGAACTCGTCGAGCACGTACAGCCGGTACGTCTGGGCCGCCAGATCCCGTTTGACCTGCTCCCAGCCCTCCCGCGCCTTCTCCTCGTTGTCCATCTGCGCGTCCCGCTGCACCCAGGACCAGCCCTCGCCCATCTTGTGCCAGGCGACCGACCCGCCCTCGCCGGAGGCGCCGAGCACCCGCAGCGCGTTCTCCTCGCCGACCTTCCACTTCGCCGACTTGACGAACTGGAACACCCCGATGGGCCACCCCTGGTTCCAGGCCCGCAGCGCGAGCCCGAACGCGGCGGTGGACTTCCCCTTGCCGATGCCCGTGTGCACCACGACCAGCGGACGCTGACGGCGCTGACGCGTCGTCAGTCCGTCGTCCGGTACGACACTCGGCTGTCCCTGCGGCATTACGCGACCCTCCTCGACGTCCCCTGCACATCCCGCACCAGACCGGCGATCGAGTCCGCCCGCAGCTCGTCCAACGTGACCGGCGCCCCGCCCAGTTCACCCGCCAGCCGCCCGGCGAGCCCGAGGCGCACCGGACCCGACTCGCAGTCCACGACCACCGAGGCGACCCCCTCGGCCGCGAACAACCGAGCCGCCCGCCCGGCGAGCGCCACCGGCTCGGGACCGCCCGTGGCCCGGCCGTCGGTGACCACGACCATCAGCGCCCGCCGCGCCGGATCCCGCAGCCGCTCCACCCGCAGCACCTCGTGCGCCTTGAGCAGCCCGGCCGCGAGCGGCGTACGACCGCCCGTCGGCAGCGACTCCAGCCGTACCGCCGCCGCGTCCACCGAGGACGTCGGCGGCAGCGCCACCTGCGCACCGGAACCCCGGAAGGTCACCAGACCCACCTTGTCCCGCCGCTGATAGGCGTCGAGCAGCAGCGACAGCACGGCACCCTTCACCGCGCCCATCCGCTGCCGCGCCGCCATCGACCCCGAGGCGTCCACGACGAACAGCACGAGGTTCCCCTCGCGCCCCTCCCGGCTCGCCTGCCGCAGATCGTCCCGGCGGACCACCAGTCCGGGCCCGGACCGCCCCCGCGCCCGCTGGTACGGCGCCGCCGCCCGCACGGTCGCCGCCAGGTGCAGCTTGGTCAGGGCCCCTCGGGGCCGCCGCGCCCCGGTGGTCCGCCCGTGCTCGGTCCGCGCCCGCGACCGCCGCCCCGCGGCACCCTCCCCGATCCCGGGCACGCTGAGCACCTTGGTCCGGAACGGCTCGGCGGCGCGTACGGCCGACTGCTCGCCCCCGCCGGCCGGCTGCGGTTCCCCGCCCTCACCGGCCTCCGGCCGTTGCGCGGCGTCCCCGCCGCCCTCGGGACCGGATTCGGGCGCCGGCCGCCCGCCCCCGCCGGGTCCGTCGGGATCGTCGTCGCCGTCCCCGTCCTCGCCGTCCTTGCCGTCCTGCCCGGCGAACTGCTCCAGCGTCTCGTCCAGCTTGTCCTCGTCCAGGCCCGGCGCGTCGAAGGGGTTGCGCCGCCTGCGGTGCGGCAGCGCGAGCAGCGCCGCCTGCCGTACGTCCTCCGCGAGCACGTCCGTCCGCCCGGCCCACGCGGCCAGCGCCGTCGCCGTACGCGCCATCACGATGTCGGCGCGCATGCCGTCCACCTCGAAGGCCGCACAGGTCGCCGCGATCTGCCGCAGCGCCCCGTCGCCCAGCCGCACCCGCGGCAACAGCTCCCGTGCCGCCACGATCCGCTGCCGTACGGCGGCCTCCTCGCCGGCCCACCGCGCGGCGAACCCGCCGGGGTCGTCGTCGTACGCGAGCCGCCGTCGTACGACCTCCACCCGCTGCTCCGGCTCCCGCGAGGCCGCGACCTCCACGGTCAGTCCGAAGCGGTCCAGCAGCTGTGGCCGCAGCTCGCCCTCCTCGGGGTTCATGGTCCCGACGAGCAGGAACTTCGAGGCGTGCCGCACGGAGACGCCCTCGCGCTCCACGTACGAGGCACCCATCGCGGCGGCGTCCAGCAGGAGGTCGACCAGGTGGTCGTGCAGGAGGTTGACCTCGTCCACGTACAGGATGCCCCGGTGCGCGTCGGCCAGCAGGCCCGGCTCGAACGCCTTCACGCCCTCCGCGAGCGCCCGCTCGATGTCCAGCGCGCCGACCAGTCGGTCCTCCGAGGCGCCGACGGGCAACTCGACCATCCGCGCGGGCCGTTCGCCGCCCGGCCCCGCTTCGTGCGGACCGTCGGGGCACGCCGGGTCCGGCGATCCCGGGTCACAGGAGAACCGGCACCCGGGCACCACGGCCACCTGCGGCAGCAGCGCCGACAGGGCCCGTACCGCCGTCGACTTGGCGGTGCCCTTCTCGCCACGCACCAGCACGCCGCCGACCGCCGGGGACACGGCGTTCAGCAGCAGCGCGAGCCGCAGATCGTCCTGGCCGACAACGGCCGTGAAAGGAAAGGGGGTGGTCACTGGTCGTCGCCCTCCAAGTCGCCTTCCAGCTCCAGATAGGTGGCGCGCAGCCGCTCCAGCGTGTCCGCGTCCGGCTCGGCCCACAGGCCCCGGTCCGCCGCCTCCAGGAGCCGCTCGGTGATGCCCCGCAGGGCCCACGGGTTGGACTTCTTCATGAAGTCCCGGTTCTCCGGGTCGAAGACGTACTCGGCCGACAACCGCTCGTACATCCAGTCGTCGACCACGCCCGCCGTGGCGTCGTACCCGAACAGGTAGTCCACGGTCGCCGCCATCTCGAAGGCGCCCTTGTAGCCGTGCCTGCGCATCGCCGCCATCCAGCGCGGGTTGACCACCCGCGCCCGGAACACGCGGTGCGTCTCCTCGCCGAGCGTGCGGGTCCGCACCTGGTCCGGCACGGCCGAATCGCCCACGTACGCCTCGGGGTTGGTCCCCGTCAGATGCCGCACCATGGCGACCATGCCGCCGTGGTACTGGAAGTAGTCGTCGGCGTCGACCAGGTCGTGCTCGCGGGTGTCGACGTTCTTCGCCGCCACCGCGATCCGCCGGAACGCCGTCTCCATGTCGCCGCGCGCCGGCCGCCCGTCCAGACCCCGCCCGTACGCGTAACCGCCCCAGACGGCGTACACCTCGGCGAGGTCCGCGTCGCTCCGCCAGTTCCGCGCGTCGATCAGCGGCAGCAGCCCCGCGCCGTACGCCCCCGGCTTGGAGCCGAAGATGCGGGCCGTCGCCCGGCGCCGGTCGCCGTGCCCGGCGCTGTCCTCCCGTACGTGAGCCCGTACGTAGTTGGACTCGTCCGGCTCCGCCAGCTCGGCCACCGCGCGCACCGCGTCGTCGATCAGCCCGACCACGTGCGGGAACGCGTCCCGGAAGAAGCCGGAGATGCGGACCGTGACGTCGATGCGGGGGCGCCCCAGCTCGTCCAGGGGGACCACCTCGAAGCCCGTCACCCGGCGCGAGGCGTCGTCCCAGACCGGGCGGCAGCCGAGGAGGGCGAGGATCTCGGCGATGTCGTCGCCCTGGGTACGCATCGCGGACGTGCCCCACACCGTCAGGCCGACGGACTTCGGGTACGCGCCGGTGTCGGCCAGATACCGCTGCACCAACGAGTCCGCGAGCGACTGCCCGACCTCCCAACTCAGCCTGGAGGGAATCGCCTTGGGGTCGACGGAGTAGAAGTTGCGGCCGGTCGGCAGGACGTTCACCAGGCCGCGCGTCGGTGAGCCGGAAGGGCCCGCGGGGACGTAACCGCCGTCCAGCGCCCGCAGGATGTGCCCGATCTCGTCCGTCGTCCGCGCGAGGCGCGGTACGACCTCGTCGCACGCGAACTCCAGCACGGCCACCGCCTCCGCCGGTTCGACACCGCCGAGCACGTCCCGTACGACGTCCCGCACGGCCGGGCGTTCCCAGCCCCGCTCCTCCATCCCCTCCGCGACCCGGCGGCACAACTGCTCCAGCAGGTCGATCGCGTCGGCGGCCGTCCGCGCCGGACCGTCCACCAGGTCCGTCAGCTCCACCGGCACCTTCACCGGCGCGCCCGGCTCGGCCAGCAACTCCTTCTCCACCAGCCCGAAACGGGCCGCCAGGCAGGCCCTGAGGCCCGGCAGCGCGTTCGCCCGGCCGCCCCACACCTGGGCGGCGCGCAGCACGGCGAGGACGAGGTTGACGCGGGGCTCGCCGACCGGGCCGCCGCCCAGGATGTGCAGCCCGTCGCGGATCTGGACGTCCTTGATCTCGCACAGATAGCCGTCGATGTGCATGACGAACTCGTCGAAGTCGTCGTCGTCCGGCTGCTCGTCCACGTGCAGGTCGTGGTGGAGCTCGGCCGCCTTGACCAGGGTCCAGATCTGGGCGCGGACGGCCGGGGCCTTGACCGGGTCGAGGTCGGAGACGAGCGCGTACTCGTCCAGCAGCTGCTCCAGCTTGGCGAGGTCGCCGTAGGTGTCCGCGCGGGCCATCGGCGGCACCAGATGGTCCACCACCGTGGCGTGCCCGCGTCGCTTGGCCTGGGTGCCCTCGCCGGGGTCGTTGACGATGAACGGGTAGACCAGCGGCAGTTCGCCGAGCACCGCGTCCGGCGCGCAGCCGCGCGACAGGCCGAGGCCCTTGCCCGGCAGCCACTCCATCGTGCCGTGCTTGCCCATGTGCACGATCGCGTCCGCGCCGAAGCCGTGCTCCAGCCAGCGGTAGGCCGCCATGTAGTGGTGGGAGGGCGGCATGTCGGGGTCGTGGTAGATCGCGATCGGGTTCTCGCCGAAGCCACGCGGCGGCTGGATCATCACGACCACGTTGCCGAACCGGAGGGACGCCAGCACGATGTCGTCGCCGTCCACGTAGAGGTCGCCCGGCGGCTCGCCCCACGCCTCGGTCATCGCCGCCCGCAGCTCGGGGTCCAGCTTCTCGAACCAGGCCCGGTAGTCGGCCAGCGGCACCCGCGCGGGCGCGGCGGCCAACTGCTCCTCGGTCAGCCACTCCACGTCATGACCGCCCGCCTCGATGAGCCGGTGGATCAACTCGTCGCCGCCGGAGGGGTACGCGGTGAGCGCGTACCCGGCGTCCCGCAGCGCGTCCAGCACCCGGACCGCCGACGCGGGCGTGTCCAGGCCGACCGCGTTGCCGACCCGGGAGTGCTTGGTCGGGTACGCGGTGAAGACCAGCGCGACCCGCTTCTCGGCGTTCGGCTTGTGCCGGAGCCGCGCGTGCCGCACGGCGATCCCGGCCACCCGCGCGGCCCGCTCGGGGTCGGCGACGTACACCGGGACCTCGTCGGGGCCCTGTTCCTTGAAGGAGAACGGCACGGTGATCAGCCGGCCGTCGAACTCCGGGATGGCGACCTGCATCGCGGCGTCCATGGGGGACAGGGCCGCGTCCGACCCGTCCCACGCCGCGCGCGAGGAGGTGAGGCAGAGCCCTTGCAGGACAGGGATGTCGAGGTCGGCCAGCGCCCCGATGTCCCAGGCCTCCTCGTCGCCGCCCGCCGACGCCTCCGACGCGTGCGTGCCGCCCGCCGCGAGCACGGTGGCGACCAGCGCGTCGGCCCGGCCCAGCAGCTCGTACAGCCCCGCGTCCGCGCCCCGCAGCGAACCGCAGTACACCGGGAGGGCGTTGGCACCCCGTGCCTCGATCGCCGCGCACAGGGTGTCCACGAAGGCGGTGTTGCCGCCGAGTTCATGGGCCCGGTAGAAGAGCACGCCCACGGTCGGACGGCCGGCCTGGACCCCGTACGCGCCGTGGACGCCGTACTCCGGCATCCGGCGCGGCTCCTCGAAGCCCTCGCCGGTCAGCAGCACGGTGTCGGACAGGAACCGGGACAGCTCGCGCAGGTTGTCGGGTCCGCCCTCGACCAGATAGCGCAGCGCCTCCGCCACCACGCCGGCGGGCACGGTGGACTCGGCCATCAGCTCCGCGTCCGGCACCGTCTCGCCGCCCAGCAGCACCGCGGGCACGCCGGACGCCTTCAGCGCGGCCAGCCCCTCCTCCCAGGCGCGCCTGCCGCCGAGCAGTCGTACGACGGCGAGGTCCGCGCGCTCCAGCAGCCGCGGCAGTTCCCCGGTGACGTCGACGCGGGTGGGGTTGCCGATCAGATAGCCGGCGCCGGAGGCCCGGGCCGCCAGCAGATCCGTGTCGGCGGTCGACAACAACAACACTGTGCTCATGCGGGCGCTCCCGGTGGGATGAAGGGCAGTCCTCGCGGCGCGCCGGACTCGATGAGCCGCCACAGCGCGTCGGTGTCCGCGTGCTGTTCGATCAGGTCGCCGAGCCGGTCGAGCTGCTCCTCGCGCAGCGCGGCGAAGGACGTGTCGGGCGCGGGGGTGAAGCGGCGGCCCGCGGCGGCGGCCACCTCGCGCAGGAAGGCCCGGCGGAAGCCGTCCGACTCCAGCGAGCCGTGCCAGTGGGTGCCCCAGGTCTGGCCGGCCCGGCAGCCGTCCAGGAAGGCTTCACCGCCGGTGACCCGGGCGACGCCGTGGTGGATCTCGTACCCCTCGACCGGCTCGCCGAGGGCCCGCCCGGACGGGCGGGTGAGGGTCTTCTTGCGGGCGAAGCGCACCCGCACGGGCAGCAGCCCGAGCCCGGGGACCGCGCCGGCCCGCGACTCCACCTCGTCCTCGATGTGCTCGCCGAGGATCTGGAAGCCGCCGCAGATGCCGAGAACGGGCCGGTGCTCGGCGGCCCTCCGGGCGAGCGCGTCGGCGAGGCCCCGTTCGCGCAGCCACCGAAGCGCCCGCACCGTGCCCCGGGTGCCGGGGACGACGACCAGGTCCGCGTCGGCCAGCTCCTCCGGGCGGTCCACGAACCGCACCACCACACCGGGCTCGGCGGCCAGCGCGTCCACGTCCGTGAAGTTGGACATCAGCGGGATCGCGCACACGGCGACCCGCAGCACGTCCTCGCCGAGCGGGGGAGCGACGACCGACTCGCGCACCGCGCCCCGCAGGGAGACGCGCAGCCCGTCCTCCTCGTCGATCCCGAGCCCGTGCCGGTACGGCAGCACGCCGTACGTCCGCCGCCCGGTCAGGCCCCGGAGCATGTCCAACCCGGGCTCCAGCAGCGAGACGTCGCCGCGGAACTTGTTCACCAGGAACCCGGCGACCAGCTCCTGGTCCTCGGGCGAGAGCAGGGCGAGGGTGCCGAAGAAGGAGGCGAAGACGCCGCCGCGGTCGATGTCGCCGACGACGAGCACGGGCAGCCGGGCACCCCGCGCGATCCCCATGTTGACGATGTCGGTCCGGCGCAGATTGATCTCCGCCGGGCTGCCCGCGCCCTCGCAGATCACCGCGTCGTACCGGCTCCGCAGCTCGGTCAGGCAGTCCAGCACCGTGCCCAGCAGCCGCTGCTGGCGCCCGCCGTGGTAGCCGCGCGCGCTCATCTCGCCCACCGGCCTGCCCAGCAGCACCACCTGGCTGCTCTGCTCGCCGCCCGGCTTGAGCAGGACGGGGTTCATCAGCGCGGTCGGCTCGATCCGGCATGCCTGGGCCTGCATGGCCTGGGCCCGCCCGATCTCGGCGCCCTCGCGGGTGACGAAGGAGTTCAGGGACATGTTCTGCGCCTTGAACGGCGCCACCTTCACGCCCCGGCGCACCAGCCACCGGCAGATCCCGGCCGTCACGACGCTCTTGCCGGCGTCGGAGGTGGTGCCGGCGACGAGGAGACCACCGTTCACTTCCCGCGTCCCTTCAGTCCGTTGACGAGGAGGCGCGCGGCGAGCGTGGTGCCGAGCGCGAGCAGGCCGACGCGGCGGGACAGCCGTACCGCCCGGTCGATGTCGGGAACCCGCACGGCCCGTCCGGTGGCGCCGTTGAGGACCGGGCGGTGCTCGACGCGTCCGCCGTAGGAGAGGGTGCCGCCGAGGCGCACGCCGAGGGCGCCCGCGAAGGAGGCCTCCACCGGACCGGCGTTGGGGCTCGGATGCCTGCGGGCGTCCGCGCGCCACGCCCGTACGGCGCCCCGCGGATCGGGTCCGGCCGCGGCCGCGAGGACGGCGGTCAGCCGGGCCCCCGGCCAGCCGGCCACGTCGTCCAGGCGCGCGGCCGCCCAGCCGAAGCGGCGGTAGCGGCGGGACCTGTGACCCACCATCGCGTCCAGGGTGTTGACGGCCCGGAAGCCGAGCAGCCCCGGCACCCCGGCGGCCGCGCCCCACACCAGGGCGCCCACGACCGCGTCGGAGGTGTTCTCGGCGACCGACTCGACCACGGCCCGCGCGATGCCGTCGGCGTCCAGCGCCTGCGGGTCGCGGCCGCACAGGTGCGGCAGCCGGGCGCGGGCCGCCTCGACGTCCCCGGCCGCGAGCGCGCGCCCGATGGCCTGGGCCTCGCGGGCGAGCGAGGTACCGCCGACGACGGCCCAGGTGGCCGCGGCGGTCAGCGCGACGGAGGCGGCGGGGGAGGGGCGGACGGCACGCGTGGCCAGCGCTCCGAGCGCGACGGCGCCACCGGCGCACACGGTGGTGTGCAGGGCGCCCCAGCCGCGGTGGTCGTGCCACAACGCGCCCTCGGCGGCGGCGGCCGCACGCCCGAACGCGGCGACCGGATGTCCCCGGCGGGGATCGCCGAGGAGGAGGTCGCCGAGGAGTCCGGCGGCGGCGCCGTACGCGTATCTGCGATCGGCGTCCATCGGCTCAGTGGGCCGTGGGTACCGCGGCAGTGGTCCTGGTACTGGTCCTTCGGCAGCCGAGCATGGCGATGTGTCCTCACTCAGGGTGTCCGCGCCCTGGTTCGACGTGATCCGGCGGCGAGAGTTCCTGGCTCCCGGGGGTTCTTCCCCGGTGACAGTGGCGGGACCGCGCCGGATTCGCACCGGCTTCCTCTCCTGCCGCCGTATATGGCCTGGGCAGTCCACCACGCGCCCGGAACGGCCGTCAACCTGCCGTTGACCTGCGGGAGTGTGCAGATCACCACACCGCGGGGGTGCCGGACGCGCCGAAGGCCCCCCTGCCGCACGGGCGGAGGGGAGCCTTCGGGAACTGCCTGGGTGGCGCGGGGCCCCGAGGGGCCCCGGGGTCAGGACTTGGAGACGATCAGGAGGATGCCGTACGCCACCGCCGCCGCGCAGGCCGCGAAGCAGACGTAGGCGCCGGTGACGGCGAGTGGGGCGGAGCCGCCCTCGGCCGCGGCCTTCTCGCGCCGGGCCAGGCCGTTGACGCCGAGGGTGAACAGGACCACCAGGCCCACCGTGAAGGCGAGGCTGACGCCGAAGACGGAGCCGATGGCCGCCCAGTCGATCTTCATGGGGATGCTTCCTTGGTGAACGGGGCTCGGGGTCAGACGGCGGCCGGCGGGGCCGTCGAGGCGGCGGGGGCCGCCGGGTCGGCGGTCTGGGCCGGGGCCGGGATGGTGGCCGTGAGGTCCTCGGTGATGGTGCCCGCCGGGGGCGGGGTCACCGCGGCGATGGCGGTGGTCACCACGCCGGAGGACTCCTCGGCCGGGTCGGCGACGACGTTCGTGTGGTCGATGACCTCGCGGCGGGACAGCTTGTAGATCCAGGCGCTCGCGGCGACCAGGAAGACGGCGACCACGGCGGTGCCCCAGGCACCGAGTTCGGTGACGGCCTCGGCGCCCGCACCGACCAGCGCGGCGGCCGGCAGGGTGAGCACCCAGGCGAGGGTCATCCGGGTCGCGGTGGACCAGCGGACCACCCCGCCCTTGCGGCCGAGACCCGAGCCCATCACCGCGCCGGAGACGACGTGGGTGGTGGAGAGGGAGAAGCCGAGGTGCGAGGAGGCCAGGATGGCGGTCGCGGCGCTGGTCTGCGCGGCGAAGCCCTGACGGGGCTCCAGGTCGGTCAGGCCCGTGCCCATGGTGCGGATGATGCGCCAGCCGCCGATGTAGGTGCCGAGCGCGATGGCCAGGCCGGCGGAGAGGATCACCCAGACGGGAGGGTTGGAACCGGGGGCGATGGCGCCGCCCGCGATCAGCGCGAGGGTGATGACGCCCATCGTCTTCTGCGCGTCGTTGGTGCCGTGCGCGAGGGAGACGAGGCCGGCGGAGGCGACCTGCCCGGCGCGGTAACCCTTGCGGGTGGCCTCGCCCTCGGCCTTGCCGCCGATGCCGTAGGAGAACCGGGTGGCCACCAGCGAGGCGACGCCCGCCACGAGCGGCGCGGCGACCGCGGGGAGCAGCACCTTGGTGACCAGCACCCCGCCGTGCACGGCGCCGAATCCGGCGGAGGCGACGGCCGCGCCGATCAGGCCGCCCATCAGGGCGTGCGAGGAACTGGAGGGCAGGCCCACCAGCCAGGTCAGCAGGTTCCACAGGATCGCGCCGACCAGGGCGGCGAAGATGACCTCGGGACGAATGCCGCTCTCGTCGACGAGACCCTTGGAGATCGTGTTGGCGACCTCCACGGAGAGGAAGGCGCCCACCAGGTTGAGGGTGGCGGACATGGCTACCGCGAGCTTCGGCTTCATCGCGCCTGTGGAGATGGTGGTGGCCATCGCGTTCGCGGTGTCGTGGAAACCGTTCGTGAAATCAAACGCGAGTGCGGTTACCACCACAATCGCGAGGATCAGCGAGAAGCTTTCCATTTACCCAGGCAATCGTTCGAGGTCGTTGTCCGGATGAACGTAGGCAACCTGGGTGAACGGAAGATGAACTGGGGCGGGCGCAGGGGTGTCCGCAACGGGGGTGCGAGCCTCCGCTTCCCCCCTTCGGGCCGGACGCCCCCAAGGCGCCCCTTGGGCTACCAGCCCACCGCGAAGGCCCGCAGCTCGCCGGAGCTGCCGTTGAAGAGATTCTGGTCACCCGGCAGCCGGCCGGACGTGGCGTACTGCCAGAAGGTCCAGTACTGCCAGCCGCCCGGCAGCGCCCCCGGTTTCGACGTGCCGTGACGGGCGATCCACAGGGGGTGGCGGGAGGCGAACGCGTGGCTGTCGCCGGTGCACAGCCGCCACCACTGGGTCGTGGTGTAGATCACGGGGCGGCGGCCGGTCTCGCGGAGGATCTCGTTGCTGAAGGACCAGATCCAGTCCGTCATGCGCTTCTTGCTCAGCCCGTAGCACTTGTGCTCCGCGCTGTACGGGTTGTACTCGATGTCGAGCGCGGGCGGCAGGGTCCAGCCGTCGGCCCGCCAGCCCCCCCCGTGCGCGACGAAGTACCTGGCCTGCTTCGCGCCGGAGGACTCGTCCGGCAGTGCGAAGTGGTAGGCGCCGCGGACCAGGCCGGCGTCGCGTGCCCCGTCGTACTGCTGGTGGAAATAAGGGTTGTGGTAGCTCGTGGACTCGCTCGCCTTGACGTAGACGAAGTGCGCCCCGTCGGCCTGGGCGGCCGGCCAGTCCACGCTCTTCTGATGGGACGACACGTCGTGCCCCCGGGGCCGGCTCCCGGCCCGGTCCGGGGGGCCGGCCCAGGCGGTGGCGGCGCAGGTGAGGGCGAGCGCCGCGGTGGTCGCCGCGAGGGCACCGGCGCGGCGGCGGAGGTGGGTGCGGTCACGGGCCATGTGCCAACTCCCCGGGGGTGACGGACGACCAGGTCGCCTCGCGGGCAAGGAGGGCTCATTCAAGGGCCGGCGGTCACCGAATCGGCGCAGATTTGTGGCGTTTGGCGTGATATGCACCCTTTTGGGGGCCCGGGAACTCGGACAGAAGTGCGGCGCGGGGCCGCGTGGTGTACCGCGCGCTGGCAGGATCGCCGGCATGACCTCGGAGCTGCGGGAGACGGGTGGAGAAGTGCGCGAGGAAGTGGCGGAACGATGGACGGCACTGGTCGCGACGGCGCGGCGGAGCGTCGCCGACGGGCTGGTCGTCGGCACCTCCGGGAACGTCTCCGCGCGCGTCGGCGACGTGGTGCTGGTCACCCCGTCGGGCGTGCCCTACGACCGGCTCACCCCGGCGGACGTCACCGGCGTGGACCTCACCGGCCGTCAGGTGCTCGGCTCCCTGGTGCCGACCAGCGAGCTGCCCATGCACCTCGCCGTCTACCGCACCACCGACGCCCGCGCGATCGTCCACACCCACGCCGTGCACGCCACCGCGGTCTCCACGCTGGTGCCCGAGCTGCCGCTGGTCCACTACATGGCCGCCGCCCTCGGCGGACCGGTCCGCGTCGCGCCGTACGCCGCCTATGGCACCGACGAACTGGCCGAGCACATGCTCCGCGCCCTCGCCGGCCGCTCCGGCTGCCTCCTGCAGAACCACGGCACCCTCACCTACGGCGCCACCCTCGACCAGGCCTACGACCGCACCGCCCAGTTGGAGTGGATGTGCCGCCTGTGGCTGACCGCCTCCTCCGTCCCGAACCTGACCCCGTCTCTGCTGACGGAGGCACAACTCGCCGAGGTCGGGGAACGCCTGAAGGGATACGGCCAACGGAGGTGACCCGTGCCACACCGCTCCCCGATCCGCGACCTGACCCCTTCCCTTCGTCTTTCGCCCCGCTTCCCACCCCCGTCACCCCCCTCAGCCTCTCCACTGGCCCGGCGACCGGCACCCCGTGACACTGGTCCCGTGCGCCCCCTCACAGCGACCGCCGCGGCGGTCACCGCCGTCGTGGCCGCCGGGATGGCATCCGTGGCCGCCGGGCGGCTCGCCAGCGACGTCGCGCTGAAGGCGAACGGCGGCCGGCCGCTGCCCACCGAGCCCCGCCTCACCGTGCACGGCACGGCGGCCGGGCAGATCGCCCTCACCCGGGACCTGGCCTCCCTTCGCCCCGGCACCTACGGCCTCGCGGGCGACGGCTCGCACGCGGTCGTGGGGCCCGTGCTGGAGACGGCCCGGCACACCGCCGACACCGTCGTACGGCGCCTGGACCGCGTGACGCACGGCACCCTCGCGCCCGGCGACTCCGTGTGGCTCACGCCCAACCTGTACGTCGGCGACCCGCGCGCCGCCCTCGGCCTCGACCACGTCGACGTGGACGTGCCCGGCGAACTCGGCTCGCTGCCCGCCTGGTTCCTGCCCGGCGACCGGGACACCTGGGTGATCGCCGTGCACGGCCTGGGCACCACCCGCGAGCACGCCATGAACGTCATGGGCTTCCTGCACGGGCGCCGCCTTCCGGTTCTGGCCCTCGCCCACCGCGGCGACCTCGGTGCCCCGCGCCCCGCGGACGGCCTGAACCACCTCGGTGAGACCGAGTGGCGCGACGTGGACGCGGCGATCCGCTACGCCGTGCGCTTCGGTGCCCGCCGCGTCGTCCTGCTCGGCTGGTCCACCGGCGCCACCATGGCCCTGCGCGCCGCCGAGTACTCGCCCGTGCGCGACCGCGTCGCCGGGCTGGTCCTCGACTCGCCGGTGCTCAGCTGGGAGGCCACGCTGCGCGCCCTCGCCCGCGCCCGGCACGTCCCCGCCCCGCTGCTGCCGCTCGCCGTCCGGGCCGCCCAGGGCCGCGCCGGCCTGCGCGCCGGCCGGGTCGCCGAGATCACCGACCCCGAGCGGCTCGCCGCGCCGGCCCTGATCATCCACGGCCCCGGCGACCGGGTCGCTCCCTGGGAGTTCTCCCGGCTGCTCGCCGCGCGCCGCCCCGACCGCGTCGCCCTGCACACCGTGCCGAACGCCCCGCACGCGGCGATGTGGAACCCCGACCCCCCGGCGTACGAGGAACGGCTGCGGCGTTTCCTGACCCCGCTCATGTGACGGCGCACGCCGGCGCGCACCGGGCTCGCCCCGGGCGGGCGCGAGCGTTCCGCTTGCGGCCGTGCGGTTGGCCGAAACACGCCTGCCGACCACCCGCGGAACCCGGTGCGTTGGCCAGCCCCGTAGCCCGCCGTGACATTCCGTTTGGGTTTTCGGACCGTCAACCGGAAGACTGCCCCTGTGACGTCCCGTATCCCGCGCGACTCCAGGCTCCGACTCGTCCGACCTCGGCCCCTGGCCGCCGCCCCCAGAGCTGTGAACCAGCGGCGCCCGCGCCGCCCCGCACCCCGGCCGCCGGAGGGCACCCCCGCCGCCGCCGAGCTGGCCAAAATGGCCCGCACCGGGCTGGCCGGCGCGGTCCGCGTGGCCCGCTGGGCGGACAACGCCCTGGGCCCCGGCCGTGACGCCGCCACCGCCGACGGCAAGGCCACCCTCTCCGCCGCCTCCGCCGACCGCGCCTCCGCCGACCTCGGGCTCAGTCCCGACCAGGTCCGCGCCGACTGGGACACCGCACGCCTCGCCGGACTGGTCGAGGTGCACGGTGACAGCGCGCGCCCCGGCTGGCGGCTGCGCGCCTGGGACCGCGACGACAGCGCCGTGCTGCGCGGCTGGGTCGCCCTCTTCGACGCCTGGTCGCTCGCCCTCCCCGAACCCGAGGGGCACGAGCCGGCCGCCGTCGCGGAGGCCGTCTCCGCCATGCCGCAGGTGCTCTCCTTCCTCCAGCTGTCCGCCGGACCCGTGCCGGTCGAACAGCTGCTCGACCTGCTCCAGCAGCGGGTCACCGAGCTGCGCACCGAACGCTGCGAGGTCACCTACGAGCCCGGCGCCGAGCCTCCCGTCGAGGCCGCCGAGCCCGCCGGGAGCCCGGACACCCCGCCCGCCTCCCTCGCCCCGCTCCTCGACTGGGCCCTGGAGGCCCTCGCCAGCGTCGGCGCCCTGACCTGCGACGCCGGCCAGGCCACCCTCACCCCGCTGGGCAGCTGGGCGGTCTGGGTCAAGCTGGAGCAGATCTGCGTGGCCGCGCAGAGCCCGGCCGGCAACATCGAGCAGTCCGCCGAGGACATGCTGCGCGGCTGCGCCCAGCTGCGCCCCAACGCGGCCCGCGCCGAGTACCGCGCCTGGCTCGCCGCCCGCACCGTCGGCAGCGCGGTGAGCGAGCTGATCGACGCCGCACGCGGCGAGGACGCCCTGCTGCGCGGGCTGGCCTTCGAGGCGCTGCGCGTGGTCGGCGCGCCCGCCGAGCCCGATGTGCGCGCCGTGGTGGACGAGCCGACGCTGCGGCCGTACGCCCTGCTGTGGCTCGCCGAGCACGACGGCCTCGACCCGGAGGACGCCCACGAGGTCCTCACCCGCGAGGAGGCCACCTGGCTGTGGGTGGACACCGCCGCGGCCGTCGCCGACCACGGCGAGGCGCCGATGCTGGTCCGTCACCTGGAGTCCGCGGTGCAGCCCACCGTGCCCCGGCTGCTCGACGAGGTCCGCGCGGTCGGCCATCCGCGCACCGTGCAGGTCCTGGTCGCCCTCGCCGCCGCCCACCCCGACCCGGCCCTCGCCAAGGCCGTGCGCCGGGCCGCGTTCCAGGTGCACACCGGCGGGTGAGCGCCTCGGGACGCCTCAGACGCCGATCTCCGGCGCGTACGTCCCGAAGCTCCAGATGTTGCCCTCGACGTCCCGGGCCAGATAGTCCCGTGCGCCGTAGTCCTGGTCCGTCGGGGGCATGAGGATCTCCACGCCGTGCGCCACGGCCCGCCGGTGGTGGGCGTCCACGTCGTCCACCACGACGTAGACCCCGGCGGGCCCCGCGTGCTCCATCGCCGTGTCGAACGGCCCGCCGCGGCCCTTGGAGCCGATCATCACCGCGCCGTTGCCCTGGACCAGCTCGGCGTGCAGCACCTTGCCGTCGGCCGCCTCGTACACCGTCAGCTCGGTGAACCCGAGGCCCTCCGTGAGCTGCCGGATCGCCGCCTTCGCGTCCGCGTACAGCAGCGTGGGGCAGATGCCCGGCCGTCCTCCACCCATTCCCGCCATACAGATCACTCCTCCCGAGGAGTTCTCCCCGCCCCGTCGGCGGGGGATGCGGACGGACCACGGACGCGGGAAAACCGCTTGCACGGCCCCGTTAGACTTCTCCCATGGCCATTCTCCTCGCGCATTAGACGGCGGGAACGTCCTCAGCCGCCCACCCGCCAACCTCTGTACGCCCAGGAGTCTGTCCGTGATCTCCGCTTCCGGAATCGAGCTGCGCGCCGGCGCCCGCATCCTCATCGAAAGCGCCACCTTCCGCGTGGCCAAGGGTGACCGCATCGGTCTCGTCGGCCGCAACGGCGCCGGCAAGACCACCCTCACCAAGTGCCTGGCCGGCGAGGGCATCCCCGCGGCCGGCACCATCACCCGCTCCGGCGAGGTCGGCTACCTCCCGCAGGACCCCCGCACCGGCGACCTGGACGTCCTCGCCCGCGACCGCATCCTGTCCGCGCGCGGCCTGGACGTGCTGCTGCGCAAGATGCGCGAGAACGAGCAGCGGATCGCGAGCGGCAAGGGCACCACCCGCGACAAGGCGATGAAGCAGTACGAGCGTCAGGAGACGGAGTTCCTCACCAAGGGCGGGTACGCCGCCGAGGCCGAGGCCGCCACCATCGCCGCCGCGCTGAACCTGCCCGACCGGGTGCTCGGCCAGCCGCTGCACACCCTCTCCGGCGGTCAGCGCCGCCGTATCGAGCTGGCCCGGATCCTGTTCTCGGACGCGGACACCCTGCTGCTCGACGAGCCGACCAACCACCTCGACGCCGACTCGATCATCTGGCTGCGGGACTACCTGAAGACCTACCGCGGCGGCTTCATCGTGATCTCCCACGACGTCGACCTGGTCGAGACGGTCGTCAACAAGGTGTTCTACCTGGACGCCAACCGCTCCGTGATCGACGTCTACAACATGGGCTGGAAGCTCTACCAGCAGCAGCGTGAGGCCGACGAGAAGCGCCGCAAGCGCGAGCGGGCCAACGCCGAGAAGAAGGCCGCCGCCCTGAACGCGCAGGCCGACAAGATGCGCGCGAAGGCCACCAAGACCGTCGCCGCGCAGAACATGGCCCGCCGCGCCGACAAGCTGCTCTCCGGTCTTGAGGCGGTCCGCCAGTCCGACAAGGTCGCGAAGCTCCGCTTCCCCGAGCCCGCACCCTGTGGCAGGACCCCGCTGATGGCCGAGGGCCTGTCGAAGTCGTACGGCTCGCTGGAGATCTTCACCGACGTCGACCTCGCCATCGACAAGGGCTCCCGGGTCGTCATCCTCGGTCTCAACGGCGCGGGCAAGACGACCCTGCTGCGCCTGCTCGGCGGCGTCGAGCAGCCCGACACCGGCCAGGTCGTACCCGGTCACGGACTCAAGCTCGGCTACTACGCCCAGGAGCACGAGACCCTCGACCCCGGGCGCACGGTCCTGGAGAACATGCGCTCGGCCGCCCCCGACATGGACCTGGTCGAGGTACGCAAGGTGCTCGGCTCGTTCCTGTTCTCCGGCGACGACGTCGACAAGCCCGCGGGCGTCCTGTCCGGCGGCGAGAAGACCCGCCTCGCGCTCGCGACCCTGGTGGTCTCCTCCGCGAACGTGCTGCTGCTGGACGAGCCGACCAACAACCTCGACCCGGCCAGCCGCGAGGAGATCCTCGGCGCCCTGCGCACCTACAAGGGCGCGGTCGTCCTCGTCACCCACGACGAGGGTGCCGTCGAGGCGCTCCAGCCCGAGCGGATCATCCTGCTGCCCGACGGCGTCGAGGACCTGTGGGGCTCCGACTACGCGGATCTCGTCGCCCTGGCGTGATCGAAAGTCTGATCCACTGATGATGGATCATTCGGCCGAGCCGTGATCCATCATCTGTGTGAGATCTCCTCATATCAGGGTGTGTCGTACACCGATTTCCCGGCCGATTCCTTGTCCAGCAAGGGATCGGCCGTGGCACGTCCCTGACCTGGTACTTCTCGGGTCCACCCGTTCGGCCCTGTCGGCGGCGAGCCCTGAAATACGGCATTCCGCTTGTGGGTATCCGCTCCTGTCGTCACAACGATGTCCCACCGACCTTGCCGAATGGGTGGCCATCACGCCCCGGAGGGGTGATCATGAGGGGACCAGAGCGCACTTCCCATGAGGAGGCACGGGTGGCCGAGACTCTGAAGAAGGGCAGCCGGGTGACCGGCGCCGCGCGCGACAAGCTCGCGGCAGACCTGAAGAAGAAGTACGACTCCGGTGCGAGCATCCGAGCACTGGCCGAAGAGACCGGCCGCTCGTATGGCTTCGTGCACCGGATGCTCAGCGAGTCGGGCGTCACGCTGCGTGGGCGCGGCGGGGCGACCCGGGGCAAGAAGGCCGCTTCGTCCTGACTCCGGGCGGCCCATCGGCTTCGATGGTGGCCACCCGGTCGGCGAACCGACCGGCCGGGTGGTTACTGTGCAGTCACTTAGCTCAGCTTCGCTGACCGCACCCATCGGAGGCGCCCCATGGCCACGCCCGACCAGGACCTCGCTCCTGTACTCGACAAGGACGGCGTACGGCTCACCGTCGACGACACGCTCGCCACGGTGACGCTGACGAACCCGGCCAAGCGCAACGTACAGAGTCCCGCTCTGTGGCGGGCGCTCGCCGAGGCCGGCCGGCTGCTGCCGGGCTCCGTCCGCGTCGTGGTGCTGCGCGGCGAGGGCAAGTCCTTCTCCGCCGGGCTGGACCGGCAGATGTTCACCCCGGAGGGGATCCCGGGCGAGCCGACCTTCATCGATCTCGCACGCCGTGACGACGCCGGGATCGACGCGACCATCGCCGAATACCAGGAGGCGTTCACCTGGTGGCGGCGCAATGACATCGTGTCCGTCGCCGCTGTTCAAGGACATGCCATCGGTGCCGGGTTCCAGCTGGCGCTCGCCTGCGACCTGCGGGTCGTCGCGGACGACGTGCAGTTCGCCATGCGCGAGACCAGCCTCGGCCTCGTCCCCGACCTGACCGGCACGCATCCGCTGGTCGGTCTGGTCGGGTATGCCCGCGCGCTGGAGATCTGCGTGACCGGGCGGTTCGTCGGCGCGGCGGAGTCGGTGGCCTCGGGCCTCGCGAACCTCGCGGTTCCGGCGGCCGAACTCGACGGTGCCGTGCGGGACCTGGTCGCCGCGCTGGTGGCCGCGCCGCGGGATGCCGTCGTGGAGACCAAGGCGCTGCTCCGGGGCGCGGCCGGCCGTGCGTACGACGAGCAGCGTGCCGCCGAGCGGGCGGCTCAGGGGCGTCGACTGCGGGACCTGGCCGGGCTCGGCGAATGAGCCGACGTGGGTCCTAGCCCACCGCCGTGACGAGGACGGCCACCGTCGGCCTGTCCTGCGACGCGTCCCGTACGGCCGCGCGCACCCGCCGGGCCACCTCAACGGTCCGGTGGGTCGCGTCCGCGGCCAGGTCCACCCGCACGTGACGGTGGACCAGGGCGGCCGTGCCGTCCGCGCGTACCTCGATGCGGACCGCCCGGCCCGGACCGGTCAGGCGGACGACCCCGGCCACGGACAGCGCCGCCTCGGCCGCGCGGGCCTCACCCGGGGCCGTCGCCTCCCGGGCCGACGGCGGCCGCGGCGGCCGTACCTCCGGGGCCCGGCCCTCCGCCTCCAGCAGGTCGGTGACCCGCAGGTCCACCTCCGTCACCACCAGGCCGAGGCGCTCGGTCGCCGCCGTCGCGAGGCTCTCCCGCAGACGGGCGGCCGTTTCCGGCAGCGGCTCGGCGGAGGTCGCCGCGAAGTCGGCCGTCACCCGCAGGGGACCCGGCGGCAACGCGCTCGGCGGGCCCGGCACGACGGGTTCGGCCGTCCGCAGGGGATCGGCGAGCGCGATCCGCAGCGTGCCGAGCCGTACCCCGGGCATGCCCGCCGCCACCGCACGGCGCAGCGCCGCGACCGCCGCGTCCTCCGCGATCCACGCGCCGTCGCCCGGCCCTCCCAGCGGCAGCAGTCTGCCGAGCCCTACGTGGTGTCGTACGACCTGGGTCCACCCGTCCGTCATTCCTCCAGCCTGCCGCATCCCCGGCGCGCGGTCGCGCAACCTTGCTTACGGTGGTCGAAGGACGACGACCGAAAGGGACGTACGGCGATGACCGACATGACGACGACCCCTGAAGGCGGCGCCGAGCCGCAGCTGTCGACCCGTAAGGCCGTCCGGCGTGGCAGCGGGGACCCGGGCACCCGCGGGCGGACCACCATCGCCGACGGCGTGGTGGAGAAGATCGCCGGCCTGGCCGCCCGGGACGTGATCGGTGTGCACGCGATGGGCGGCGGGTTCGCGCGCACCCTCGGCGCCGTGCGCGACCGGGTGCCCGGCGGCTCCAAGTCGGTGACCCGCGGGGTGAAGGCCGAGGTCGGGGAGGTGCAGACCGCCCTCGACCTGGAGATCGTGGTGGACTACGGCGTCTCCATCAGCGATGTCGCGCGCGCCGTGCGGGAGAACGTGGTCGCCGCCGTGGAACGCATGACCGGCCTGGAGGTCGTCGAGGTCAACATCGCGGTCAGCGACGTCAAACTGCCCGAGGAGGAGGAAGAGGAGCCGGAGCCCCGGATCCAGTGACCGGGCAGCACGCCCCGGAGGCGTACACCGTTCGACGCGCCCGCAACCCCGCACCCCTGACGAGCTGAGGAGCGCTGCATGAGCATGGCCCTGGTGGGCATGATCGCCGGAATGGCGTTGGGTTTCGCCGGGTACTTCGGCGGGTTCGGCGCGTTCCTGCTGGTGGCGGCGTTGGGGGCCGTCGGGTTCGTGGTCGGCCGGTTCGCCGAGGGCGACCTGGACGCCGGCGACTTCTTCCGCTCCCGCGACGAGCGCCGCGACCGGCGGCGGTGACCGCCGTGACCACCGCGACCGGGGTGGTGCGCCACCCACCCGCCCGGGTACCGCCGGGGGAGCGGGGCGCCACCCGGATCGCCGACCGGGTCGTGGCCAAGGTCGCCGCGCAGGCCGCCCGGGAGGCGGTGGGTCCACCGCCCGACGACGCCGGGGCGCCGCACGCCACGGTGGTCGTGCACCAGGACACCGCCCGGATCCGCGTCCATCTCGAACTCGCCTACCCCTGCGACATCGGCGCGCGCTGCGCCGCCGTGCGTCGTCATGTGACCGAGCGGGTAGGCGCGTTGGTGAACCTGAAGGTGTCCGAGGTCGCCGTCCGGGTCGAGCGCCTGCACCCGCCGACGGCCGCAGGCGGGAGGACTCGATGAGCGGGACGGACGCCACCACGACCCTCGACAGGACCGCCGGCGCCCCGGTGGACGCCGGCGCCAGCGGCCGCTTCTGGTCGCCGCGCCGCATCCCCGCGGGCGTCGTCGCCGTCCTGCTGGCGGCCGGCGCGGGCCTGCTGCTCTACGACGTGGCCGCCGTGCGCGCCCACCGGCCCGGGATGCGCTGGCGCCGCGCCCTGGCCCGGCAGCTGGCCGAACGGCCCCTGGACGACACCTGGGTGCTGGCCGGCGCGGCCCTCGCGGCCGCCCTCGGCCTGTGGCTGCTCGCCCTCGCGCTCACGCCGGGACTGCGCGCCCTGCTGCCGATGCGCCGCCCGCACCCGGACGTCCGCGCGGCGCTCAGGCGGGACGCGGCGGCCCAGGTGCTGCGCGACCGGGCCATGGACGTGTCCGGGGTACGGGCCGTACGGGTGCGGATCCGCCGCGGACGGGCCGCGGTCCGCGCCGTCTCGCACTTCCGTGAACTGGGCGACGTACGCGCCGACCTGGACACCACTCTCACCGAGGCGATCCGCGGCCTCGGTCTGACCAGGCCGCCCCGGCTCGCCCTGCGGGTGAGCCGGGCCGAGCGGAAGGGGTGACGGACGGCGATGCGTTCCGGTGGAGTCAATCGTGTGCTGCTGGCCCTGACCGGCCTGCTGCTGCTCGCCGTCGGCGGCGCGGTGCTGGCCGTCGGCCTCGGCGTCCGGCCGCCCTCCTGGTGGATCCACGGCGGCCCGCACGACGTCCTGCTCAGCCGCGCCGAGCGCACCCGCTACCGCGCCGCGCGATGGTGGTGGCCCGCCGTCATCGCCGCGCTGACCGTGCTCGTCCTGCTGGCCCTGTGGTGGCTGACGGCGATCCTGCGCCGGCGCCGGCTCGCCGAGATCCGGGTCGACACCGGCGACGGCGCCTCGGCCGTGCTGCGGGCCAGGGCACTGGAGAGCGCCCTGGCCGAGGAGGCGACCGCCGGATCCGGCGTGGCCCACGCGCAGGCCCTGTTGGGGGGCCGCCCTACGAGGCCCAGGGCGCGGGCCTGGCTCCGGCTGGAGCCCGAGGCCGCCCCGTCGACCGCCCTGGCCGAGTTCACCGACGGACCGCTGACCCACGCACGTGAGTCGGCGGGTCTGCCCTCCCTCCCGGCGGAGGTCCGCGTGCGCGCGGTCGGACACCGGGCGGAGAGGGTCGTCTGACGGGTCCGAGGAGTACTCGGCGAACCGTCAGAATCCGTGCCGCATGCCCCCGTCCACCGGCACCATGATCCCGGTCAGATAGGAAGCCGCCGGGGACAGCAGGAAGGCCGCCACCTTGCCGAACTCCTCCGGGGCGCCGTAGCGGCGCAGCGGGATGCGGGACTCGTTGGCGGCGCGGGTGGCCTCGGGGTCCGCGGACAGGGCGTCCAGTTCGCGGACGCGGTCCGTGTCGATGCGGGCCGGGAGCAGGCCGAGGACGCGGATGCCGCGCGGCCCCAGCTCGTCCGCGAGGGACTTGGCGAACCCGGCGAGACCGGGGCGCAGTCCGTTGGAGATGGTGAGGGCCGGGATCGGCTCGTGCACCGAGCCGGACAGCACGAAGCCGATGACGCCGCCCTCGTCCAGCTCGGCCGCCGCCGCGCGGGCGAGCCGCACCGCGCCGAGGAAGACCGACTCGAACGCGTCGCGCCACTGCTCGTCGGTGTTGTCGGCGACGAAGCCGGGCGGCGGCCCCCCCACGCTCACCAGCACCCCGTCGAAGCCGCCGAAGTGCTCACGGGCGGCCGCGATCAGCCGCTCGGGCGCCTCGGCGTCGGCGTTGTCCATGGCCACGCTCACCGCGTCGGGGCCCAGTTCGGCCGCGGCGTCCGCGGCCCGCTGCTTGTCGCGGCCGGTGATCACCACCTTCGCCCCGTCCGCGACGAGCTGCCGCGCGGCGGCGTTGCCCAGACCGCGGGTGGCTCCGGTGACGATGTACACCCGGTCCTTCAGTCCAAGATCCATGCCCCTATCCTGCCTCCTCGGCCCCGAACAGTGTGAGGGCGGAGTTCACCAGGCCGAGATGGCTGAACGCCTGCGGGAAGTTGCCGAGCTGGCGGTCCGCGACGGGGTCGTACTCCTCGGCCAGCAGTCCCACGTCGTTGGCCACCCGCACCAGCCGCTCGAACAGCTCCCGCGCCTCCTGCGGGCGCCCGGTCAGGTGCAGCGCGTCGGCCAGCCAGAACGAGCAGGCGAGGAAGGCGCCCTCGCCGCCCGGCAGCCCGTCGACCACCGCCTCGTCGTCCGCCTCGGAGTCGTAGCGGCGCAGAAAGCCGCAGTGGCCGAGGCCGGCGCGGATGGCGTCGACCGTGCCGATCACCCGGGGGTCGTCCGGCGGCAGGAAACCGACGCGGGGGATGAGCAGCAGGGCGGCGTCCAGCGCGCGGGAGCCGTAGGACTGGGTGAAGGTGTTGCGCTCCGGGTCGTAGCCCTTCTCGCACACCTCCCGGTGCACCTCCTCGCGCAGCCGCCGCCAGCCCTCCAGGTCGCCGTCCAGCTCCTGGTGGCTTTCGAGGGTCCGCACCGCCCGGTCGGCGGCCACCCACACCATCATCTTGGAGTGCACGAAGTGGCGCGCGTCGCCGCGCATCTCCCACAGGCCCTGGTCCGGCTCCCGCCAGGCCGACTCCAGGAAGCCCATCAGCGCACGCTGGATGGCCCACATGTGCGGCCGGGTGGGCAGGCCCGCGCCGCGCGCCAGCGACAGCGAGTCCATCACCTCGCCGTACACGTCGAGCTGGAGCTGGTCCAGGGCGCCGTTGCCGGTCCGTACCGGGGAGGAGCCGGCGAAGCCGGGCAGCCAGGGCAGCTCCCGCTCGGGCAGCCGCCGCTCGCCCGCGACGCCGTACACGATCTGGAGGGCGGCCGGGTCCCCGGCGACCGCGCGCAGGAGCCAGTTGCGCCAGGCCTCGGCCTCCTCCTGGTAACCCGCGGTGAGCAGCGCGCCGAGGGTGAGGGTGGAGTCCCGCAGCCAGCAGTACCGGTAGTCCCAGTTGCGCACCCCGCCGAGTCTTTCCGGCAGCGAGGTGGTGGCCGCGGCGACGATCCCGCCGGTCGGCGCGTAGGTGAGCGCCTTGAGGGTGATCAGGGAGCGGACGACCGCGTCCCGGTGGGGGCCGTCGTAACGGCACCGCCCGGCCCAGCGCCGCCAGTCCGTGAGGCTGTCCTCCAGCGCCTCGTACGGGTCGACGAGCCCCGGGCGCCGTTCATGGGAGGGGTGCCAGGTGAGCACGAACGCGACCCGCTCGCCCCCGCCGACGGTGAACTCGGAGTGGGTGCCGTAGTCCTCGCCCCAGGTGTGCACGGGCGGTTCGGAGCGCAGCCACGCCGAGTCGGGGCCCGCGACCGCCACCCGGTGGCCGTCGGAGCGGCGCATCCACGGCACGATCGAGCCGTAGTCGAAGCGCAGCCGCAGTGTGCTGCGGACGGTGACCCGGCCGCTGACGCCCTCCACGATGCGGATGACATCGGGGGCGTGCTCGCGCTGCGGCATCAGGTCGGTGACGCGGACCGTGCCGTCCGGGGTGTCCCACTCGGTGTCCAGGACGAGGGTGTCGGGCCGGTAGACGCGGCGGGTGCAGTCACGCTTGTTCCCTTCGGCCGCCTTGGGGGCGATCCGCCAGTGGCCGTGCTCGTCCTCGCCCAGCAGCCGGGCGAAGCAGGCGCCGGAGTCGAAGCGGGGCAGGCACAGCCAGTCGATCGAGCCGTCCCTGCCGACCAGCGCGGCGGTCTGTTCGTCGCCGATGAGGGCGTAGTCCTCGATACGAGCGTCCACGGGATGCGGTTTCCCTGCGACCCTGGGGGCCAATCAGGTGGTGCGCCGGGGGAGTGAACACAGCGCGCGAGCACGCCGGGCACGTCCGGCCCGGGACGCCCCCCCGCTCGGCGATCTCAGACCGTGGCCGGTTCGCTCTCCTCCGGCCGCGGTGCCGCCGCGGCCTCCTCCTGGTCGCGGATCTCCCGTCGCACCAGGAACCACCAGCCGACCGGGACGGCCGCCGCGAACAGCCACCACTGGATCATGTAGGCGTAGTTCAGCGGGGCGTCCTCGGTGCCGGGGTCGGAGATCTGCTCCGGGGAGCCGCCCTTGGGCGTGGGCGCCGTCTGCTCCATGTAGCCGCCGAGCACCTGCGCGCCGAGCCGGTGCGCCTCCTCGGCGCTGTTGATCAGCATGATCTGCCGGTCGGGCAGGCCCTTGATGTTCTTGATGCCGCTCGCCGCGGTCGTCTCGTCGGCCATCAGGCGTCCCCTGATGGTGGTCCGGCCGGCCGGCGGTGCGGGGATCTTCGGGAAGGCGGTCTGGGACCCGTCCGCGGCGACCCAGCCGCGGTTGACCATCAGCACCTTGCCGTCGTCGAGGACGAACGGCGTGAGGACGTGGTAGCCGACGTTCCCGTCGGCGTCGGTCCGGCGCCGGACCACCTCCGTCTTCGCGGTGTCGAAGGCGCCGGTCGCGGTGACGGTGCGGTACCTCTCGGTCCGGGTGACGGCGTGGCCGGGGGAGGACAGCCGCTCGACGGGGACCGGTTCGGCGTGCAGCGCGGCGGCGACCAGGTCGTTCCGCGCGGTGCGCTCCTCGTAGCGGTGCTGCTGCCAGAAACCCAGCCTGATCATCGTGGGGATCAACGCGATCGCGACGATGGTGAGGATGACCCACTGGCGGGACAACAGGAAGCGATAGCGATGCACCCCACGACGGTACATCCGGGCCGCGGGGTGCAATCGGGCGGGTACCGGGTCACACCCGGTGCCGTACGACCGCCGGGTCACACCCGGTCGACGACTCCCGCACGGCCCTCCGCGCGGGCGCAGTGCGCGCCGCAGTACCAGTGGCCCTCCACCTCCACGCCCTGTCCGATGATCTGCACCCGGCAGTGCTCGCAGATCGGGGCCATGCGATGGATCGCACAGGAGAAGCAGTCGAAGACATGGACCGCGCCCTGGGCGTGGACCTCGAAGGTCATTCCGTAGTCATTGCCGCAAACTTCGCATCTCGCCATGAGCCACAGGGTGAGCCGTCCCGGGCGCGTGGGCGAGCGGGTGCCGGGTGAGTCGTGCGTCAATCACCCTTTCGTACGACCACCCGTCCGTGAAGCCGGTGTCACGCCTCCGCGGGCCCGGTCCCGCTCACCCGGGGTCCCGCCCACTCACCCGGGGTCCCGGTCTCACTCGTCCGCGGGCTCGACGTCCCGCAGCAGCTGCCCGAACGCGGCCTCGTCCACGACCGGCGTGCCGAACTGCCGCGCCTTGACCGTCTTGGAGGTGCCCGAGTCGGGGTCGTTGGTCACCAGCAGGCTGGTCAGCCGGGAGATGCTGGACGCCACATGCAGCCCGCACTCGGTCGCCCGGTCCTCCAGCAGCTCCCGCTCGACGGAGGTGTCACCGGAGAACGCCACCCGCATGCCCTGTTTGAGAGGCTTGCCGTCTTCATAGCGGCCTGGGTTGGGATAGGGGCATGCGGGCCTTTTGCGGGAGGGGCGCCAACTGCCCGGGCGGTAGCCGCCGTAGCCACCGGCGCCGCCGGAGGACTGCCGGGGCACCGGGCCGTCCGACCACTCCGTCAGGGCGCGGCACTCCAGCAGCGGCAGCCGTACGCCGCCCGCCGCCGCGGCCCGCAGGCTGGGCCGGAACGCCTCCGCGAGCACGCGCGCGTCGTCCAGCGCGTGGTGCGCCCGCTGCTGCACCACGCCGAAGTGCGCGGCGAGCGACTCCAGCTTGTGGTTGGGCAGCGGCAGCCCCAGCTCCTTCGACAGCGCGATGGTGCACAGCCGCTGGCGCACCGGCGCCCGGCGCTCGGCGCGCGCGTACTCCCGCGCGATCATCTGCCAGTCGAAGACCGCGTTGTGCGCGACCAGCACCCGGCCCTCCAGGCGGGCCGCGAACTCCTCGGCGATGTCCGCGAACAGCGGCGCGCCCTCCAGCACCTCGCTCGTCAGACCGTGTATCCACACGGGTCCCGGGTCGCGCTCCGGATTGACCAGGGTGTACCAGTGGTCCTCGACCTCGCCGCGCGCGTCCAGCCGGTAGACGGCGGCGGAGATGATCCGGTCGTGCCGGGCCAGGCCGGTGGTCTCCACGTCAACGACCGCGTATCCCTGGGGATACGCGGCCGGCCACTGGGTGGGGGAGGACACTGCGGTCGCACGGTCTTCGAGCATGGTCACTGAGGATACGGGCCGTGACCGACATCTTCGCCCCGCAGGGTTCCGCGGGAGTCCCCGGGTTGCGCCGCCCGGGTGCCGGTGGGGACCCCGCCCGTACCGAACGTCCCTTTCCGTTGGGCCTGTTGTCCCTCGGTGGAGCGTCGAAGCGGCGCGAGCCGCCCCGAAGTGCGATCCTCCCTGGTGTGACGGAACTGAACCACGACGAGAGCCACGGCGGCGCGCTCGGCTCGCGGCTGAACTGGCTGCGCGCCGCCGTGCTGGGCGCGAACGACGGCATCGTCTCCACCGCGGGACTCGTCGTCGGCGTGGCCGGGGCGACCGGGAGCCGCTCCGCCCTGCTGACCGCGGGCCTGGCCGGGCTGCTCGCCGGGTCGATGTCCATGGCGGCCGGGGAGTACGTCTCCGTGTCCACCCAGCGCGACTCCGAGCTGGCCGCGCTGGCCGTGGAGAAGCGGGAACTGCGCGAGCAGCCCGAGGCCGAACTGCGCGAGCTGACCCAGATGCTCCAGTCGCGCGGGCTGTCCGAGGAAGTGGCCCGGGAGGCCGCCGAACAGCTCACCGAGCGGGACGCGCTGCGGGCGCACGCCAGTGTGGAGCTGGGTATCAACCCCGACGAGCTGACCAACCCGTGGCACGCGGCCTGGGCGAGTTTCCTGGCCTTCACCGTGGGCGCCCTGCTGCCGCTGCTGGCCATCGTGCTGCCCCCGGGCGGCTGGCGGCTGCCGGTGACCGTGGTCTCCGTGCTGGCCGCGCTGGTGCTCACCGGCTGGGCCAGCGCCCGCCTCGGCGCCGCCGCCCCCGGGCGGGCGGTGCTGCGCAACGTGGGGGGCGGGGCGCTGGCGATGGCCGTGACGTACGCGGCGGGCAGTCTGCTGGGAGCGGTCGGGGTGTGACCCGCCCTCACGGCCAGACGGGCCGGTCCGAACCCCAGGGCGCCGGGGGCCGGGCCCAATCGGTGGGCCCGCCCGCGAAGTTCACCGGGGAGAGGGCGTGCCGCAGCCGGCCGAGGGGACCGTCGGCCTCGGCGAGCCAGGCGTCCGGGGCGACGTGAGGGGCGCCCGGCGGGTCGTCCGTCTCCGGGGCGTCGTACGGCATCCCGTCCGTCAGCCAGTGCGCCGTGCGCGCCAGCGCCAGCCGGACCGCGCGGCCGCCGCCGTCGTACGACCGCTCGGTCAGCGCCCGCAGGACCGCCGCCGCCAGCAGATAGCCGGTGCCGTGGTCCAGGGCCTGCGCGGGCAGCGCGCCGGGCTGCCCGGAGGAGCCCTCGGTCACCGCGATGCCGGTGGCGACCTGCACCAGGCTGTCGAAGCCGCGCCGGTCGCCCCAGGGCCCGTACGCGCCCCACGCCGACACCTGGGCCACCACCAGTGCGGGGTGCCGTTCCGCCAGCGCCTCGGGGGAGAGGCCGAAGCGGTCGAGCGCGCCGGGACGGTAGCCGGTGACCACGACGTCCGCCCCGGACAGCAGCTCCTCGAAGGTGGCCCGGTCGGCCGCCAGGTCCAGGGTCGCGGAGCGCTTGCCGAAGCCCGTGTCGGCGTGCTGGTCGGGGAGTTCGGGCAGCCAGGGCGCGTCCAGGCGCAGCACGTCCGCGCCCAGCAGGCCGAGGGTGCGGGTGGCGACCGGGCCCGCCAGGACCCGGGTCAGGTCGAGGACGCGGACCCCCGCGGCGGGCAGCAGCGGGGCGGCGGCCGGGTCGAGCGGCGGGAGCGCGCGCACGGGAGCGGTGCCGAGCCGTACGCGCTCCACGAGGGGCCGCGCGGCCACCTCGGCGGCCTGTTCGGTGGCCCGCCACTCCTCGGGTGCACGCAGGGCCACCGCGAGGCCGCCGGCGCCGTAGACCGCCTCCTCGGTCCCGGCGGCGGTGCGGTCCGCGAGCCGGGCGGCCACGTCCTCGGGCGCGGCGCCGTCCGGCAGGCCCAGCGCGGCGAGCAGGCGGGTCCGGTGGTGGGGGTAGTTGGCGTGGGTGCGCACCCAGCCGTCGGCCGTGCGCCAGAACCGCGACAGCGGCGCGAAGGAGACCGTCGCCCGCCCGTCCGTGCGCAGCAGCCGTTCACTGTGGAACGCGGCGGCCACGGCACCGTCGTCGACCCGGACCCCGGGCGCCTCGCGACCGGTCCGGTGGGCCGCCAGCTCGGCGGCGGCCAGGGCGCACACCCCGGCACAGGTGCGCGCGAACCGTCGTACCGGAAGGCGGGACGGGAGGGTTCCCGGTCGCTCGACCGTCGTCACCCGGGAGAGCAGGGCGGGGTCCCCGCCCAGCGCAGACCATGCGAACGCGATATCCGTCATGACTGCACTATGCATTATTGATTCAATCAACCTTTGTAGGGACCCGGCGTCGGCCGGTAAAGGTCCGCCTCTTTACGGACGCCCTTGTCGACGCGTGCGCGGTGGCAGCCCGCGTCCCCCGCGCTGAACGCCGTGACGACGTCCATCACCGCCCCCAGGACACCAGGACGGATGACGGACGGGCGGGTGGCCGGATACCTGCGGACCACCCGCCCGTACAGGGGTCTTATCCGGTCACCGCCGCCAGCGCGTCGGCCATGCCCCGGCCGTAGAAGCCGTTGCGGTTCGCCGGCCCCTGGCACACCGCGTCGACCTTGCCGTCGCCGTTGATGTCGTACGGGTCCGTGCACGGGGTGGCGTCGGCCTCCGCGTACAGGAGTGCCCTGACCAGGGCGGCGGACGCGTGCGGATGGGTTGACTTGATCAATGCGGCAACACCGGCCACATGCGGGGCCGCCATGGACGTGCCGGCCATGTAGCCCCACTTGGCGCCCGGCAGCGGGCCGAGGATGAGGCCGCTGGTCGCCGGGGGCGCGGGCGTCTGGTAGACCGTCGAGTCGCCGCCGGGCGCGGCGATGTCGATGATGCCCAGGCCGTAGTTGGAGTACGACGCCTTCAGGCCCTTCGCGCCGGTCGCCGCGACCGTCACGACCCCCGGCAACTGGGCCGGGATGTCGAAGCAGCGGCGCGGGTCGATCACCCGGGACGACGCGGTGCCGTCGTTCGGCGAGTCCGGGTCGGTGATCGCGTCGGCGGCCAGGTCGTACCTCTCGTTGCCCGCCGACGCGATGTTCACCGTGCCCCGCCGCTCCGCGTACCGCGAGGCCCGGCCGACGGCGTCCACGAGTGCCTTCTGGTCCGGGTCGGTGGTGCAGTTGAAGTACCAGGGGTCGGTGAAATAGCTGTTGTTGGTCACGTCGACGTGGTGCTCGGCCGCCCAGACGAAGCCGCAGACCACGGCCTCGGTGTAGAAGTACCCGTTCGGATCGGCCACCTTGATGCCGGCCACCCTGACGCCCGGTGCCACGCCCGTCATGCCCACGCCGTTCTTCGCGGCCGCGATCTCCCCCGCCACATGCGTGCCGTGCGGGCTCTCCGAGGCACCGGGCCGCCAGGCGCCGTCGGTGGTGTCCGGCTTGCCCGACACGCAGTTGACGGAGGCGGCGCGGTCGAAGTTGGGCGCGATGTCCGGGTGGGTGTCGTCCACGCCGCTGTCGATGACCCCGACCGTGACCTCACGGCTGCCGAGCGTCTTCTCGTGCGCCTTGTCCGCCTTGACGGCGGGCAGGTCCCACTGGAGCGGTTCCAGCGGGTCCTGGTCCCCGGTCGCCGCCGCGCCGGCCGCGGCCGCCTGCGCGCCGCCGAGCACCTGCGGCGCGCCCCTGTCCGTCGTGGACGCGGAGGCCAGCGGGGTGTGGCGGGTGGCACCGGCCGAGGCGACCCCGGGCACCGCGCGCATCAGCCGGGCGAAGTCCGGGTTCGCGGAGTGCGCGACCAGGACGCCGATCCGGTCGTAACCGGCCACCAGGGTGCCGCCGTTGCGGGTGATCTCGCGCCGCACCGAGTCGAGCGTGCCGTGGTCCGTGCGGGTGTTGACCACATACGACAGGTTCGGGCCGTCCGCCGTCGAGGTGTTCGCGGCCGGTGTCCCGGACGCCGGTGCCCCGACCGCGGCGTGTGCCGTCGTCGCGGGCGCGGCCGAGGCCGCGGCCGGCAGGAAGCCGAGCGAGGCGGTGAGCGACAGCACGGCCGGCACGGCGAACACCGGCCGGCGTCTGGGGCGCAGATGAGGCATGGGTTCTCCACTTCATCCCGATACGAAGCCGCCCGAGACACGGGTCGGTGCTCGGGCAGGCGCATGGTGAGTGGTGCATCCGGAACGTAACCCGTCACCTCTGTGATCGGCAATGACTTGGCAATGACTCGATCAGACCGCTTGCGAAAGAACTCATAGGACTTGAACCGGCCTTCGCGTGGCGCCGTGGACCTGGGCAGGGAGCGCGAGCACCATCGAGCCCCCGGCCGCCCTGTCCGACAGCACCCGCGAGGAGAACCCGTGGCCACCGAGACACCGCCCCCCGCGACACCGGGGGTACCCCTTCCCACCGCCGATGAGTTCACCGCGGTGCAGCAGAGCGCGGACTTCGGCGAACTGCGCCGCGCGCACCGCTCGTTCGCCTTCCCGCTGACCCTCGCCTTCATCGCCTGGTACCTGCTGTACGTCCTGCTCTCCAACTACGCCGGCGGGTTCATGGGCACCAAGGTCGCGGGCAACGTCAACGTCGCCCTGGTCCTCGGGCTCGCCCAGTTCCTCACCACCTTCCTCATCGCCTGGTGGTACGCCCGGCACGCCGCGGCCAAGCTGGACCCGAGGGCGAGGGCCATCAAGTCCCGTATGGAGGGCGCGGAATGAGCCCCGCGACCCACCACACCCTGCTGGCCGCGGGCGAGGCGAGCGAGCACCGGACGCTGATCGTCACCCTGTTCGCCGTCTTCGTCGCCGCCACGCTCGTCATCACCGTCTGGGCGGGCCGCCAGACCAAGGACGCCGCCGACTTCTACGCGGGCGGACGCCAGTTCACCGGTTTCCAGAACGGCCTCGCCGTCTCCGGCGACTACATGTCCGCCGCGTCCTTCCTCGGCATCGCCGGCGCCATCGCCCTCTTCGGCTACGACGGCTTCCTCTACTCCATCGGCTTCCTGGTCGCCTGGCTCGTCGCGCTGCTCCTGGTCGCCGAACCGCTGCGCAACTCCGGCCGCTACACGATGGGCGACGTGCTCGCCTACCGGATGCGCCAGCGCCCGGTCCGCACGGCCGCGGGCACCTCCACCATCGTGGTGTCGATCTTCTACCTGCTCGCCCAGATGGCCGGCGCGGGCGTCCTGGTCTCCCTGCTCCTCGGCATCACCAGCGACATGGGCAAGATCGGCATCGTCGCCCTGGTCGGCGTTCTGATGATCATGTACGTCACCATCGGCGGCATGAAGGGCACCACCTGGGTACAGATGGTCAAGGCCGTGCTGCTGATGCTCGGCGCCCTGCTGCTGACCTTCCTGGTCCTCGTGAAGTTCCACTTCGACGTCTCGGACCTGCTCGGCAGGGCCGCCGACAACAGCGGCAAGGGCGCGTCGTTCCTGGAGCCCGGCCTGAAGTACGGCGCCACCGGCACCACCAAGCTGGACTTCCTCTCCCTCGGCCTCGCCCTGGTCCTCGGCACCGCGGGCCTGCCGCACATCCTGATCCGCTTCTACACGGTGCCCACCGCGAAGGCCGCCCGTCAGTCGGTGATCTGGGCCATCGGCCTGATCGGCGTCTTCTACCTGATGACCCTCGCCCTCGGCTTCGGCGCCGCCGCGCTGATCAAACCGGACGAGATCACCGCCTCCAACAAGGCGGGCAACACCGCGGCCCCGCTCCTCGCCCTGCACCTCGGCGGCGTCGACTCCGACGGGGGCGCCGTCCTGCTCGCCACCATCTCCGCCGTCGCCTTCGCCACCATCCTCGCCGTCGTCGCCGGCCTCACCCTCGCCTCGTCCTCCTCCTTCGCGCACGACATCTACGCGAACGTCGTCAAGAAGGGGCGGGCCACCGAGAAGCAGGAACTGGGCGCGGCCCGCTGGGCCACCGTCGGCATCGGCGCGGTCTCCATCGTGCTCGGCGCCCTGGCCCGCGACCTCAACGTGGCCGGCCTGGTGGCGCTCGCCTTCGCCGTCGCCGCCTCCGCGAACCTGCCGACGATCCTCTACAGCCTCTTCTGGAAGCGGTTCACCACCGCCGGCGCCCTGTGGTCGATCTACGGCGGCCTGGTCACCGCGGTCGGCCTGGTGCTGTTCTCCCCGGTCGTCTCCGGCGGCCCGACCTCGATGTTCCCGGACGTCGACTTCCACTGGTTCCCGCTGGAGAACCCCGGGATCATCTCCATCCCCGTCGGATTCCTGCTCGGCGCCGTGGGCACCCTGCTGTCGAAGGAGGTGCCGGCCGCCGGCAAGTACGCGGAACTGGAGGTGCGTTCCCTCACCGGGACGGGCGCGCACTGACGCCCGTACGACCGGCCGCGTCGCCGGAGCCGTACGGGTCCCCAGGGCTGTACGGTCCTACGGCGCGGCCGCCGGACTCCTCGTCCGATCGGGCCGGTGTCGATGTCGGTGGCGTCACGTAGGCTCGCAGATGAAACGGAAACGACGCCGATGCTCGAACGAGGGAGGGGGCCCACGTGCTCATCGACACGTTCGGCCGCGTGGCCACCGACCTGAGGGTCTCGCTGACCGACCGGTGCAATCTGCGCTGCACGTACTGCATGCCCGAGGAGGGCCTGCAGTGGCTGGCCAAGCCCGACCTGCTCACCGACGACGAGATCGTCCGCCTCATCGACATCGCGGTGCGCCTGCTCGGCGTCGAGGAGGTCCGCTTCACCGGCGGCGAGCCCTTGCTGCGGCCCGGCCTGGTCGGCATCGTCGAGCGCGTCGCGGCCCTCGACCCGCGCCCGCGGGTGTCCCTCACCACCAACGGAATCGGCCTCGGCCGCACCGCCGCCGCGCTCCGGGACGCGGGCCTGGACCGGGTCAATGTCTCCCTGGACACCCTGCGCCCCGACGTCTTCAAGGCCCTCACCCGCCGTGACCGCCACAAGGACGTCCTCGAAGGACTCCGGGCCGCCCGCGCCGCGGGCCTCACGCCCGTCAAGGTCAACAGCGTCCTGATGCCCGGCCTCAACGAGGACGAGGCCCCCGACCTGCTGGCCTGGGCCGTCGCACACGACTATGAACTGCGGTTCATCGAGCAGATGCCCCTGGACGCCCAGCACGGCTGGAAGCGCGAGGGCATGGTCACCGCCGGCGACATCCTCGCCTCCCTGCGCACCCGCTTCGACCTCACCCCGGAGGACGTCGAGGAGCGCGGTTCGGCACCGGCGGAGCGCTGGCTGGTGGACGGCGGCCCGCACCGGGTCGGCGTGATCGCCTCGGTCACCCGCCCGTTCTGCGCGGCCTGCGACCGCACCCGGCTCACCGCCGACGGCCAGATCCGCACGTGTCTGTTCGCCACCGAGGAGACCGACCTGCGCGAGGCCCTGCGCTCCGGCGCGCCCGACGAGGAGATCGCCCGCCTCTGGCGCCAGGCGATGTGGGGCAAGAAGGCGGGCGCGGGCCTGGACGACCCGTCCTTCGTCCAGCCGGACCGCCCGATGTCGGCGATCGGCGGCTGAGCGAGGGCTGACCGGCGGCCGGACCGCGGCCGCCCGCAGGTCTCAACTCCCGCTCTGCTCCCACTCCTTGAGCGGGACGACGTCCTTCAGGAACCCCCGAACACCCAGGAACGAGGACAGGTGCTCGCGGTGCTCCTCGCAGGCGAGCCAGGTCTTGCGCCGCTCCGGCGTGTGAAGCTTCGGGTTGTTCCAGGCCAGCACCCACACGGCGGCGATGCGGCAGCCCTTGGCGGAGCAGATGGGGGTTTCGTCACTCACAGGTTCGTCTCACCAGATCGGGTGCAGAACGAGGCGACGCCGAGCAGCCACGGGGGGAGCTGCCCGGCGTCGGTCCGTCGCTCCGACGGGGGATGCGGAGCGCTTACGCAGTATGTCACGGCCGACCCGTTGCCCGGCACCGGAACTGCGCGATTGATTTTGAGCTTTTCTTGAGGATGCGGCCGGGTCGGTGTCCGCTTCCTCCGTACTAGCCCTGATTGCGGGGCGGCTGCTCGTCCTCGCCGCGCGTCGTCCCGATCATCGGGCGCATGGGCGCGGTGACGAACGTCGAGGGCAGGGAGGGCGGCCGCTCACGGCCCGCGTTCGCGATCACCACCGCGATATAGGGCAGGATCGCACCGGCCACCAACGCCACGATGGCGAAGGGCCGCTCGACGTTCCACAACGTGGCCGCGAGGATCACCGCCACCGTGCGGATCGCCATCGAGATGACGTACCGCCGCTGCCGCCCGCGTACGTCCTCGGCGAGACCGGTCCGGGCCCCGGTGATCCGGAACACCTGGCCGCCGGCGCCGTGCTGTTTCCGCATCGCCTTCACCATCCGCCGTATCGGACCTTCCCGGCCCGCACCCACGTCCACCCCCCCGGCGCGGAAGCCGGTGCCGGGACACGTCTTACGGTACGCCGCGGCCGCGCGCCCGACGAGACCGGGTCGCCCGCTGCCTGCGCCGATGCCCGGCCGTACGGCGGGATACGACATGCGTCCTGTGGCGCACCGGCCGACACTGACGTAAAGCTCACGTCGATCCGGACGAGGAGGCAGCCATGGGCTGGTTGTGGGCGATCATCGTGGGATTCGTACTGGGTGTGATCGCCAAAGCGGTCATCCCCGGCAAGCAGCACAGCCCCCTCTGGCTGACCACCATCTGCGGCATCCTCGGCGCCATCGCGGGCAACGCGATCGCCCGCGCCCTGAACGTCGAGGAGACCCGGGGCATCGACTGGAGCCGCCACATCTTCCAGCTGGTGGCCGCGATCATCATCGTCGCCGTGGTGGACGCCCTCTACATGGCGACGCTGGGCAAGAGGAAACGCCAGAGAGTCTGAGACGCCTCCGACCGGAGCGACCCGGGGGCGCGGGGCCGTGTCGAGCCACCGCGCCCCGGCGGAGTCATCCCGCGACAACCTCCACCGCCGCCAGATTCCGCTTGCCGCGCCGCAGCACCAGCCACCGCCCGTCCAGCAGATCCCCGGTCGAGGCCACCGCGTCCTCGGAGGCCACCTTGACGTTGTTCACGTAGGCGCCCCCCTCCTTCACGGTCCTGCGCGCGGCGGACTTGCTCGCCACCAGCCCGACCTCAGCGAACAGATCCACCACGGAACCCAGCTCGGCGACCTGGACGTGCGGCACCTCGGAGAGCGCCGCCGCCAGGGTCCGGCCGTCCAGCTCCGCGAGCTCGCCCTGCCCGAACAGCGCCTTCGACGCGGCGACCACCGCGGCCGTCTGCTCGGCCCCGTGCACCAGCGTCGTCAGCTCCTCGGCCAGCGCCCGCTGAGCCGCCCGCGCCTGCGGCCGCTCCTCGGTCAGCCGCTCCAGCTCCTCGATCTCCTCGCGGGACTTGAAGCTGAAGATGCGCAGGAACTTGGCCACGTCCCGGTCGTCCGCGTTGATCCAGAACTGGTAGAACGCGTACGGCGTGGTCATCTCGGGGTCGAGCCACACCGTGCCGGACTCGGTCTTGCCGAACTTCGTGCCGTCCGCCTTGGTGATCAGCGGTGTGCCCAGCGCGTGCACCACGGCGTCGGGCTCGACCCGGTGGATCAGGTCGGTGCCGGAGGTGAGGTTGCCCCACTGGTCGCTGCCACCCGTCTGCAGCGTGCAGCCGTACCTCCGGTACAGCTCCAGGAAGTCCATGCCCTGCAGGATCTGGTAGCTGAACTCGGTGTAGCTGATGCCCGCGTCGGAGTTGAGCCGCCGGGAGACGGCCTCCTTGGCGATCATCTTGTTGACCCGGAAGTGCTTGCCGATGTCCCGCAGGAACTCGATGGCCGACAGGCCCTGGGTCCAGTCCAGGTTGTTGACCATCACCGCGGCGTTCGGGCCCTCGAAGTCCAGCAGCGGCGCGATCTGGCCGCGCAGCCGCTCGACCCACTCGGCGACGGTCTCCGGCGCGTTCAGCGTGCGCTCGGCGGTGGGCTTCGGGTCGCCGATCAGACCGGTCGCGCCCCCGACCAGACCCAGCGGGCGGTGGCCCGCCTGCTGGATGCGGCGCATCGTCAGGATCTGCACGAGGTTGCCGAGGTGCAGACTGGGCGCGGTCGGGTCGAAGCCGCAATAGAACGTGACGGGACCGTCCGCGAACGCCTTGCGCAATGCGTCCTCGTCCGTGGAGAGGGCGATGAGCCCACGCCACTTCAGTTCGTCGACGATGTCCGTCACGGTTCTCGTGTCTCCTTGATGATCCTCGGGCGGTCGGGTGACAGCCGACTACGAGGTTATACGCCCTGGCTGACAGAACTCATGTTGAAATCGGGGACCCGCAGCGGCGGCATCGCGGCCCTGGTGAACCAGTCGCCCCACTCGCGGGGCAGCGTCTTCTCCGTGCGACCCGCCTCGATCGCCCGGCGCAGCAGCTCCACCGGCGACTCGTTGAACCGGAAGTTGTTCACCTGCCCGGTCACCTCGCCGTTCTCCACGAGGTAGACGCCGTCCCGGGTCAGGCCGGTGAGCAGCAGCGTCGCCGGGTCGACCTCGCGGATGTACCACAGGCAGGTCAGCAGCAGCCCGTGCTCGGTGTCCGCGACCATCTCGTCCAGGGAGCGGTTGCCGCCGTCCAGGACCAGGTTGTCCGCGGCGGGGGTGACCGGCAGTCCGGTCAGGGCGGCGCTGTGCCGGGTCGTGGTCAGGTTCCGGAGCACGCCCTGGTGGATCCAGTCGGTGGCCGGGGCCGGCAGTCCGTTGTCGAACACCGACCGGTCGCCGCCCGAGGAGTGGGCGATCACGAAGGGCGCGCACTCCAGTCCGGGCTCGTTCGGGTCGCTGCGCAGGGTCAGCGGCAGCTCGGAGAGCCGCTCGCCGATCCGGGTACCGCCGCCGGGCTTGGAGAAGACCGTGCGGCCCTCCGCCGCGTCCCGCCCCGAGGCCGACCACAACTGGTAGACCAGCAGGTCCGCCACCGCGGTGGGCGGCAGCAGGGTCTCGTAGCGGCCCGCGGGCAGCTCCACGCGCCGCTGCGCCCAGCCCAGCCGCACGGCCAGCTCGGCGTCCATGGCGGCCGGGTCGACGTCCTTGAAGTCCCGGGTGGAGCGTCCGGCCCATGCGGAGCGGGTGTGGTCGGGCGACTTGGCGTTCAGTTCCAGGGTGCCGGTGGGCTGGTCGTGCCGCAGCCGCAGGCCGGTCGAGGTGCCCAGGTAGGTCGACACCATCTCGTGGTTGGCGAAGCCGTACAGCTCCCGGCCGCCGGCCCGGGCGCGGGCGAAGGCCTCGCCGAGCGCCGGGGCGAAGTCGGCGAACACGGCGGAGGAGGTCTCGGCGGGTGCGTCCGTGAAGTCGGGCGCCGCGGGTACGTCCGTGACCAGTGGCTGCGCGTCCTCGGCGGGTCCGGCCCCCCGCGCGGCGGCCTCCGCGGCCCGCACCAGCGGTTCCAGCTCGTCCGAGGTCACCGCCGACCGCGAGACGACGCCGGAGGCGGTGCCCTGCTGCCCGTCCACGGTCGCGATCACCGTGAGGCCACGGCCCCGGGTCACCCCGTTCGTGGTGAGCGCGTTGCCCGCCCAGCGCAGGTTCGCGGTGGAGCGCTCGTCGGCGATGACGACGCACCCGTCCGCCCGGGACAGCGCGAGTGCCTGCTCGACGATCTCGTGCGGCTTGCTGGTACCAGCGCTCATCGACCGGCCTCCTGCGTGGTGTTCAGAATGTTTACGCCCCGGAAGAGGGCGGAGGGGCACCCGTGGGACACGGCGGCCACCTGGCCCGGCTGGGCCTTGCCGCAGTTGAAGGCGCCGCCCAGGACGTACGTCCCCGGGCCGCCGACCGCCGCCATCGATCCCCAGAAGTCGGTCGTCGTGGCCTGGTAGGCGACGTCCTTGAGCTGCCCGGCGAGCCGCCCGTTCTCGATCCGGAAGAAGCGCTGCCCGGTGAACTGGAAGTTGTAGCGCTGCATGTCGATCGACCAGGACCGGTCGCCGACCACGTAGATGCCCCGCTCCACGCCCCCGATCAGATCCTCGGTGGACAGCCCCGCCGGGTCCGGCCGCAGCGACACGTTGGCCATGCGCTGCACCGGCACATGGGCGGGGGAGTCGGCGTACGCGCACCCGTTGGACCGCTCGAAGCCGGTCAGCCGGGCGATCCTGCGGTCCAGCTGGTAGCCGACCAGCGTGCCGTCCTTCACCAGGTCCCAGGACTGCGCCTCGACGCCCTCGTCGTCGTACCCGATGGTCGCCAGGCCGTGCTCGGCGGTGCGGTCGCCGGTGACGTTCATCAGCTCGGAGCCGTACTTCAGCTTGCCCAGCTGGTCGAAGGTGGCGAAGGAGGTGCCGGCGTAGGCGGCCTCGTAGCCGAGCGCCCGGTCCAGCTCGGTGGCGTGCCCGATGGACTCGTGGATGGTCAGCCACAGGTTGGACGGGTCGACCACCAGGTCGTACAGGCCCGGCTCCACGCTCGGCGCCCGCATCTTCTCGGCCAGCAGCTCCGGGATCCGCGCCAGCTCGCCGTCCCAGTCCCAGCCGGTGCCGGTCAGGTACTCCCAGCCGCGCCCGGCCGGCGGCGCCAGCGTCCGCATGGAGTCGAACTCCCCGCTGGACTCGTCCACCGAGACCGCGGTCAGCTCGGGATGCAGCCGCACCCGCTGCTGCGTGGTGACGGTCCCGGCCGTGTCGGCGTAGAACTTGTTCTCGTGCACGGTGACCAGCGAGGCGTCCACATGGCTCACGCCGTCCGCCGCCATCAGGCGCGCGCTCCAGTCGGCGAGCAGCGCCGACTTCTCCTCGGCCGGCACCGAGAAGGGGTCGATCTCGTACGACGACACCCACGTCCGCTCGGCGTGCACCGGCTCGTCGGCCAGCTCGACCCGCGTGGGGGGTGCCCCCGCATCGGCCCCGGCGGCCTTGATGACCTGCGCGGACAGTTTGGCCATGGCGACCGCCTGCGACGCGACCCGGGCCGCCGCGTCCAGCGTCAGGTCGACCCCGGAGGCGAAGCCCCACGTACCGCCGTGCACGACCCGGACCGCGTACCCGAGGTCGGTGTCGTCCGAGGACCCCGCGGGCCGGGCGTCCCGCAGCCGCAGGGTCGCGCTGCGCACCCGCTCGAACCGGAAGTCGGCGTGCTCGGCTCCGAGCGAGCGCGCGCGGGCGAGCGCGGCGTCGGCGAGGGACCTTAGCGGAAGTGCCGTGAAGGCTTCGTCGATGGAATGAGGCACGGAGGTCTCCCTGCTGTCGTGGCCTGTCGGCTCCGATCATGTCCTGCGGGCGGCCCCACGGACCACACACCTTTCGGACCCGGACCCCCGCGAATCTGTAGGGACCCGACAGCGACGGTCCCGCGCCACTGTCGGTGCCCGAATGCCCACCGACGCGGCCGTACCGATAGGTTTTCGGTGAAGCCGCCTGTCATCCAGGTGTTCGGGCGGGTTGTCGGACTTCCAGCAGACCGCTATCGAAAGGGTGATCCGTTGAGCCGCTCGGTTCTCGTCACCGGAGGCAACCGGGGCATCGGCCTCGCCATCGCCCGCGTTTTCGCCGACGCCGGCGACAAGGTCGCGATCACGTACCGCTCGGGTGAGCCGCCGGCCGGCTTCCTGGCCGTCAAGTGCGACATCACCGACCCCGAGCAGGTGGAGCAGGCCTACAAGGAGATCGAGGACCAGCACGGTCCCGTCGAGGTGCTCGTCGCCAACGCCGGGATCACCAAGGACCAGCTCCTGATGCGCATGTCCGAGGAGGACTTCACCTCGGTCATCGACACCAACCTCACCGGTACCTTCCGCGTCGTCAAGCGCGCCAACCGCGGCATGCTGCGCGCCAAGAAGGGCCGCGTCGTCCTGATCTCCTCCGTGGTCGGTCTGCTCGGCTCGGCGGGGCAGGCGAACTACGCCGCCTCCAAGGCCGCCCTGGTCGGCTTCGCGCGCTCCCTCGCCCGTGAGCTGGGCTCGCGCAACATCACCTTCAACGTCGTCGCGCCCGGCTTCGTGGACACCGACATGACCAAGGTGCTCAGCGACGAGCAGCGCCAGGGCATCGTGTCGCAGGTGCCGCTCGGCCGTTACGCGCGGCCGGAGGAGATCGCCGCGGCCGTCCGGTTCCTCGCGTCGGACGACGCCTCGTACATCACTGGAGCCGTCATCCCCGTTGACGGCGGACTGGGAATGGGTCACTGATCACCATGAGCGGAATTCTTGAGGGCAAGCGCGTCCTGATCACCGGTGTGCTGATGGAGTCCTCCATCGCCTTCCACGCCGCCAAGCAGGCCCAGGAGCAGGGCGCCGAGATCATCCTGACCGCCTTCCCGCGGCCCACGCTGACCGAGCGCATCGCCAAGAAGCTGCCGAAGCCCACCAAGGTCATCGAGCTGGACGTGACCAACGAGGAGCACCTCGGGCGGCTGGCCGACGTGGTCGGCGAGGAGCTGGGCGGCCTCGACGGCGTCGTGCACTCCATCGGCTTCGCCCCGCAGGACGCGCTCGGCGGCAACTTCCTCAACACGCCGTTCGAGTCCGTGGCCACCGCCATGCACGTCTCGGCGTTCTCCCTGAAGTCGCTCACCATGGCCTGCCTGCCGCTGATGCAGAACGGCGGCTCGGTCGTCGGCCTCACCTTCGACGCCCAGTTCGCCTGGCCGCAGTACGACTGGATGGGCCCGGCCAAGGCCGCCCTGGAGGCGACCAACCGCTACATGGCGCGTGACCTGGGCAAGCAGAACATCCGCTGCAACCTCATCTCCGCGGGCCCGATCGGCTCCATGGCCGCCAAGTCCATCCCGGGCTTCAGCGAACTGGCCTCCGTGTGGGACAGCCGCTCCCCGCTGGAGTGGGACCTGAAGGACCCGGAGCCGGCCGGCAAGGGCATCGTCGCCCTGCTCAGCGACTGGTTCCCGAAGACCACCGGCGAGATCATCCACGTGGACGGCGGCCTGCACGCGATCGGCGCCTGAGCGCTGCCGCGCGGCTGAAACCCGCTGTCGCGCCTTTCACGGCCGTACGGCTTCACTTCACGGCCGGGCCCGCACCCCCGAGGGGGCGCGGGCCTTCGCCGTCTCCGGCGGCGTCCGCTCGGCGTCGTGCGTTCCGGGTCGTCCGTTCCGGGGTCGTCCGTTCCGGGGCCGTCCGTTCCGGGTCGCGCGTCCGGCGTCGTCCGTTCCCGCGCCGTCACCCGTTCGGCTCACCGGTCGGGCGGGCCGTCCCCCGCGCGGCGCACCCTGAAGACACGTCCGTGCGGCGCGTTCCTCCGCAGCCAGCCCGGCCGAGGAGGTCTCCTTGTGCGCCTGTCCCGCTGCCTGGCCCCGCTGACCGCGGCCGTCGCCCTCGTACTCTCCCTGCCGTACGACGCGACGCCCCATGCCCGCGCGAGCGCCGGCCCGCCCGCGCCGACCCTGTTCGGGGCCGCGTGCCGGACGGCCGTGAGCGGCTCCCATGTGGTGGCGTACTGCCACAACCCCTATGCCGACACCGACCGGGTACGCCTGCACATCGAGTGCGCCCGCTGGTGGGACATCGACACCGACAGCGCCCCGGTGGACGACGAGCCGGCGCTGACGGTACGGCTCACCGGGCGCTGCTGGAAGGAGGTCGGCTCGGTGTGGATCAGCCACCAGAAGGTGCGCTGAACCGGGCCGTCAGCCGATGCCGGGCCGCCCCGGACGGCACTGGAAGGGGTAGCTCGCCGCCTCCCTGGCCGCCGCCTCGGCGTCGCCGGCGCGGATCGCGTCCATCAGGCGGCTGTGGTCCATGTGCGTGTCCGGTGTCAGCTCGGCGCCGACGTCCGCGCGCAGCGCGTCCCGCAGCAGCTCGCCCAGGTCGGCGTGCATCGCCGTCATGACCTCGTTGTGGGACGCGGCCACCACGGCCAGGTGGAAGGTGGCGTCGGCGGCCACGAAGGCCTCCGCCTCGCCGCTCTCCCATGCCTCCTCGCGCCGTGCCAGGAGCGCGTCCAGCTGCTTGAGGTCCTTCTCGGTGCGCCGCTCGGCGGCCAGCTTGGCCGCGGCCGACTCCAGCGTGGCGCGCAGTTCGGCGATGTGCCGGGGGTCCGCGTCGGCGAACCGGCGGTGCATCACGCCGGCCAGTTCGCTGGTCGCCACCACATAGGTGCCGGAGCCCTGCCGGATGTCCAGCAGCCCGTTGTGGGCGAGCGCGCGCACGGCCTCGCGGACCGTGTTGCGGGCGACGCCCAGCTGTTCGACCAGCTCGGGCTCGGTCGGGATACGGGAGCCGACCGGCCACTCGCCGGTGGCGATCTGGTTGCGCAGTTCGGCGATCACCTGCTCGGAGAGGGCCGAACGGCGCGGGTGGCTCAGAGGCATGGCACACCTTCGCACGACAGACCGGGGCGCGCACGCTCCGGCAGTTCCGGGGATGGACAACCAATCATCCTATGATTCTATGATGTGCCTCATGGTGAGTGAGGAAACCCGGGCAACGGACACCCGTACGGCGATGCCCCCGAGCGAACGCGACACGTCCGCCGCGGCGGGCGCGACGACGACGATCCCGGGAACGGGTCCCGCGCGCGCGTGGGTGACCCGCCTGGTGGTCGTCGGCATCATGCTGTCCGCGGTCAACCTCCGCCCCGCCATCACCAGCCTGGGCGCCCTGCTGGAGGAGGTCCGCGCCGGGCTCGGCATGAGCGGCAGCGTGGCCGGGCTGCTCACCTCCGTGCCCCCGCTGTGCTTCGCCGTCTTCGGTGTGACGGCGCCCCGCCTGGCGCGCCGCTTCGGACCGGCCGCCGTGGTGTGCGCCGGCATGGCCGCGATCTTCGCGGGCCTGCTGATACGGCCGTACGCCGGCGGCACCGCCGGGTTCCTGGCCGCCAGCGCGCTCGCACTGATGGGCATCGCCGTCAGCAACGTGCTGATGCCGGTCATCGTCAAGCGTTGGTTCCCCGACCGGGTCGGCCCCATGACCGGCCTGTACTCGATGGTGCTCGCGCTCGGTACGTCCCTTCCGGCCGCGGTGACGGTCCCGCTGACCCATGCCATGGGCGGCGGCTGGAAGCCGGGGCTCGCGGTCTGGGCGTTGCTCGCCGCGGTCGCGGTGGTGCCCTGGGTGCCGCTGGTCCGGGAGGGCCGGGAGGGCTCCGCGCGGGAGAAGGGTGCGACCGGGCGGGGGGCTTCCGCGACCTCCGCGGCTGCCGTGGGGGCGTCCCGCCCGGCGCGGGGCCCGGAGCCGGATTCGAAGCCGGCGCCGGCACCGGGGCCGACGGGGGCGGCGGGGGAGCAGCCCCCGTTGCGGATCGCCCGCAGCCGTACCGCCTGGGCGCTCGCCGTCTTCTTCGGCCTCCAGGCCACCGCCGCCTACATCACCATGGGCTGGATGGCGCAGATCTTCCGGGACGCGGGGGTGTCGGCCGGCACCGCGGGTCTGCTGCTCGCCGTGACGATGGTGATGGGCGTACCGCTGGCCTTCGTCATCCCGCGGATCGCCGCCCGGCTGCCCCACCAGGGGCCGATCGTGCTGGTCCTGGGCGTGTGCGGCCTCGCCGGGTACGCCGGTCTCTACCTCGCCCCGGCCGCCGGTGCCTGGGCCTGGGCGCTGCTGCTCGGGATCGCGAACTGCGCCTTCCCGCTGGCGCTGACGATGGTCGGCATGCGCGCCCGCAGCGGTCCCGGTGTGGCCCAGCTGTCCGCGTTCGCGCAGAGCACCGGCTATCTGATCTCCATCCCCGGCCCGCTGCTGGTCGGCGTGCTCTACCAGCACAGCGGCGGCTGGGGCCTGCCGATCGCCCTGATGGCGGGCCTCATGGTGCCCCAGATGGTGGTGGGCTTCCTGGCGGGCCGCGACCGCACGGTGGAGGAGGAGGCCGCGACGCGCTGACCCCGTGCACGGGATGCCGGGGAAGGGATGCGAGACTGGGCGCATGCAGCCTGTGCTCGACCCGAACCCGCGCGACGGTCAGAAGAAGATGATGCTCGTCTTCGGCTCCTTCTTCGCGATCTTCGTCGTCATCGCCATCGTCGCGACCATCGCGTCCCCGTGACGCCGCCCGGCCGGCCCCCCGCCACCGGACGGTTCCGGCGGATGGTGGTGCTGGCCCCCCTGTCCCCTAGGGGGTAAGGCTCAGGGGTAACTGGGTGGAAAACCTGATGGGTTGACTGCCACGGATTCCGTACCTTCGAGTGGTGACCGCAGGGGGTGGTCACGGAACCGCTCAAGGACCACGGAGGCGATCATGCCCGCCCGCACCCACTTCCGGACCCACCCGGCGACCACGGGCGGCGTCGACGTGCTGCTGCCCTGGTGGGCCCTCGCGCTGCCCGTGCTCGCCTTCGCCATCCTGTTCCTGCTGATACTGAACCCGTCGGACGCGCACGCGGCGGGCGCGGACCCGGAGATAGCCCACCTGGTCGAGCGCGCGCGGCAGCTGCTCACGCGCTGACCGGAAGCCGCCTCACATGGCGAATCCGCATGTCAACTCCCTGCGCCCGGTGGCCTGTTTCATGCGAAGCTGGGACGCATGAGCGTCGCAGAACCCCGCAGGATCGCCCTTTTCCGGCATGCGAAAGCCGACTGGCCCCAGGTGTCCGACCATGAGCGCCCGCTCGCCGAGCGGGGCCGCATGGACTCGGCCGTCGCCGGCCGCAAGCTGACCGACACCGGCCTCACCTTCGACCTGGCCCTGTGCTCCACCGCGACCCGGACCCGCGAGACCTGGAAGCTCGCCGTCCACGAACTGGAACACCGGCCGAAGACCGTCTACGAGGAGCGGATCTACGAGGCCTCCCCGGGCCGGCTCATCGCCCTTCTGAACGAGGTCCCGGACGAGGTCGGCACCCTGATCCTGATCGGCCACAACCCGGGGGTCCACGGCCTCGCCGAGATCCTGGCCGGCTCGGCCGACGGAGACGCCCGCGACCGGATGAACCGCCGCGGTTTCCCCGCCGCCGCATTCGCGCTGCTGTCCTTCGAGGGCCCGTGGAAGAGCCTGGAGCCGGGCGTGGCCACGCTGACGGACTACTGGGCGCCGTCCGAATGAGGTGACACCGAGAGACGGCGAAGGCCCGGTGCCGTGAGGCGGGCCGGGCCTTCGTGTCCTGGGGAGCGGGCCGCTCACAGGGCGCGGTCCCTGCTGCGCCTGCTGTGCCTGCTGCGCGGGCTCAGCTCTCGTCGTGGGTGTTGGCCGCCTCGACCTCTTCGCGCGTGATGCCGAGGAGGTAGAGGACCGTGTCGAGGAAGGGGAAGTTCACGGCCGTGTGCGCCGCCTCGCGCACCACGGGCTTGGCGTTGAAGGCGACGCCGAGACCGGCCGCGTTCAGCATGTCGAGGTCGTTGGCGCCGTCACCGATCGCCACCGTCTGCGCCAGCGGCACCCCGGCCTCCGCGGCGAACCGGCGCAGCAGCCGCGCCTTGCCCGCGCGGTCCACGATCTCGCCGGTGACCCGGCCGGTCAGCTTGCCGTCGACGATCTCCAGCGTGTTGGCCTGGGCGAAGTCGAGGCCGAGGCGCTCCTTGAGATCGTCGGTGACCTGGGTGAAGCCACCGGAGACCACGCCGACCTGGTAGCCGAGCCGCTTCAGGGTGCGGATCAGGGTGCGGGCGCCGGGGGTCAGCCGGATCTCGTTGCGCACCTTGTCGACCACGGAGGCGTCGAGCCCGGCCAGCAGGGAGACACGGGCGTGCAGCGACTGCTCGAAGTCCAGCTCGCCCCGCATCGCCGCGGCGGTGACCTCGGCGACCTTGTCCTCGCAGCCTGCGTGGGCGGCGAACAGCTCGATGACCTCGTCCTGGATGAGGGTGGAGTCCACGTCCATGACCACGAGACGCTGCGCGCGCCGGTGCAGCCCCGCGGAGACGACGGCGATGTCGACACCGAGTGCCGAGGCGTCCGAGGCCAGCGCGGTGCGCAGGGGCCCGGTCTCCACGCCGGAGACCGCGAACTCCACGGCGGTCACGGGATACTTGGCGAGCCGGAAGATACGGTCGATGTTGCCGCCCGCCTTCGCGATGCGGGTGGCGACGGCGGCCGTCGACTCGGCGGTGAGCGGATGGCCGAGGACGGTCACCAGGGAGCGACCGAGACCGCGCGGACGGTTGTCGCCGTGCCCCGAGATGATCTCCGCCTGCATCTTCATCGACTCGGCCCAGCTGTGCACGGTGGCCCGCAGATCACCCTCGATGCCGGCCGGCGGCTGGCTCACCAGCGCGCACAGGACCAGGCGTCCCCGGGTGACGACCTGCTCGATGTCGACCACATCGACGGAGTACGCGGCAAGGGTCTCGAAGAGTCCGGCCGTGATACCCGGCCGGTCCTTACCGAAGATCTTGACGAGGAGAGTGGGGACCTCGGGGGTCTGCGCAGCAGTCATGGTCTCACCACCGTATCCGGCACCCAGTGCCGCCCGTCGCCGAGGTCCGCCTGACGGACACGGAACAATGGATGGCGCCCCGGCATCAAGGATCTTGCCAACAGCTTCCCACCGAGGTCATCGCCACCGCGACCGCAGAGGTGACCGAGCGCGCCGGGGACCGCGGGCTGGGCGCCGTGAGCGGGCGGAGTCGCGTGAGGCGGGTTTCCCGCGGCCGGCGAGCGGTCGGCGAGCTGGGGGGCGTGTCCGTCGTCCCCCAGCACGCGACGCCGGCCGCTCCCACGGTTCCTCGCGCTTCGCCTCCGGCATCCGCCGGGAGGAATGCGTGCCGGGGCCCGGCGGCAGGCGCGGCCCGCTCGCGAGAAGCACCCCGCCGCCCGCCGCCCTGGCCCCGCGCGACCGCCGCACCGTGCCGCCGCCGGCACCCCGGCACCCCGGCACCCCGGCACCCCGGCACCCCGGCACCCCGGCACCCCCAGCGCCGTACCCCACCTCGTCCCCCACCCCACCCCGTCCCCAGCGAACCCCACCCCCGGCCCCCCGCACCTCTGACCGGCCGCACCCCACCCCGTCCCCAGCGAACCCCACCCCCGGCCCCCCCCGCACCTCTGACCGGCCGCACCCCACCCCCCCCCCCGCAGCCCGCCTCCAACTCCTCCTCCCCGCAAGGCTCCAGAGGCAACCGACCTGCCCACTGCCCCTGCAATCCCGCCCCCACCAGCCCTACTTGTCCCGCTCGCCGGAATTGCCGCACTCCGGTCGGAGCGCCGTACGGCGCTGCGCGCAAGGCCCGGGTTTTGGTCAGGGGGGCGGGCCTGAAATAGTTCCCCACGATGTTCGACATCCCTAGACTCCCTGCGATGGGGGTAATTCGGGGGACAACTCAGTGGGGCATGGAGTGCCGGAACTCGTACTGGAAACAAACGGACGTACCTGGACGCTCGACCCGTCCAGGCCTTACACCCTCGGCAGAGATCCGCAGGGTGACATCGTGTTCGACGACGCCAGGGTCTCCTGGCGACACGCCACGGTCAGCTTCGACGGCCGCAGTTGGGTCATCGAGGACCACGGCAGCACCAACGGCACGTATCTCCAGGGTCAGCGGATCCAGCGGACGGAGATAGGCCCGGGGACGGCGCTGCACCTCGGCAACGCGACGGACGGACCGCGGCTGAATCTCGCCGGTGCAGCCGTCGGCCAGGCGCAGCAGGCGCCGTACGCGGCGGCCCCCGCGGGCTGGGCCCAGCAGGCGGCCCCCCACCAGGCACCCGCCCAGGTGGCCCAGCCCCCGCACCAGGCGGTGCCCCAGCAGGCACCCGCCCCGCAGAACGGCTGGCAGCAGGCGCAGCAGCCGCACCCCGCCCAACAGGTCCCGCAGCAGGCCGCGTTCCCGCAGCAGAAGGACCCGCAGGCCGCCGCCTACCCGCAGCAGGCCGGTCCGGGCGCGGCGCACGGGGACCGCAGCCCGACCACGTTCCACCAGTTCTCGCTCGGCCGGGTCATGCGCATCGGTCGTGCGCTGGAGAACGAGCTGGTCGTCTCCGACCTCCAGGTCTCCCGTCACCACGCCGAGTTCCACTCGACGCCCGACGGCCGCTTCGAGATCCGCGACCTCGGCTCGCACAACGGCACGTACGTCAACGGCAGCCCGGTGCCCAAGGGCGGCTCGGTGCAGCTCGGCCCGGCCGACATCGTCGGCGTCGGCCACTCCACCTTCCGTATCGTCGGCGACCGGCTTGAGGAGTTCGTCGACACCGGTGAGGTCTCCTTCTCCGCGCGCCACCTGACGGTCACGGTCGACGGCGGCAAGCAGATCCTGAAGGACGTCTCGTTCGGCGTCCCGGAGAAGTCCCTGATCGCGGTCATCGGCCCCTCCGGCTCCGGCAAGTCGACGCTGCTGAAGGCGCTCACCGGCTACCGGCCCGCCAACCAGGGCGAGGTGCTGTACGACAACCGCAACCTGTACAAGCAGTTCGCGGAGCTGCGCCAGCGCATCGGCCTGGTCCCGCAGGACGACATCCTGCACAAGGAACTCAGCGTCAAGAAGGCCCTGAAGTACGCGGCCAAGCTGCGCTTCCCGGCCGACACCACCGCCCAGGAGCGCGACGCCCGCATCGACGAGGTGCTGCGCGAGCTGAAGCTGGACATCCACAAGGACAAGAAGGTCACGTCCCTGTCCGGTGGTCAGCGCAAGCGCGTCTCGGTGGCCCTCGAACTGCTGACCAAGCCGTCGCTGATCTTTCTGGACGAGCCGACCTCCGGCCTCGACCCGGGCATGGACCGCGACGTCATGCAGTTGCTGCGCGGCCTCGCCGACGACGGCCGCACCGTGCTGGTCGTCACCCACTCGGTGGCCGAGCTGGCGCTGTGCGACAAGCTCCTGGTGATGGCGCCGGGCGGCGCGGTGGCCTACTTCGGGCCGCCGGAGGAGGCGCTGAACTTCTTCGGCTACGACAGCTGGGCCGACGTCTTCTCCGCCTTCGAGAACTACCGCGACTACGACTGGGCGGGCCGCTGGAAGGGCTCGCAGCACTACCAGATGTACGCCGCGGACTTCGACGCCGTCGCCCCGCAGCAGGCGGCCTACATGCCGCCGCCGGTGGCCCTCAAGCCGCCCAAGCCGCAGGCGTGGGGCTCCCAGCTGCTGACCCTGATCCGGCGCTATGTGTCGGTGATCGTCTCCGACAAGGGCTTCCTCGCGCTGACGGTGATCCTGCCGGCGGTCCTCGGCTCGGTCAGCCTGCTGATGAACCACGACCGGGGCCTGCTGGTGAACCCCGCGGTCGACCCGCGCACCGGCCTGCACGTACCCAACGGCACCGCCACCACCGTGCTGCTGATCCTCTCGGTCGGCGCGTGCTTCGCGGGCGCCGCGAACTCCGTGCGTGAACTGATCAAGGAACGGGTGATCTACGAGCGGGAGCGGGCGACCGGCCTGTCCCGGTCGGCCTACCTGATGTCCAAGGTGGTCGTGCTCGGCGCCGTCACCGTGCTTCAGGGCCTGATGGTCGGCCTGATCGGCTTCTCGCCGCGCAAGATCCCGGACCAGGGCGTCATCCTCGGCGGTTCGACCCTGTTCGAGCTGTGCCTGCCGATCATGGCGCTCGGCTTCACCTCGATGATGGTCGGCCTGGTCATCTCCTCGCTGGTGAAGACCGCCGAGAAGACCATGCCGCTGCTGGTGATGTTCGCGATCATCCAGGTCGTCTTCACCGGCTGCCTGTTCACCCTGCACGGCACGCTCGGCGTCAACGAGTTCTCGTACCTGATGCCCTCGCGCTGGGCGGTGGCCGCGGCCGGCACCACGCTGGACCTGAACAACATCGCCCCCAACGGTGACAACCCGGGCAGCACCGACCCGCTGTGGAACCACACGGCCGGGGCCTGGACCCTTGACATGATCGCGCTGCTCGCGCTCGGCGCGGTCTGCGGCTTCTTCGTGGCGCGCTTCCTGCGCCGCCACGAGCCGGAGGTCATGCGCAAGTAGTCTCCGCGGCGCACCACGAAGGGCGGCACCCCGTAACGGGGTGCCGCCCTTCCGCGTTCGTCAGAGGTCCGCGCCGACCTCAGTACGCGCTGTTGACGTTGTCCATCGAGCCGTAGCGGTGGGCGGCGTAGTTGCAGGCGGCGGTGATGTTGGCGACCGGGTCGTAGATGTTCCACGAGGTGCCGGGCACGTGGTACGTGTTGAAGGTGGGCTGGATCACCTGGAGCAGGCCCTTGGACGGGATGCCGTTGATCGCGTTGATGTCCCAGTTGTTGATGGCCATCGGGTTGCCCGAGGACTCACGCATGATGTTGCGGTAGAGGCCGTTGTAGCTGCCCGGGATGCCCTTGGCGTGCATGATGTCCAGGGACTGGCGGATCCAGCCGTCGAGGTTGTTCGCGTAGGTCTTCGCGGCGACGGTCTGCATCTGCGGGCGCTGCTCGGACCGGCCCGCGGCCTGCTTGGCGGCACGCTCCTGCGCGGCCTTCCTGGCGGCGGCGTCGGCGGCGGCCTGCTTCGCGGCGGCGTCGGTGCGCTGCTTGGCGGCGGCCTGGTCGGCGGTCTTCTGCTGCGCGGCGATGGCGTCGAGCTTGACGCTCTGCGCGGCGGCGCGGTCGGTGACGGTGCCCCTGACGCCGGACAGCGCGGCGTCCTGGGTGGCGACCTTCGCGACCTGCGCGGCGGCGGCGGGGGAGCCGGTGGTGACGGTGTCCGCGTTGCCGGGGACGGCCGACAGGGCGATGGCGGCGGTGCCGAGCGCTGCGACACCGGCGACGGCGAGCTTGCGCTGCCTGGTCACGGCACGATAGCGAGCACGACTGAGGATGTTCTTGGGCATGGCGTTGGACCTCTTCGATAGCGCGGAGGTCGCTCCTGCTTCCGCCGGGGGATCGGTTCCTCCCGCACAAATGCCGCGGGGATGAACCCACGGCGCTGAGCGACGGGTGCAATTCTTAGCGGCCGCAAAATGCCATGGCAAAGGTGTGACGTACGAAGCTCGATAGTGGACCCGGGAAGGGCAAAACGGGACAGATTGGACCTCTGTCCCGTTCGTGGGAGGGGGTACATCTCCTATGTCTGTTCGTACGTGATGTAGGCCCTATGCGCGGGCTCACAGGGGAGACAGATCAACCTCACGAAGAGTTGCCTTCGCAACGCATTCTGTGAGGCTCAGTGCGGGGTCTCCTCCCGGAGGAGGAGATGGACGTCCCCGAACTCGTGCCACAGGTAGAGCCCGCGCAGCGCCTCCTCGTACGCGCGGTCGACCGCGGCCCGCCCGGCGACGGCCCGCAGCATCAGCAGATGCGAGGCCTCCGGCTCGTGCAGCCCGGTCAGCAACCCGTCCACCACCCGCGCCCCGCGCTCGGGCGTGACCACCAGATCCGTCCACCCCTCGGCCGCCCGTACCACCCCGTCCGCCCCCGCGGCCGACTCCACCGCGCGTACGGCCGTCGTCCCCACCGCGACCACCCGGCCCTCCCCGGCCGCCACCGCGTTGATCAGCCGCGCCGACGCCTCCGGCACCGAGAACCACTCCGGGTACGGCGGCTCGTGCGCCTCCGCCGACGCCACCCCCGTGTGCAACGTGACCCGCGCGAACCCCACCCCCCTGCGCACCAGCTCCGCCACCACCCGCGCGGTGAAGGGCCGCCCCGCGCTCGGCATCTCCGCGCTGCCCGCCCCGTCGGGCGAAGGAAGGGCGAACAGCGTCTGGTACGCCGACAGCGGCTGATCGCGCGTGGTGTAGGAGTAGCGGATCGGCCGCCCGTGCCCCCGCAGCAGCTCCGGCACCGGACCGCCCTCGACCCGCGCCCACCACAGCCGCTCCCCGCCCCCGCTCACCGGCTCCTCCAGCACCAGCCGGAACCCGCCCGCGAGCGTCACCTCCGTCCCCGCGCGGGTGCCCGCCCGCGCGCGAGTGGTGCCCCGGCCGTCCGGCTCCCGCGGCTCCACCGCCCAGCGGCCGTCGTCCCCGCGGGTCGAGAAGTGCACCACCACGGGCGCGGTCCCGATCCGGCCGTCCACCGCCGCGGCCAGCGTCGGGGAGGTGTTCACCACCAGCAGGTCCCCGGCCCGCAGCAGCAGGGGCAGCTCACGGAACGCGTGGTGCGCCACCCGGGTCCCGTGCGACACGAGGAGCCGTACGTCGTCCCGCTCGCGCCCCGGTCCCCGCTGCTCGGCCGGCACCCGCGCGGACAGCTCCTCCGGCACGCGTACGACCGTGGTCATCGGCCCGCCACGAGGATCGGCGCCGCGTACCGCCCACTGACCGGCCGCTCGTCCAGCAGCCGCAGGAAGGCCGGTACGACGGTGTCGGGTGCCGGCCGCGCGTCGTCGTCGTCGGGTACGGCCGCCGCGTACAGGTCGGTCGCCATGTCCCCGGGGTCCACCGCCCACACCCGCAGGCCCGGCTCCTCCACGGCGAGCACCGCAGCCAGCTGGTCCAGGGCCGCCTTCGAGGCCCCGTAACCGCCCCACGTCTCGTACGCCTGTGCCGCCGCGTCCGAGCTGACCGCGATCACCGTGCCCGCGGCCGACGCCCGCAGCAGCGGCAGTGCCTCCTGTACGAGTCCCAGCGCGGCGGTGACGTTCACCTCCAGCGCCCGCCGCAGCCCGTCCAGCGAAAGCCCGGCCAGCCGGACCAGCGGCTCGGCGCCGAGCGCGCTCGCGTTGCTCACCAGCAGATCGAGACCGCCCAGCCTCCGCGCGGCGGCCACCAGCGCGGCCCGGTGCCCGGCGTCCGTGACGTCCCCGGGGAGCGCCACGACCCGGGTGCCGTACCGGCCGACCGCCGTCGCGGCCTCCTTCAGCACCCCCTCGCCCCGGGCGTCCAGCACCAGGTCCCAGCCGCGCCCGGCCAGCGCTTCGGCGAGCGCCCGCCCCAGCCCCTTCGAGGCACCCGTGATGATCCCTACCGGCATGACTACCGTCCCCTCGTCGCTCCCGCCCGGTCGGACGGGTGCGGATCACCGTAGGAACACCCCCTCGCCCACCGCCTCGGCCGCGAGCCCCGAAGAAGAGGAGCCCTTCGACGTACGACGACGGGCCTTGGTCCCGCGGCGTACGACACCGGACCCGGTCCTCGGGGCGTACGCCCCTCGCCCTAGGACCAGCGGACGGTGCCGGGCCGACGGCGGCCCCATCCGCGCTGTCACACCCCGCCGGTACCGTGAGGTCATGAGTCACGGTCCCCGGTCCGGCCTCGCCGCGGTGAGTTCCGCGCTGTTGGCCATGAGCAGGCACCTGGAGATGCGCGACGTCCTGAAGACGATCGTCGCCTCCGCCCGCGAACTGCTCGACGCGCAGTACGCCGCCCTCGGCGTCCCCGACGACCACGGCGGCTTCGCCCAGTTCGTCGTGGACGGCGTCAGCGACGCCCAGTGGAAGGCGATCGGCCCACTGCCCCGCCAGCACGGCATCCTCGCCGCGATGCTGCACGAGGCCCGCCCCGAGCGCCTCGCCGACGTGCGCAAGGACCCCCGCTTCGAGGGCTGGCCCCACGCCCATCCCGACCTCGTGGACTTCCTCGGGCTGCCTGTCCGCGACGGCGACGAGATCATCGGCGCGCTCTTCCTCGCGAACAAGAACTGTCCGAAACCGGAAGGCAGTTGCGGCTTCACGCAAGAGGACGAGGAACTGCTCGCCCTGCTCGCCCAGCACGCGGCGATCGCGCTCACCAACGCCCGGCTCTACGAGCGCAGCCGTGAACTCACCATCGCCGAGGAGCGGTCCCGGCTCGCCCATGAACTCCACGACGCGGTCAGCCAGAAGCTGTTCTCGCTCCGCCTGACCGCCCAGGCCGCCGCCGCGCTCGTCGACCGTGACCCCGCGCGCGCCAAGGGCGAACTGCACCAGGTCGCCGCGCTCGCCGCCGAGGCCGCCGAGGAACTGCGCGCCGCCGTCGTGGAGCTGCGGCCCGCCGCGCTGGACGAGGACGGACTGATCGCCACCCTGCGCACCCAGATCCAGGTCCTCGACCGCGCCCACACCGCCCGCGTCACCTTCACCGGCGCCGGGTACCGGGCGCTGCCCGCCGCCCAGGAGGAGGCCGTGCTCCGGGTCGCCCAGGAGGCCCTGCACAACGCGCTGCGCCACGCGCAGGCCGAGCGCGTCGACGTGAGCGTGGAGCGGCGGGGCACCGGAGCGGTGCTGCGGGTCAGCGACGACGGCGCCGGCTTCGACCCGGCCTCGGTCCGCCGCGCCGGGCGGCACCTCGGCCTGGTCTCGATGCGGGACCGGGCGAGCGGGGTCGGCGGCACGCTGACCGTGGAATCGGCGCCCGGCAAGGGCACCACGATCGAGATGGAGGTCCCCGGTGGCTGATCCCATCAAGGTGCTGCTCGTCGACGACCACCAGGTCGTCCGCCGGGGCCTGCGGACCTTCCTGGAGGTGCAGGAGGACATAGCCGTCGTCGGCGAGGCGGCCGACGGCGCGGAGGGGGTGGCCCGCGCCGAGGAGCTGCGGCCCGACGTCGTCCTCATGGACGTCAAGATGCCGGGCACGGACGGCATCGACGCCCTGCGCAAGCTGCGCGAACTCGACAACCCCGCACGGGTGCTGATCGTCACCAGTTTCACCGAGAAGCGCACCGTCGTGCCCGCCCTGCGCGCGGGCGCCGCCGGGTACGTGTACAAGGACGTGGACCCCGACGCCCTCGCCGGCGCCATCCGCTCCGTGCACGCAGGGCACATCCTGCTCCAGCCCGAGGTCGCGGGCGCGCTGCTTTCCCAGGAGGAGGCGAACTCCGGTCAGGGCAGGGGCGGTTCGCTCACCGAGCGGGAGCGTGAGGTGCTCGGCCTGATCGCGGACGGCCGCTCGAACCGGGAGATCGCCCGCGCGCTGGTGCTGTCGGAGAAGACCGTCAAGACACATGTCTCGAACATCCTGATGAAGCTCGACCTCGCCGACCGCACACAGGCCGCGCTGTGGGCCGTACGGCACGGGGTGAGCGGCTGAGCCGTCCTCGCCCGCACTACACCCCGCCGCTCGCTGAGGTTCCACTCCGGGCTGAGATTCATACCGTCGTGGGAATGTCACCCGGTTGGCGCATCTCCTGGCGATCTCCGCCGTTCTCCAGTGCGTGCCACGGAGAACCGCCGTGGTGAACGTTCCAGAGGGGTTGAAAGTGAAGAACCTGAAGAAGGCAGCGGCTGTGACGATGGTGGCGGGTGGCCTGCTGGCCGCCGGCGCCGGCCTGGCCTCCGCCCAGAGCGAGGCGGACGGCGCGGCCGTGCACTCCCCGGGCGTCGTCTCGGGCAACACCATCCAGGCGCCGGTCCACGTCCCGGTGAACGCGACCGGCGACAGCGTCAGCGTCATCGGCGTCCTGAACCCGGCCTTCGGCAACACCAGCCTCAACCACTGAGGCACCTCGACCGAGGCTCAGGCCCCCCGGATCCACCGGGGGGCCTGTCCCTTTGTCCTGTGTCAGCCGATTGTCCTGTGTCAGCCGACCACCGCGAACGCCCCGGAGATCACCGGACCCCCCGCTCCCTCTCCTCCACCATCGAGTTGTACGCCGCCACCTGCGCGCGCCGCGCCGTCCGCTCCACCGGGCGCAGGGCCTGCGCCCGCGCGGCCATCTCGGAGGCCGTCACCGCCGCACCGTGGCCGTGGTCGTGGGCCAGCGAGATCAGCAGGGCGATGCGCTGGGCCAGCTCCAGGACGCGGGCGGCGCGGGGCGGGTAGCCCGGGGCCAGGACCTCCCGGCCGGCCTCCGCCCTCGCCCGGTACGCGTCGATCGCGGCCTCGGCCACCGGCCCGGAGGCGGCGACGTCCAGCCGGGCCAGCACCGCCGTCGCGTCGCGCAGCGCCTCCGCCAGTTCGCGCTCCGCCTCGCCCAGGGAGGGCACGTCCGCGGGCGGGGCCTCACGGACCGGGAGGGCGTGCCAGACCACCTCGGCGTGCACATCACCCGCGGGCCCGGCCTCGCGCACCTCCGGGACCAGCCCGAACGCGGCGCCGACGCAGACCACCGCCTCCTCCGCCTCCAGCGCCCGCGCGTTGAACTCCGGCGGTCCGCTGAGCCCCAGCGGATGACCGGGCGCCGGCAGCGCGACCCGCAGCCCCGACGCGCCCAACGCCCGCAGCCGCCCCAGCGCGAGCGTGAGCCCCACCGGCGCGGCCTCCCCGGGCAGCCCGGCCACCCGGTGGACGGTGTCCTCACCCACAATGGCGAGCGCGGCGTCATCCGGAGAGACAAGTCCGGCCAAAAGGGCATTTCCCCAAGCGGCGAGGCGTCCTGAACGCGGTTCCGTGAGCATGCCCCCACCCTAAGGACCGGACCGATGGAATGGACCGGCGCGCTGGTGGCGTAGATTTCATATGGGCCGTGCCCACCGGCGCGGCGGACCGCGCCACAGGCGTACGCGACAGCCGAGACCGGCCACACTGCAAGGGGAGACAACGCGCTCATGAGCGATGTTCTGGAGCTTCAGGACGTATCCGTGGTCCGCGAGGGCCGGGCTCTGGTGGACCAGGTCTCCTGGTCGGTGAAGGAGGGCGAACGCTGGGTCATCCTCGGCCCCAACGGCGCCGGCAAGACCACCCTCCTGAACGTCGCCTCCAGCTACCTCTACCCCACCAAGGGCTCCGTCACCATCCTCGGCGAGACCCTGGGCAAGGCCGGCACCGACGTCTTCGAGCTGCGCCCGCGCGTCGGCGTGGCCGGCATCGCCCTCGCCGAGAAGCTCCCCAAGCGCCAGACGGTCCTCCAGACGGTCCTCACCGCCGCCTACGGCATGACCGCCGCCTGGCACGAGGAGTACGAGGACGTGGACGAGGAGCGCGCCCGCGCCTTCCTCGACCGCCTCGGCATGAGCGACTACCTCGACCGCCGCTTCGGCACCCTCTCCGAGGGCGAGCGCAAGCGCACCCTCATCGCCCGCGCCCTGATGAGCGACCCCGAGCTGCTCCTTCTGGACGAGCCCGCCGCCGGCCTCGACCTCGGCGGCCGCGAGGACCTCGTCCGCCGCCTCGGCCGGCTCGCCCGCGACCCCATCGCGCCCTCGATGATCATGGTCACCCACCACGTCGAGGAGATCGCCCCCGGCTTCACCCACGTCCTGATGATCCGTCAGGGCAAGGTCCTCACCGCCGGCCCGATCGAGCTGGAGCTGACCTCCCGCAACCTCTCCCGCTGCTTCGGCCTCCCGCTCGTGGTCGAGCAGGTCGGCGACCGCTGGACCGCCCACGGCCTGCCCCTGTCCTGACCCCGCCCCGCCCGCGCCGCCCTCCTGTCCCACCCCCGACCGGACCCCCGGCCGGGCCCCCGCGCAAACCGGCCGGGGCCCCCAACGCGCCCTGTCCGCCGCCCGGTCGTGGCCCTACGATGACCACGTGAACGACATCGACGCATGGGTGTGGTGGCTCGTCGGCGCGGCGGCGCTCGGTATCCCGCTCGTCGTCACCGCCATGCCCGAGTTCGGCATGCTCGCGGTGGGCGCCGTCGCGGCCGCGGTCGTCGCCGCGCTCGGCCTCGGCGTCGTCGTCCAGGTGCTCGCGTTCCTCGTCGTCTCCGTCGCCCTCATCGCCGTCGTACGGCCCATCGCGAACCGGCACAGCCGGCAGAGCCCCCGATTGGCCACCGGCGTCGAGGCGTTGAAGGGCAGGCAGGCCGTCGTACTGGAACGGGTCGACGGCTCCGGCGGGCGCATCAAGCTCGCCGGAGAGATCTGGTCGGCCCGCTCCCTGGACGCCGACCGGGCCTACGAGGCGGGCCAGGAGGTGGACGTCGTGGACATCGAAGGAGCCACCGCGGTCGTCATCTGAGCCATCCTGCCTGCGAGTTGGGCCGTAGTCTGTCAGACTCGACGGGCAAGATCCTTTGAACAGGCACGCGCGACGGACACGAGATCGTCCGAAGGCGTCCAGGCGGAGAGGGGTACGGGGAAAACGATGGAACCGGTCATCATCGTCCTGATCATTCTGGTGGTGTTGGTCTTCATCGCCCTGATCAAGACCATCCAGGTCATCCCACAGGCCAGCGCCGCCATCGTCGAGCGCTTCGGCCGCTACACGCGGACCCTGAACGCGGGACTGAACATCGTGGTCCCGTTCATCGACACCATCCGCAACCGGATCGACCTGCGTGAACAGGTCGTACCGTTCCCGCCCCAGCCGGTGATCACCCAGGACAACCTGGTCGTCAACATCGACACCGTCATCTACTACCAGGTGACGGACGCGCGCGCGGCCACCTACGAGGTCGCCAGCTACATCCAGGCGATCGAGCAGCTCACCGTCACCACACTGCGCAACATCATCGGCGGCATGGACCTGGAGCGCACCCTGACCTCCCGTGAGGAGATCAACGCCGCCCTGCGCGGCGTCCTGGACGAGGCCACGGGCAAGTGGGGCATCCGAGTCAACCGCGTGGAACTGAAGGCCATCGAGCCGCCGACCTCCATCCAGGACTCGATGGAGAAGCAGATGCGCGCCGACCGTGACAAGCGCGCCGCGATCCTCACCGCGGAAGGCACCCGGCAGGCCGCGATCCTCACGGCCGAGGGCGAGAAGCAGTCCCAGATCCTGCGCGCCGAGGGTGAGGCCAAGGCGGCCGCCCTGCGCGCCGAGGGCGAGGCCCAGGCCGTTCGCACGGTCTTCGAGGCCATCCACGCCGGCGACCCCGACCAGAAGCTGCTGTCCTACCAGTACCTCCAGATGCTCCCGAAGATCGCCGAGGGCGACGCCAACAAGCTCTGGATCGTCCCCAGCGAGATCGGCGACGCCCTCAAGGGCCTGTCCGGCGCCATGGGCAACTTCGGCCCCCTGGGCGGCAACGGCAACGGCGGTGCCACCCTCCCGGCCCAGAACAACGGCCCGGCGACGGAGCGCCGCGAAAAGCCGAGCATCGACTAGGGGTCACCGCTGAACGCCGGTTCCCTCCCGCGCCCCGAAAGGGGCGCGGGCTGTATCGGCACGCGGTTCCGCCGCGTGGGCGCGATCGACCGGACACGACCCCGCGGCCGCCGACGGACAGGACTCGGCTGAATCAGGCCGCGTCCTTCCCGAGCCACTCGGGAAGCGCGGCCAGGTCGTCCTGCCCCAGAGCCAGGAGCATCGCGTCCGCGGGCGTCGGCTCGAAGGGTGCCCGCAGCAATGTCATCCCGGCCTCCTCCGGAGTCCGGTCCGCCTTGCGGTGATTGTCCTCCGCACACGCCGCCACCGTGTTCAGCCACGTGTCCTGCCCGCCCCGCGCCCGCGGCACCACGTGGTCCACGGTCGTCGCCCGGCGCCCGCAGTACACGCACCGGTGCCGGTCCCGCACGAGCACCCCCCGCCGCGACCATGGAGCTTGTCTTCGGAACGGCACCCGTACGTACCTGCACAGCCTGATCACCCGGGGCGCGGGTATGTCCACGTCGGCCCCTCGCATCCGCAGCTCGGGATGGGCCTGCTCGACCACCGCCTTGTCCTGGAGCACCAGAACGACGGCTCGGTTCAGAGTCACCGTAGACAGCGGCTCGAAGCTCGCGTTCAGCACCAGCGTGTCCCGCATCCAGCCCACCTCCCGTGCGCACCTGCCCACCCCCCGGCGGGCTTGGCTCAACTCTGGACGGGCGCGCCGAGATGGACAACGCAATAAAAAATGCCCGCCTCCGATCACTTCCAAGACCGGAGGCGGGCAAACGTTCAATGAACGCTTGGCTCAATCGGAGCGGGGCACTCAGCCCTGCTCGGTGTTCTCGTACTCGCCGATGAGCTGCGCCCGCGCGATCGCGTGGAACCGCAGGTTGAACCCGACGAAGGCCGGCGAGGCGTCCGCGTCGGGACCCAGCTTCTCCTGGTCCACCGCGTACACCGTGAACACGTAACGGTGCGGGCCGTCACCGGGCGGCGGAGCGGCGCCGCCGAAGTCCCGCGTCCCGTAGTCGTTGCGCGCGTGCACGGCGCCCTCGGGCAGGCCCTCGAACTTGCCGCTCGCCGCACCGGCGGGCAGCTCCGTCACCGAGGCCGGGATGTCGAACAGCACCCAGTGCCAGAACCCGCTGCCGGTCGGCGCGTCGGGGTCGTAGCAGGTCACGGCGAAGCTCTTGGTCTCGGGCGGGAAGCCCTCCCACCGCAGGTGCGGCGAGGTGTTCCCGTCCGCGTAGACCTGAGCGCCCTTCAGCGTCGCGCCCTCCTGGACGTCCGCGCTCGTCACCGTGAAAGACGGCACCGGCGGGTGGAAGTCATGGGGGAGCGGCCGCCGCTTGAGCTCGGTCACCTTGGTACCTCCTGATCGATGATCTGGAAAGAACAGACCGAAGCCTAGAGCCAGTTGCGCTTGCTCCCGACCTCGGACAGCCACTGGTTGAGGTACGCCGCCCAATCGGTCCCCTGCCAGTCGTGGTGACCCACCTGGAAGGACCGGTAGGTGTCCGAGCCCTCGCTGAACAGCCCCGGCTTCTTGTCCATCTCCAGTACGACGTCCATGGCGTGCTCGTCCGCCACGAAGCTCAGCTCGACCTGGTTCAGGCCCCGGTACTGGGACGGCGGGTAGAACTCGATCTCCTGGTAGAACGGCAGCCGCTGCCGGGTACCCCGGATGTGGCCGCGCTCCATGTCGGCGGTCTTGAAGCGGAAGCCCAGCTGGATGAACGCGTCCAGGATCGCCTGCTGCGCCGGCAGCGGGTGCACGTTGATCGGGTCCAGGTCGCCCGAGTCCACGGCACGGGCGATCGCCAGCTCGGTCGTCACCCCGATGTGCATCCCGCGCAGCGCCTGGCCGTCGATCATGGTCACCGGCGTCTCCCAGGGGATCTCCAGCCCGAACGGCACCGCGTGCACCGCACCGGCCTGGAGCTCGAAGGCACCGCCGAGCCGCACCTTGGTGAACTCGATGTCCTGCTTGTACTCCTGGTCGCCGCTCTCGACCTCGACCCGCGCCTGGAGGCCGACGGACAGCCCCTCGATGGCCTGGGCCACGGAACCGCCCTGGATCCGCACCTCGCCCTGGACCACGCCACCCGGTACGACATTCACCTCGGTGAGCACGGTCTCGACCGAGGCACCGCCGGCTCCGAGGCTCGCGAGCAGCTTCTTGAACGCCATTGACTCTCCCTTTACGAACGGACCTCGCCCCTACAAACGCGATCCGCCCGTGGCCGGTTCCGCCCCGGCCGTGACCCGTCCGGACCATGCCCGTGGACTACCCTCGGACGGCATGATCGCGCCCCCGGACCGTACGCCACTGCCTCGAAGCTTCTTCGACCGCCCGGTCCTCCAGGTCGCACCCGACCTCCTCGGACGCGTCCTGGTGCGTACGACGTCCGACGGCCCGATCTCGGTACGCCTCACGGAGGTCGAGGCGTACGACGGCCCGAACGACCCGGGTTCCCACGCCTACCGCGGCCGCACCGCCCGCAACGCGGTGATGTTCGGGGAGCCCGGACATGTGTACGTCTACTTCACCTATGGCATGTGGCACTGCATGAACCTCGTGTGCGGACCCGAGGGCAGGGCGAGCGCCGTACTCCTGAGGGCCGGCGAGGTCGTCGAGGGCATGGAGCTGGCCCGTAAGCGCCGGCCCACCGCCCGTGACGACAAGGAGCTGGCCAAAGGCCCGGCCCGCCTGGCCACCGCACTGGAGGTCGACCGCGCCCTGGACGGCACGGACGCCTGCACCGCGGGCGAGACCCCGCTGCGCATGCTGGCCGGTACCCCCGTCGGCGCCGAGCAGGTACGGAGCGGTCCGCGCACCGGGGTCGCGGGCGAGGGCGGGAACGGCGACATCCACCCCTGGCGCTACTGGGTGGCCGACGACCCGACGGTGAGCCCCTACCGGGCTCATGTGCCGAGGCGCAGGCGAAGTTGACTCGACCCCCGAAGGTGCGTAATGTATCCCGAGCCGCTGAACCGGGTACGGCGATCGCCTGCAGCCGGAGCGGCCAACCCACTACCTAGTCTCACCCCCTCACCGGGGTCGTTTTCGACGCTTTGACGCGCCCGAATTCGAACTCGAGGGACTCGATTATGAGCCCCGGAGGAAATGAGCTAGCGTAGTGAATGTCGAAAGGGCGACGGAGAAATCCGAAAGTCCTCAGACAAACCCGCCGACCGGGAATCGGAGCCGAAAGGATCTGATAGAGTCGGAAACACCGAAGGGAAGCCCGGAGGAAAGCCCGAGAGGGTGAGTACAAAGGAAGCGACCGTTCCTTGAGAACTCAACAGC
>NZ_JBSFLI010000020.1:0-153343 GCF_053598955.1 Streptomyces sp. NPDC001056 | reverse complement strand
AAACGCCCGGTTACATTCCGAACCCGGAAGCTAAGCCTTTCAGCGCCGATGGTACTGCAGGGGGGACCCTGTGGGAGAGTAGGACGCCGCCGAACTCCTTTTAAAGCTCCGGCTCTTGGGCACCTGCCCGAGGGCCGGAGCTTTTTTGCGTTGGGGTAAAGTCAGGGAGCATCGTTGGCTCGTTTCCCACAGGAGGCCCCCGGGTGGAGGTCCAGGAGACCCGTGTCCAGACGGACCGGGTCCTCACCATCCCCAACATCCTCAGCATGGCGCGGCTCGTCGGCGTACCGGTGTTCCTGTGGTTGATCCTCAGGCCGGAGTTCGGGGGCCCGAAGAGCGATGGCTGGGCCCTTCTCGTGCTGGCCTTCAGCGGAGTCAGCGACTACCTGGACGGCAAGCTCGCCCGCCGCTGGAACCAGATCAGCAGCCTGGGCCGGCTCCTCGACCCGGCCGCCGACCGGCTCTACGTGCTCTCCACGCTGGTCGGCCTCACCTGGCGGGAGATCCTCCCGCTCTGGCTGACCGCCCTGCTGCTCGCCAGGGAGCTGATGCTCCTGGTGATGGTGGGCGTCCTCCGGCGGCACGGCTATCCGCCGCCCCAGGTCAACTTCCTCGGGAAGGCGGCCACGTTCAACCTCATGTACGCCTTCCCGCTCCTGCTCCTCAGCGACGGAAGTGGTTGGATCGCGTCACTGGCCGCTGTTTTCGGATGGGCGTTCGCCGGGTGGGGTACAACGCTCTACTGGTGGGCAGGAGTGCTCTACGTGGTACAAGTCCGCCGATTGGTCCGCGCGGACGCCATGGCCGATTGAGCTCGGCGATTGTCCTGACGTAACGCCTCGATGGCCCGCGGTGCAAAAGTGCGGGACAATCTGGACGGGTGAAGTCGGCTAGACCGTCGTCTCTCAGAGGAGGACGCTTCCGACATGAAGGCCGTCGTGATGGCCGGAGGCGAAGGCACCCGCCTTCGCCCCATGACCTCAAGCATGCCCAAGCCGCTCCTGCCCGTGGTGAACCGCCCGATCATGGAGCATGTGCTACGGCTGCTCAAAAGGCACGGGCTCACCGAGACCGTCGTCACCGTGCAGTTCCTTGCCTCGCTCGTCAAGAACTACTTCGGTGACGGCGAAGAGCTCGGAATGGAGCTCACATACGCCAATGAGGAGAAGCCACTCGGTACCGCCGGAAGCGTCAAGAACGCCGAAGAGGCATTGAAGGACGATGCCTTCCTCGTCATCTCCGGTGATGCCCTGACCGACTTCGACCTCACGGAGCTGATCAATTTCCACAAGGAGAAGGGCGCGCTCGTCACGGTCTGTCTGACCCGCGTGCCCAATCCCCTGGAATTCGGCATCACCATCGTCGACGAGGAAGGCAAGGTCGAGCGCTTCCTGGAAAAGCCGACCTGGGGACAGGTCTTCTCCGACACCGTCAACACGGGCATCTACGTGATGGAGCCCGAAGTCTTCGACTACGTGGAAGCCGATGTACCGGTCGACTGGTCCGGCGATGTCTTCCCGCAGCTGATGAAGGAGGGCAAGCCGATCTACGGCTTCGTCGCCGAGGGCTACTGGGAGGACGTCGGCACGCACGAGAGCTACGTCAAGGCCCAGGCCGATGTCCTTGAGGGCAAGGTCAACGTCGACATCGACGGATTCGAGATCTCCCCGGGCGTCTGGGTGGCCGAGGGCGCCGAGGTGCACCCCGACGCCGTACTGCGCGGGCCCCTGTACATCGGCGACTACGCCAAGGTCGAGGCCGGCGCGGAGATACGCGAGGACTCCGTCGTCGGCTCGAACGTCGTCGTCAAGAGCGGCGCCTTCCTGCACAAGGCCGTCGTCCACGACAACGTCTACATCGGCCAGCACAGCAATCTGCGCGGCTGCGTCGTCGGCAAGAACACCGACATCATGCGGGCCGCCCGGATCGAGGACGGCGCGGTCATCGGCGACGAGTGCCTGATCGGCGAGGAGTCGATCGTGCAGGGCAACGTGCGGGTCTACCCCTTCAAGACCATCGAGGCCGGCGCCTTCGTCAACACCTCGGTCATCTGGGAGTCCCGGGGGCAGGCGCATCTCTTCGGCGCCCGCGGGGTGTCCGGCATCCTGAACGTGGAGATCACGCCCGAGCTGGCCGTCCGCCTCGCCGGCGCGTACGCGACCACGCTCAAGAAGGGCTCCACGGTCACCACCGCCCGTGACCACTCCCGCGGCGCACGGGCGCTCAAGCGCGCGGTCATCTCCGCGCTTCAGGCGAGCGCGATCGACGTACGCGACCTGGAGAACGTGCCGCTGCCCGTGGCCCGCCAGCAGACCGCGCGCGGCAGCGCCGGCGGCATCATGATCCGGACCACGCCCGGCGTCCCGGACTCCGTCGACATCATGTTCTTCGACGGACAGGGCGCCGACCTGTCCCAGGGCGGGCAGCGGAAGCTGGACCGGGTGTTCGCGCGTCAGGAGTACCGGCGCGCGTTCCCCGGCGAGATCGGCGACCTGTACTTCCCGTCCAGCGTCTTCGACTCGTACACCGGGTCGCTGCTGCGCAACGTCGACACCAGCGGGATCCCCGACTCCGGCATGAAGGTCGTCGTGGACGCCTCCAACGGCAGCGCCGGCCTGGTGCTCCCCAGCCTGCTCGGCAAGCTCGGGGTGGACTCCCTGACCATCAACCCTGGCCTCGACGAGGCCAGGCCCACCGAGACCGCCGAGATGCGACGCAGCGGCCTGGTGCGCCTCGGCGAGATCGTCGCGTCCTCGGGCGCCGCCTTCGGCGTGCGATTCGACCCGGTCGGCGAGCGGCTGTCGCTCGTGGACGAGAAGGGCCGGATCATCGAGGACGACCGGGCGCTGCTGGTGATGCTGGACCTGGTGGCCGCGGAGCGGCGCAGCGGCCGGGTGGCGCTGCCCGTCACCACGACCCGCATCGCCGAGCAGGTGGCCGCCTACCACGGCACCCAGGTCGAGTGGACCACGACGTCGCCGGACGACCTCACTCGTGTGGGTGGCGAGGAGGGCACCATCTTCGGCGGCGACGGCAAGGGCGGGTTCATCATCCCCGAATTCGGCAGTGTGTTCGACGGCACAGCCGCGTTCGTACGGTTGATCGGGCTCGTGGCGCGGACCCAGCTCACCCTGAGCCAGATCGACGCGCGGATCCCGCGGGCGCACGTGCTCAAGCGGGACCTGGCGACGCCGTGGGCGGTCAAGGGCCTGGTGATGCGCCGGGTGGTCGAGGCGGCCGGGGGCCGTTCCGTCGACACCACCGACGGCGTGCGGGTCGTGGAGACCGACGGACGCTGGGTGATGGTGCTGCCCGATCCGGCCGAAGCGGTCACCCATCTGTGGGCCGAGGGCCCGGACGACGCCTCCGCGCAGGCCCTGCTGGACGAGTGGTCGGGCGTCGTGGACAGCGCCGGGCGGTAACCGCCCCGAGACCGCTCCGAGGCCGTTTCAGGGCCGCTCCGAGATCGCTCCAGGGCTCCCCGGCCCCGCGGCGGGCTCGGCGGGGCCCTGGAGCGGCCGCGTGCCGTGCTGGTCAGGGCCCCAAAAGCGCCGCACGTGCGCGTGCCGGACAAGTGTCCGCCAAGGGGGCCTGTCCGGCACGTCGGTGGGGCCGTTCGGAGGCATCCCGCGCGACATGCGACGATGTGCGGCATGCCGCAGCAACCCCCCGTTCGGAGCAGCGCCGCGCGGCCGCGCCGTCCGGACGCCTCCATGTCGTTGATCACCAACGTCATGGACCACAGCCTCGACGACGGGTACGCCGAGGCCGCCGCCCGGAAGAAGTCCTGGGGCGAGGGCGGCCTGCCGAAGACCCTGAGGGCGAAGCTGGGCCTCGCGGGCGGCCTCGTCCTCGCGGCGCTGGTCGTGACCGTAGGGGCGGCACAGGCGCGGGTGGCGGCGCCCGTGGTGGCCAAGGAGCACCAGGAGCTGATCGACCGCATCGACAAGGAGACCGGGGACGCGGACAAGCTCCAGGGCAGCGTCGACAAGCTCCGTGACGACGTCAGCGCGCGCCAGCGGGCGGCGCTGAGGTCGAGCGGCGGCAGTGCCGAGGCGGACCTGGTGGGCATGCTGTCGGGCGCCACCGAGGTGCACGGTCCGGGCGTCAAGCTCGTGGTGAACGACGCCAAGGAGGCCAGCACCGGCGGTGACGGCACCAACCCGCGGGAGACCGCCGGGTTCTCCGACACCGGCCGGGTGCGCGACCGTGATCTTCAGCGCGTGGTCAACGGGCTGTGGGCGTCGGGCGCCGAGGCCGTGTCCGTCAACGGACAGCGGCTGACCGCCCTGTCGGCGATCAGGGCCGCAGGAGACGCGATCCTGGTCGACAACAGGCCGCTCGTGCCGCCGTACACCGTGCTCGCGGTGGGGGACGGGCCCCGGCTGAGCAGTGGTTTCCAGAACGGCGCCGACGGGCTGTATCTGCACGCCCTGGAGCAGAACTACGGCATCCGCGCCACGATCTCCACCGAGCGCGACGTCCGGCTGCCCGCGGCGCCCAGTGTGATCGTACGGACGGCGAAGCCGGACACCGAGAGCACCGACAAGACCGAGAAGAACAAGAAGACGGAGAAGGGCACATCGTGATCGCCGTACTGGGCCTCGTCGTGGGAGTCGTGGCCGGCCTGTTGGTCCGGCCCGAGGTTCCGGCGGTCGTGGAGCCTTATCTGCCGATCGCCGTCGTCGCGGCGCTGGACGCCGTGTTCGGTGGTCTGCGGGCCATGCTGGACGGCATTTTCGACGACAAGGTCTTCGTCGTGTCGTTCCTTTCGAACGTGGTCGTGGCGGCCCTGATCGTGTTCCTGGGCGACAAGCTGGGCGTGGGCGCGCAGCTGTCCACGGGCGTCGTGGTCGTCCTCGGCATCCGCATCTTCTCCAACGCCGCGGCGATCCGACGGCACGTCTTCCGGGCGTGAGACGATGAGCGACCAGCACAACGGCCCCGCGCACGAGGGCCAGGAGAACCACCGCGACGAGCACGACGGTCACGAGCGCGGCGGTCATGGACACCACGGCCCCGCGCACGGCGGCGGGGAGCACGGCGAGCACGCGGGCCGGCCGGCCAACCGGCTGCGCAAGGAGCTGCCGGCCGAGGTGCCCGCTCCGGCGCCCGGGGCCGCGCAGGAGCCCGCACCGCGGCCGGACGACGCGATGACCGGCCGTCAGCGGCTCGTCCAGGGGCTGTGGCCGCCGCGCGTCACCCGGCCCCAACTCATCGTCGCCCTGCTCCTGTTCGGCCTCGGTTTCGGCCTGGCCGTGCAGGTGGCGTCCAACAGCGACACCGACAGCGCGCTGCGCGGCGCGCGTCAGGAAGATCTTGTTCGCATCCTGGATGAACTGGATTCGCGTACTCAGCGTCTTGAGGACGAGAAGCAGGGACTCGAAAAGCAGCGGTCGGAGCTCCAGAGCAGTTCCGACCAGGCCGCGGAGGCGCGCAGGCAGACCGCCGAGAAGGAACGGCAACTCGGCATCCTGGCGGGCACCGTGGCGGCCCAGGGTCCCGGCATCACCATGACGATCGAGGACACGAAGGGGACGGTCCAGTCGGACATGCTGCTCGACACCATCCAGGAGCTGCGCGCGGCCGGCGCGGAGGCGATCCAGGTCAACGGCGTGCGCGTGGTGGCCAACACCTATTTCGCGGATGCGGGCAAGAGCGTGAGCGTGGACGGGAACAAGATCAACGCCCCTTATCGTTTCAAGGTCATCGGCAAACCGCAGGATCTGGAGCCGGCGCTGAACATCCCGGGAGGCGTGGTGCAGACTCTGGAGAAGGAGCAGGCCACCGTCTCCGTCACACAGTCGGGCAAGATCGTCGTGGACGCCTTGCGGCAGGCGAAGCAGCCTGACTACGCTCGGTCGTCCTCCCGGTGAACCGGCGGTGCATGGGGCCGGTCCGGCAGGGGCATGAGGTTGCGGGGGGTCGGCGCACCGACGAGGTGACGCGTGGTGGAAACTGTCTGGTGGGCACGGACGTTGTGAGGGTGTCCGGGTCGGCCGGTGTCGGCAATCAGGGTTCGTCCTGCCCCACGGGCGGGTCTGTTTCGGTCAAGGGGAATCGCCCGTGAAGTTGTTTGCGAAGTGGTTCGGCAAGAGCGCGCGAGAGGGCGGCGAGAACGCGACCGCTCGTCATCGCGCACAGCCTGACGCACAGGGTCAGCGGCCGTTGTTCCGGGATCAGGTGGCTGGTCCGGGTGGTGACATTTCGGGAGGCCAGGGCGCGCCGTCAGTTGACCCTGCCCACTCCGGCGGCATAGGTTTCGGGCAACCGTCAACCTCAAGTACGGGTGGAGACTTTGCTCCCGGCCCGTACGCGTCCAATGTCCCGGCGGGGCAGCCGCGGCAGGAGGATCCGTCCATGTCGGTCCTGGTGTGTACGAGGTGCGGTAACCGCAACGCGGTGAACGCCCGCTTCTGTTCCAACTGCGGTGCGCCGCTGCGTCCCGGAATCTCGCCCGAGCGCGCCTCCGAGACCACCTCCACGATCTCGATCTCCGGCCTTGAGGCCTACGACGCGGAGGCGACCGGGCAGACGCCCATGCCGCTGCTGTCGCCGGAGGCCCAGGCCGCGGTGGACGCGCTGCCGGCGGGCTCGGCCCTGCTGGTGGTGCGCCGTGGCCCGAACTCGGGCAGCCGCTTCCTGCTGGACGGCGACCTGACCACGGCCGGCCGTCACCCGCAGAGCGACATCTTCCTGGACGACGTGACCGTCTCGCGTCGGCACGTGGAGTTCCGCCGCTCGCCGGACGGTTCGTTCACCGTCGCCGACGTGGGCAGCCTGAACGGCACGTACGTCAACCGCGAACCGATCGACCAGGTCGCCCTCCAGAGCGGCGACGAGGTGCAGATCGGCAAGTACCGGCTGGTGTTCTACCCGAGCCGGCAGGTCATCTGACCCGCCTCCGGACACGCTCCGGGGGCAACCCAGGGAAGGTCCATGCTTCAAACACCGAGCGGCGGTGCCGGAAGCGGTACCGCCGCCAGGGACAGTGGGCTGATGAGCATCGGCACGGTGCTGAACCTGCTGCGCGAGGAGTTCCCCGAAGTCACCATCTCCAAGATCCGGTTCCTGGAGGCGGAGGGGCTCATCGAGCCGCAGCGGACCCCCTCGGGGTACCGGAAGTTCAGCGCCGGTGACGTCGAGCGCCTCGGACACGTCCTGAGAATGCAGCGGGACCACTATCTGCCGCTCAAGGTGATCCGCGAGCACCTGGACGCCATGGAGCGGGGTGAGGCCGTCCCGCTGCCCGTGGTCGGGCGCCAACGTGCCGGGGAGGACGCCCCGGAGGTGCAGGAGGGGCCCACGGTGGCCCGGGTCCGCCGCGCGGAGCTGCTGGCGGCCGCGGACATCGGCGACGCCGAGCTGGTGGAGTGGGAGTCGTACGGACTCCTGGTCCCGCTGGCGGACGGGTCGTACGACGCGGAGGCCGTCACCGTGGCCTCGCTCGTGGCCGAACTGGGGCGCTTCGGGATCGAGCCCCGCCACCTGCGGGTGATGAAGGCGGCCGCCGACCGGGAGGCCGGCCTGGTCGACCAGGTGGTGGCCCCGCTCAAGCGCCACCGCAACCCGCAGACCAGAGCGCTCGCCGAGGCCCGTACGAAAGAGCTGGCCGCGCTCACCATGAAGCTGCACGCGGCCCTCGTGAAGACCGCCCTGGGGGTGCGTCTTCCCTGATCCGGCGGTGGTCCGTCGGAGGCCGGATCGGGCAGCTGTTCCCGGCCCGACTACCCAAACATCCCGGGCACGGCCTAGGGTTGCTGTGTGAACGAGCTCGATGTCGTAGGTGTCCGGGTCGAAATGCCCTCCAACCAACCGATCGTGCTCCTGCGCGAAGTGGGGGGCGACCGCTACCTCCCGATCTGGATCGGTCCGGGGGAGGCGACGGCGATCGCCTTCGCCCAGCAGGGCATGGCCCCGGCCAGGCCGCTGACCCACGACCTGTTCAAGGACGTGCTGGAGGCCGTCGGCCAGGAGCTGACCGAGGTACGCATCACCGACCTTCGGGAAGGCGTCTTCTACGCGGAGCTGGTCTTCGCCAGTGGGGTCGAGGTCAGCGCCCGCCCCTCCGACGCCATAGCGCTCGCCCTGCGCACCGGCACGCCGATCTACGGCAGCGACACGGTGCTGGACGACGCGGGGATCGCCATCCCGGACGAGCAGGAGGACGAGGTGGAGAAGTTCCGCGAGTTCCTCGACCAGATCTCGCCCGAGGACTTCGGTACCAGCAACCAGTGAGGGCCGGCGGCCGAGCCGCCGACGAGGCGCTTCGGGTCCGTCCGGAGCCCCCTGCGGAGTCTTCGGCGGCCGGTCACCCGGGCAATTGCCAACGGCGATTGAGAGCGTCCTACGGGTCCCCGCGAGGGCATTCGGCTAGCCTTTCCCCGCGGTGGGACACGGGAAACCACTCCTTGGGTGATTATCACTCGGCGTGCCGAGTGTGGCGATCGTTGACGCACCCCTGGTGACTGCCTACCGTCGAGAAGGCAGGTCAAGGACGGAGGTCGGCGTGAGAACCAGCGGCGACGGTACGGCTGGGGGTGCTCCCGTGCGCGGTTTCGGGGAGAGCGGTCCGTACCCGGTTCACAGCAGCGCGGTGGATCACGCTCCGCAGCGGCCGACGGCGGTGCCGGGCGGCGAAGGGGCGGCGTCCATGACGTCCGAGGAGATCGGCTACCGGGGGCCCACGGCCTGCGCGGCGGCCGGCATCACGTACCGCCAGCTCGACTACTGGGCGCGCACGGGCCTGGTCGAGCCGAGCGTGCGGCCCGCGTACGGATCGGGCACCCAGCGGCTCTACAGCTTCCGGGACGTCGTCGTCCTGAAGATCGTCAAGCGCTTCCTGGACACCGGGGTCTCGCTGCAGAACATCCGGTCGGCCGTGCAGCACCTTCGGGAGCGCGGCTTCCGCGACCTGGAGCGCATGACGCTCATGAGCGACGGCGCGACGGTGTACGAGTGCACCTCGCCGGACGAGGTCCACGCCCTGCTCCAGGGCGGCCAGGGAATCTTCGGGATCGCGGTCGGCGTGGTGTGGCGGGACGTGGAGAATGCCCTGTCCCAGCTGCACGGCGAGCGCATCGACACGGGCGAGACCCTGGTCGGTCACAACCCGGCGGACGAACTGGCGCGACGCCGCAACCGGGCGGTCTGAAACCCTGGTGAACCGGTCCTGACGTGCTGTCCTGACGCGGCGGGCGGCCGGACGCCGTCACGTTGTCAGTGCCGTGGTGCAGGATCGGACATGTGAGGAACGCGCCCACGATCCTGCATCTCGACATGGATGCCTTCTACGCCTCGGTGGAGCAGGCGTCCAAGCCGAGCCTGCGCGGAAAGGCGGTCGTGGTGGGCGGGCTCGGGCCGCGCGGGGTGGTGGCCACGGCGTCGTACGAGGCGCGGGCCTTCGGGGTGCACTCCGCGATGCCCATGGCCCAGGCACGGCGGCTGGCGCCCCACGCCGCGTACCTGGTGCCGCGCTTCAGCCTGTACCGGGCGGTCAGCGAGCAGGTGATGGCGCTGCTGCGGGAGCTGTCCCCGCTGGTGGAGCCGTTGAGCCTGGACGAGGCCTTCGTGGACCTGGCGGCCTCGGGCACCGCGTCGGACGCGGAATCGGCGCGACGGACCGGGGCGCGGCTGCGCGAGGACATCCGTGCCGTCACGGGGCTCACCGGATCGGTGGGGCTCGCCGCGTCCAAGATGCTCGCGAAGATCGCCTCCGAGCGGGCCAAGCCGGACGGCCTGGTGCTCATCGAGCCGGGGACCGAGCGGGCGCTGCTCGGGCCGCTGTCGGTGCGGACCCTGCCGGGGGTGGGCCCGGCCACGGGGGACCATCTGCGGCGGGCCGGGATAACGACCGTCGAGGAGCTGGCCGAGGCCGGCGAGGACGAACTCGTACGACTGGTCGGCAAGGCGCACGGACACGCGTTGTACGCCATGGCGCTCGCGCGGGACGAGCGGCCCGTGGTGGCCGAACGGGAGACCAAGTCGGTGTCGGTCGAGGACACGTACGACGTGGACATCCACGACCGGCTGCGGATCGGACTCGAAGTACGGCGGCTCGCGGACCGCTGTGTGCGGCGGCTGCGCGAGGCGGGACTGTCCGGGCGGACGATCGTCCTGAAGGTGCGGCGGTACGACTTCTCGACGCTGACCCGCTCCGAGACGCTGCGGGGGCCCACGGACGATCCGGCGGTCGTGCGGGAGGCGGCCGAGCGTTTGCTGGAGTCCGTGGACACGACGGGTGGGGTCCGGCTGCTCGGCGTCGGCGTCACCGGGCTCGCCGACTACACCCAGGAAGACCTCTTCGCCCAGGCGGCGAGGCCCTCGCCGACGGAATCGGTCTCGGAGGACCAGCCGCCCGAGCCGACTGCTCCGTCCCCCGCCGCCGTGCTCCCGCACTGGCGCGCGGGGCAGGACGTGCTGCATGCCGAGTTCGGCCACGGGTGGGTCCAGGGCAGCGGGGTGGGCCGGGTGACGGTGCGCTTCGAGACCCCCCAGTCCCCTCCGGGACGCATCCGAACCTTCATGGTCACCGACCCCGCCCTCCGGCCGACGGACCCCCTGCCCCTGGTTTCCATGGCCCCGGTCACGGAGGATCGACCGGAATGCCGTGCGGTGGGCCGGTAGGGCTACGTCTCCTCGGAGCCGGCCAGTTTGCCGAAGTCGCGGTCCGGGGCCGGGCCGGGGGTCATGTCGAGGCCGTAGTGGTGGTAGAGCTGGAGTTCCTGTTCGGGGGAGAGGTGGCGGCCCACGCCGAAGTCGGGGGCGTCCTTGATCAGGGAGCGGTCGAAGGGGACCTGGAGGGTGCCCTCGACGAGTTCGCTGGGCTCCAGCGGGACGAAGGCGTCGCGGGAGAAGAGCCCGGTGCGTATGGCCGCCCATTCGGGGACGCCCGTGGCGTCGTCCAGGTACACCTCGTCGATCGTGCCGATCTTGGTGCCATTGCGGTCGAACGCCTTGCGGCCGATCAGGTTGCGCGGATCGATGTCGGTCTGCACGGCCCCTCTCCCTCCAATTGGTCGCAACTCATCCGTAAGCACTACGAAAGAGCACATTCACTGCGGCGGCCACTTGAGAATCCGGCCGTTGACCTCGCTGGTAGGCTGAATGCGGCTGCTGACCCCGTGCGGGAGAGTCCTCCGACCCACCTCGGAGGCGCCGAAGGAGCAAATCCTCCCCGGAATCTCTCAGGCCCACGTACCGCACGGACGAGGTCACTCTGGAAAGCAGGGCGGGTGTCGACGGCTTCCGCTCTCACCGACGGTGAAAGCCGGCGTCCCGACGGGCGCCTGGTGAAGCTCTCAGGTTGAGATGACAGAGGGGGAGGCCGTCCGGGCACCCGCGCCGTGGTGCCCTTCGAAGGTCGCGTCAGACCAGGAGGCCTCCGCAATGACCGCCCATCGTATTCCGCTCTCCGAGCTCGAAGCGGGCATCCCCTTCGAACAGCGCCACATCGGGCCCGACCAGGAGGCGCGGGCCAAGATGCTCGCGCAGGTCGGCTACGGGTCCCTCGACGAGCTGACCGCCGCCGCGGTCCCCGATGTGATCAAGAACGCCGACGCCCTCGACCTGCCGGGCGCCCGGACCGAGGCCGAGGTGCTGGCCGAACTGCGCTCGCTCGCCGACCGCAACCAGGTCCTCGGCTCCATGATCGGCCTGGGTTACTACGGCACCTTCACTCCGCCGGTGATCCTGCGCAACGTCCTGGAGAACCCGGCCTGGTACACGGCCTACACGCCCTACCAGCCGGAGATCTCCCAGGGCCGCCTGGAAGCGCTGCTGAACTTCCAGACCATGGTCGCCGACCTGACCGGGCTCCCCACCTCCGGCGCCTCCCTCCTCGACGAGGGCACCGCGGCCGCCGAGGCCATGGCGCTGTCCCGGCGCATGGGCAAGAACAAGAAGGGCCTCTTCCTGGTCGACGCGGACGCCCTGCCGCAGACCATCGCCGTCATCCAGACGCGCGCCGAACCGACCGGCGTCGAGGTCGTCGTCGCCGATCTCGGCGCGGGCATCCCGGCCGACATCGCCGCCCGTGACATCAACGGCGTCCTCATCCAGTACCCCGGCGCCTCCGGTGCCGTACGGGACATCAAGCCGGTGATCGAGCAGGCCCACGAGCTGGGCGCGCTCGTCACCGTCGCCGCCGACCTGCTCGCCCTCACCCTGCTGACCTCCCCGGGCGAGCTGGGCGCCGACATCGCCGTCGGCTCCACCCAGCGCTTCGGTGTCCCGATGGGCTTCGGCGGTCCGCACGCCGGCTACATGGCCGTGCACGAGAAGTTCGCCCGCAGCCTGCCCGGCCGCCTGGTCGGCGTCTCCGTCGACGCCGACGGCAACAGGGCCTACCGGCTGGCCCTCCAGACCCGTGAGCAGCACATCCGCCGCGAGAAGGCCACCAGCAACATCTGCACCGCACAGGTGCTGCTCGCGGTCATGGCCGGCATGTACGCCGTCTACCACGGCCCCGAGGGCCTGCGGACCATCGCCCGGCGCACCCACCGCTACGCGACCCTCCTCGCCGAGGGCCTGAAGGCCGGGGGCGTGGAGATCACGCACGGCGCCTTCTTCGACACGGTCACCGCGCGCGTGCCCGGCAAGGCCGCCGAGGTCGTCGCCGCCGCCCGGGACAAGGGCGTGAACCTGTACCTGGCCGACGCCGACCACGTCTCCGTGGCCTGCGACGAGACCACCACCCGGGAGCGGCTGGCCACCGTCTGGGCCGCCTTCGGCGTCGAGGCCGACGTCGAGGCGCTGGACGCCGCCGCCGCCGACGCGCTGCCCGCGGCGCTGCTGCGCGGCGACGACTACCTCGCCCACCCGGTCTTCCACCAGCACCGCTCCGAGACCGCGATGCTGCGCTACCTGCGCAAGCTGGCCGACCGCGACTACGCGCTCGACCGCGGCATGATCCCGCTGGGCTCCTGCACCATGAAGCTCAACGCGACCACCGAGATGGAGCCCATCACCTGGCCCGAGTTCGGCGAGCTGCACCCGTTCGCGCCCGCCGAGCAGGCGGCCGGCTTCCTCACGCTCATCCACGAGCTGGAGGACCGCCTCGCCGAGGTCACCGGCTACGACAAGGTCTCCCTCCAGCCGAACGCCGGCTCCCAGGGCGAGCTGGCCGGTCTGCTCGCCGTGCGCGGCTACCACCGCGCCAACGGCGACGAGCAGCGCACCGTCTGCCTCATCCCGTCCTCCGCGCACGGCACCAACGCCGCGAGCGCCGTGATGGCGGGCATGAAGGTCGTCGTCGTCAAGACCGCCGAGGACGGTGAGATCGACGTCGAGGACCTGCGCGCCAAGATCGAGCAGCACCGCGACGAGCTGGCCGTGCTGATGATCACCTACCCGTCGACGCACGGTGTGTTCGAGGAGCACGTCGCCGACATCTGCGCCCGGGTGCACGAGGCCGGCGGTCAGGTGTACGTCGACGGCGCCAACCTGAACGCGCTGGTGGGCCTCGCCAAGCCGGGCCACTTCGGCGGCGACGTCTCGCACCTGAACCTGCACAAGACCTTCTGCATCCCGCACGGCGGCGGCGGCCCCGGCGTCGGTCCGGTCGCGGTCCGCTCGCACCTCGCGCCGTACCTGCCCAACCACCCGCTCCAGCCGGCGGCCGGCCCGGAGACGAGCCTGGGCCCGGTCTCGGCCGCGCCGTGGGGCTCCGCGGGCATCCTGCCGATCTCGTGGGCGTACGTCCGTCTGATGGGCGGCGAGGGCCTCAAGCGGGCCACCCAGGTGGCCGTGCTGTCCGCGAACTACATCGCCAAGCGCCTGGAGCCGCACTTCCCGGTGCTCTACACCGGCCCCGGCGGCCTGGTCGCGCACGAGTGCATCATCGACCTGCGCCCGCTGACCAAGGCGACCGGCGTGAGCGTGGACGACGTGGCCAAGCGCCTGATCGACTACGGCTTCCACGCGCCGACCATGTCCTTCCCGGTGGCCGGCACGCTGATGATCGAGCCGACCGAGTCGGAGGACATCATCGAGCTGGACCGGTTCTGCGACGCGATGATCGCCATCCGCGCGGAGATCGAGAAGGTCGGCTCCGGCGAGTGGCCCGCGGAGGACAACCCTCTGCACCACGCCCCGCACACCGCGGGCGCGCTCGGCGGCGAGTGGACGCATGCCTACAGCCGCGAGGAGGCCGTCTTCCCGGCCGGTGTCTCGGTGGCCGACAAGTACTGGCCGCCGGTCCGCCGCATCGACCAGGCCTTCGGCGACCGCAACCTGGTCTGCTCCTGCCCGCCGCTGGACGCCTACGAGGACTGACCGAGGCGTACCCCGGCCGAGGGCCCTGTCCGGATCTCCGGGCGGGGCCCTCGCCCGTGCCGTCCGCGGCTCAGTCGGTCGCCAGGGACACCTCGGTCGCCTTCACCAGGGCCACCGCGTCGGAACCCACGAAGAGGCCCAGCTCGGTGGCCGCGTCCTTGGTGATGGCCGCCGTCAGCTCGCCGCCCGGGACGGAGATCCGGACGGTCGCCATGACCGTGCCGGTGGTGAGCCCGACCACCGCGCCGGGCAGCTGGTTGCGGATCGACAGGCCCTCGACCCGGTGGGTGGCGACGGATACCTCGGTCGACTTCACCAGGGCGCGCACCGGCATGCCGGGGGTGAGGGCCATGTCGTCGGCGGCGTCCTTGGTGATGGCCGCGATGAGGTCCTGGCCGCCGTCCAAGTGGACCTCGACGGTGGCCATGGCCTCGCCCGGGTGGACGGCGGTGACGGTGCCGGGGAGCTGGTTGCGGATGCTCAGGGTCATGGGCACCCACGGTAGGGCGCCCGCCGGTTCAGGCCGGGTAGGCGTGGGTCTGCGTCGCTTTGACTGTCGCCCAGACCGGTGCACCGGGGCGCAGGCCGAGTTCGGCGGCGGCCACCGTGGTGAGGTCGGCGGCGAGGGGGAGTTCCCCGGTGAGGTCGGCGCGGATCCGGTCGCCGTGCGTCTCCAGCCCCGCCACCTCGCAGCGCCACAGGTTGCGGGCGCTGGCGCCGGTCGGGCGGTCCCGGAAGAGGGTCACGGCGGAGGGCGGGAAGGCCACGAAGGCCGGTCCGGACAGCTCCTCGGTGGTGGTGATCGGGGGGCCGGCGTCCAGTCGCACCGTGTGCCCCTCGGCCTCGCCCCGGTAGAGGTTGAGGCCGACGAGCTGGGCGATGTAGTCCGTGCGCGGGCGGCGGGCGATCTCGGTCGGGGCGCCTTCCTGGACGACCCGGCCGTGCTCCACCACCACGAGGCGGTCCGCGAGCACCATGGCGTCCAGCGGATCGTGCGTGACGAGAACGGCGACCGCCTCGAACTCGGCCAGGTGGCGCCGGAGCTGGGCCCGGACCTCCAGTCGGGTACGGGCGTCCAGCGCGGCCAGCGGCTCGTCCAGCAGGAGCAGCCGGGGCCGGGTGGCGAGGGCGCGGGCGAGGGCCACGCGCTGGGCCTGGCCGCCGGACAGCCGGCGGGGCCTGGCGCCCGCGTGCTCGGCGAGCCCCATGCGCTCCAGCCAGACCGCGGCGCGCGCACGGGCCTCCGCCCTGGTCATGCCCTGGCAGCGCGGCCCGAACGCCACGTTGTCCAGCGCGGACAGGTGCGGGAAGAGCAGATAGTCCTGGAAGACGACGCCGACCGGGCGGGACTCGGGCGGCACGCGCTCCAACGGGGCGCCGTCGAGACGCAGATGGCCCCCGGCCAGGGGTTCCAGGCCGGCGAGGACGCGTAGCGCGGTGGTCTTGCCCGCGCCGTTGGGGCCGAGCAGCGCGACCACGTCCCCGGGCGCCGCCGTCAGGGCCACGTCCAGCCTGAAGCCGCGCCGGTCCACGACGAGACGGGCGTCGAGTCCCGGCTGCTCCGGCTGCTCCGGCTGCTTTGGGGCCGGGGGGTCGGTCGTCCGTACGGGGCCCTTCGGCAGGGGCTGCTTCGCGGGTGTCGTCCGCCGTCCCGCCGTCACGTCACACTCCTGTCAGCCAGCGGTCGCGCAGTCCCGCCAGCACCGCGATGGAGACGGCCAGCAGGACCAGGCTCAGGGAGATCGCGGCCTCGGGGTCGTTCTGCAGGGCCAGGTAGACCGCGAGAGGCATGGTCTGGGTGCGGCCGGGGAAGTTGCCCGCGAACGTGATCGTGGCGCCGAACTCGCCGAGCGCCCGCGCCCAGGCCAGCACGGCGCCCGCCGCGACGCCGGGAGCGATCAGCGGCAGCGTGACCCGGCGGAACGCGGTGAAGCGGGAGGCGCCGAGCGTGGTGGCCGCCTCCTCGAACCGGGGGTCGGCGGCGCGCAGGGTGCCCTCCACGCTGATGACCAGGAACGGCATCGCGACGAACGCCTCCGCGAGCACGACCGCGGTGGTGGTGAACGGCAGGGTGATCCCGAACCAGGAGTCGAGCCACTTGCCGATGACGCCGTTGCGGCCGAGGGCCAGCAGCAGGGCCACCCCGCCGACGACCGGCGGCAGCACCAGCGGCAGCGTCACCAGGGCGCGGACCAGCCCGCGCCCGGGGAAGTCCGTGCGGGCCAGCAGCCAGGCCAGCGGCACGCCGAGGACGACGCTGACGACGGTCGCCGCGGTGGCGCTGACCAGCGACAGCTGGAGCGCCTGCCACACCTGCGTGCTGGTCAGCTGGTGCGGCAGGCTGCGCCAGGGGGCGCGGACGAGCAGCGCGAGCAGGGGCAGGAGGAGGAAGGCGAGGGCCAGGACGCCGGGGAGGAGGAGCGGCAGGGGGACGCCGCGGCGGCCCGCTGTGCCGATGCGGCGGGTGGTCGTATCCCTTCCCCCGCGGACACGGCCGCGCGGCGGCCGGTCCGTGCGGGGACCGGTCGCGGCGCCGGGCTCGGCGGGCGGGGTCATGGCCTGAGGAACCCGGCGGCGCCCAGCACCTTCTGGCCCTCGGCGGACCGCAAGAGGGCGATGAACGCCTTGGCGGTCTCGGCGTTGCGGGCGTTCTTCAGCAGGGCGATCGGGTAGTCGTTGACGGCCTTGGCGGACTCGGGGAACTCCACGCCCTCCACCTTGTCACCCGCGGCGTGCACATCGGTCCTGTACACCACCGCCGCGTCGGCCTCCTTCAGCTCCACCTTGTTCAGGGCGCTCTTGACGTCCTGTTCGTAGGAGACGGGGGTCAGCGTGAGGTGGCCCGCGTCGAGGGCCTTCCGGGCGGCGGCGCCGCAGGGCACGGTCCTGTCGCACAGGACGACCTTCAGACCGGGCTTGGTGAGGTCCTTCAGGGAGGCGACCTCGGCGGGATTGCCGGGCAGGGTGGCGATCTCCAGCTGGTTGCGGACGAAGGTGACCGGGGGGCCGGCCGCGTCCCCGGCGTTCGTCACGGTCGCCATCGTCTTGGGGCTGGCGGCGGCGAAGACATCGGCCGGGGCACCGCCGGTGATGCTCGCGGCGAGGGTGTCGCTGCCGCCGAAGCTGAAGCCGACCCTGGTGCCCGGGTGCTGCCGCTCGAACTCCTTGCCCAGGGCGGTGAAGCTCTCCTGGAGCGAGGCGGCGGCGAACACGGTGACCGTGCCGGACAGCTGGGCGGACCCGGAAGCCGACGTGGCCGCGGCGCCGTTCGAGGAGGCGGACGACGAGGAGCAGGCGCTGAGGGCCAGCAGCGCGACCCCCGCCCCGGCCAGGTGCAGCATCCGCCGGGTCCGGCGCACGGAAGGGGTCATCACGGTTCTGCTCCTCGCGTTGTGCGGAACGACTGTCGCGCCCTGGCACGGCCGTACGAACCTGCCGTGTCGCGATGATACTGCCGCATCTGCCAGGTGTAAGTCTCTTGTCGCATCGCATGAGCGGCGATCTTGCGCGCCAAGGCTCGCATGTGCGTTTGTACGGCGCGCCGCTGCGGGTACCGTCCGGCCGGAGGTGGTCGCAGGTGACGTTGCCCGGCTCGCCCCGACCGGTGATCTCGTACGGCCTTCCCGGCCGACCGTGCCGGGCCGCACGCCGTCGGCCGCGGCACCGGGCGGTCGTCAGCTTCGAGTGCGCGACCGGCGGCGTGCGGCACCGCGCTTCCTGATCGCCGTCACCGGCACCGACGGCCACCACGCCCCGCTGCCCCGGGCCGAGACCGCCCCGGACTTCGCCGGCGCGCCGGTACCGCCGGGCGTGAGCATCGACGACAGGGTCAGACGCGGTCGATATGGACGTTCGTCGACTTCACCCGGGCCGTCGCCTCCACGCCGACCTCCAGGCCCAGTTCCTCGACCGCCTCGCGGGTGAGCAGGGAGACCAGCCGGTGCGGACCCGCCTGGATCTCCACCTGGGCGGCGACGTCGCCGAGCTTGATCGCGGTGACGATGCCGGGGAAGGCGTTGCGCACGGAGGTGTAGGAGGCTTCCTCCTCGCCGCCGCCCTTGGCCAGTTCCACGGAGAAGGCGGCGAGGTCCCGGCCCTCGATGAGCCGTCGGCCCGCCTCGTCGCGATGGGTGGCCACCCGGCCCGCGTCGGCCCAGCGGCGGGCGGTGTCCGGGCTGACGCCGAGGAGGCGCGCCGCCTGGCCGATCGTGTAGGACTGCATGCCCAGAACGATAGGGCGTGGCTCAGCCCGTGTGCACACGCGGCCTGCGGGCCCGGTTCGGCTCCGCCTCGCGCAGCACCTCGCGGGTGACCGGGGCGACCTCGCCCTGGCCGAAGAGGAAGAAGCGCAGGAAGTTGGCGAACGGGCTGCCCTCGGTCCACTCGAAGTAGATGTGCGGGGTGCAGCCGGTGACGTCGCGGACGTGCAGCAGCAGGGCGGCCAGGGCGTTCGGGATGGACGCGGACTCCAGGGTCAGTACCCGGTAGCGGTTGTGCAGGACCTCGCCGCGCACGGTCAGGCCCGCCTCGAACTCCGACGGGTCGGTGACCGTGACCTCGACGAAGACGAAGTCCTCCTGCTCCGGCATCTCGTTGTCGGCGCGGATCTGCTCGATCTTGTCGCGGTACTCGGCCTTGTCGCGGTGGCCGGGCTCGTTGGCGATGAACCGCATCTTGCGGCTGGCCATGTCCCGGACGAAACGTTCCGCCATCGGGTCGAGCGTCACGCTGGTCACGCGCAGCTCGAAGGCGCGGGCCAGCCGGGACAGCAGCGAGACCAGGATGATGCCGACGATGAAGCAGGCACCGATCTTCACACCGTCGGGACGCTCGATGACGTTGACGACCGTGGTGTACAGGAACACCACCGAGATCACGGCGAAGCCGATCGTCCAGCCGCGCTGTCCCGCCTTGCGGGCGGCGATGGTCACGGCGATCGCCGCGGAGCTGATCAGCACCAGCACGCCGGTGGCGTAGGCGCCGCCCTGCTTGTCGACGTTGGCATCGAAGATCCAGGTGACCAGGAAGGCGACCAGTGTGAAGACGATGACCATCGGGCGCACCGCGCGCGCCCAGTGGGGGGCCATGCCGTACCGGGGCAGGTAGCGCGGCATCAGGTTGAGCAGGCCCGCCATGGCGGACGCGCCGGCGAACCACAGGATGGCGATGGTCGAGACGTCGTAGATCGTGCCGAAGGCGCCGCCGAGGTACTGGTGCGCGAGAAAGGCGAGGGCGCGGCCGTTGGCGGGGCCGCCCGGCTGGAACTCCTTCTCCGGGATCAGCAGGGTGGTGATGAAACTGCTGGTGATCAGGAAGCAGCTCATGATGACGGCGGCGGTGGTCAGCAGCTTCCTGGTGTCCCTGATCCGGCCGGTGGGGTGCTCCTCGGTGTCGCCCGGGTCGCCCTTGACGTGTGGCATGACGGCGACGCCGGTCTCGAACCCGGACAGGCCGAGGGCGAGTTTCGGGAAGACGATCAGTGCCACGCCGATCATGACGAAGACGTTCCCGTGCTGCACGGTCAGCGCGTTGGTCCAGTCGGTGACCACGTGCTCGGCGGTGAGCACGTGCCACAGGCCGACGATCACCACGACCAGGTTGAGGGCGAGATAGACGCCCACCAGGGCGACCGCGACCCCGATCGCCTCCAGGAAGCCCTTGAGGAACACCCCGCCGAGCAGCGCCACGAGCAGCAGCGTGATCAGCATCTGCTTGCCCTGGAGGGCGCTCGTCAGATGCGGGTTCTCCACCAGGTGGGTGGAGGCGTCGGCGGCGGACAGGGTGATGGTGATCAGGAAGTCGGTGGCCGCGAACCCGAGCAGGGTCAGCACGAACAGCTTGCCCTTCCAGAAGGACAGCAGCCGCTCCAGCATCGCGATGGAGCCCTCGCCGTGCGGGCTTTCCTCGGCCACGCGCCGGTAGACCGGCAGCGCGCCCGCCAGGGTGACGAGTACCAGCACGATGGTCGCGATGGGGGAGACCAGGCCGGCCGCGAGCGCGGCGATGCCCGGCTGATAGCCGAGGGTGGAGAAGTAGTCGACACCGGTCAGGCACATCACCCGCCACCAGCGCTGGCCCTTGTGCGGGGGCTCGGGCTGGGCGTGTGGTCCGGTGTGGCCACCGCTCTTGCCCATGTCGGACAGGCCCTCCAGCATCCAGGCGCGCAGGCGGCTGGTACTGGGAGGGCGTTCGGTCGTGGCCATCGGTGTGCTCCTGATGTGTGGCTCAGCTCTTTTCGGCCATCACACGGACGGCGGCACCAGCGTATGCAGAGCGTGACGCCTGGGCCTCCGGATCCGGGGCGGGGAGGCGTCAATCTTGCGTTAAGAATGGCGCGGTGTCGTCAAGGCCGCATCAAGAAGCTGAGGCCGGAGGGGGGTCACCGGGAGCTGAGCCGAACGAGTGGCCAGGGGCGCCGTCGAGGGATCAGCGGCCACCGAGTGTCATCGTGCGGTGAGGTCGTCCGTTGCGCCGGTCGCCCGTGCGGTGAGGTCGTCCGTGCGGTGAGGTCGTCCGTTGCGCGAGCGTCCGTTGCGCGGTCACTCCAGGCCCGACGCCCGGAACACCGCCAGGGCCGTCTCGTGGTCCAGGCGGCGGGCCAGCTCGGCGAGAGCGGTGGTGCCGCAGCGCAGGGTGCCGCCGGCCAGGGCCGCGCGGACGCCCTCGTCCAGCCGGTGCCACAGGACGGGGTTGCGGGCCAGCACCTCCGGGTCGATCTCCACCCGGTTCCCCAGCAGGTCGCGCAGCACCAGGCGCCGGGCGACGCCGTCCAGCGGGCGGACCGCGACGAGCAGATCGGTGTGGACCCTGCGGGTGCGCAGCAGGCGCTTGCTGGCCAGCCAGCCGTCACCGGCGGACACCTTGGCCGGGCACAGGACGAGGAACAGGAGCAGGGCGAGGGCGCACCACAGCAGGCCCCGCAACCAGGTGAGGGAGCCGGCCGCCCCGTCGACGCACAGCAGCAGCGCCAGCAGCGCGGCGGCGCAGCGCACGGCGGTGCGCACCTCGCCGGCCCACTCGCGGTTGTGCGCGACGGTCTCGGCGGGTGGCGGATGCGGGCCCGTCACCCGGGGCCGTGTGTCGTCGCTGTGCTCCATGGGATCGACGGTAGACAGCCACGGGCGCGGCGGCACGATGCCTTGACGGCGCCTTGACGGCGCCGCCCGCCTTCTTGACGGGACTCCTACGCGCCGGGTCCGGCGGGGTTCACAGCCCCCGGGTGTCCATGGGCAGATGCCAGGCGTTGCGGCGGTGGACGGTGAGCAGCTGGGACTCCAGCGGGGAGGGCGGTACGGCGAGGACCGGGCAGTCGGCGTGGGTGAGGCAGTGCCGGCAGACCCGGCCGGAGAAGGCGCGCTGGAGGCCGCGTCGGCCCGCGCCCACCACCAGCAGATCGTTCTCCCGGTCCGCGACCGCCACCAGCGCCCGGCCCGGGGTGCCGCGGACGACGAGGGCGTGCATCGGCACGCCGGGCCCCCGCGCGCCGAAGATCTCCTCCAGGACCGCGACCAGCCGGCCCCCGGCCAGCCGCTGCCACTCCTCGGCGGGCACGGCCGCCGCGGGCGAGCGACGCCCGGCCGGATCACCGCCCGGCGGCTCCCAGGCCAGTACCGGCCACAGCTCGGCCCCCAGCCGGCGGGCGAGCGCACCGGCCCACCGCAGGGCCGTGACGCTGCCCAGGGAGCCGCTCACGCCCACCACCACACGTCCGACCACCGAGGCGTCGTAACCGGACATGACTCACCGTTCCTCATCGGTGTCCCGCGCCGTCTCCTTCCATCCCACCTCCGTGACGGGGATACGACCAGCCGGAGACGCGTCGGGGCCGGTCGCGCACCGGGTGGGTGCGGCCGGCCCCTCGGGTCCTCGCCGTCCTCGCGGCGCCGCCGTGGTCAGGCGGCGGTCATCACCTCGTCCGCGCCGAGCGGGCGGTGCGGGGCGATGACGCGGCCGTCCGGCAGCAGCTCACCGGTGTCCTCGAAGAGCAGGACGCCGTTGCACAGCAGGCTCCATCCCTGTTCCGGGTGGTGCGCCACCAGGCGGGCGGACTCCCGGTCGGCGGACTCGGCTGGCGGACACGGTGGCTGGTGCTGGCACATGGGTGGGATCTCTCGCTCTGTGGTGGTCATGGTGTCCCCCGTCACGCAGTCGTTCGGAACCCAGTGTTGCCCCACGGGCGGTGTTCCGCAGGGATTTCGAGGCACCGCTCCCCACAGGTTGAGGACGCGTCACCCGAGCGGACGGTTCAGCCCAACTACCCTCTCAATTCGGGTGGTTCGCCCTGGCCGAGGCGGACTAGTCCATCGGTGCCCCGGGGTCAGGCCGCCGGTGACTCAAGCAGCGGCCACCGGGTGGCGCGCAGGGTCAGTACCGGGAGCAGATCGGCGACCGGGTGCGGCAGGTGCGCCGCGATGCCGGGCGGCGCCGGGGCGAGCGGCACCAGCAGATCGGTGGCGGCCGGATGCCCCTCCGCGCCGTCGGCGGTGGTGTCGCCGTGCAGCCACAGGGTGAGCATGTAGAGGCCGGGCACCGACAACAGCCTCGGTTGGTAGGGCTGTTGCAGCGACTCCGCCTGCTTCAGGGCCAGCTCGGTGGAGGCGACGTAGGGGCCCTCGAAGAAGTGCGAGAAGGCCCAGCCGTCGGGGGTGAGCATGGTCTCCGCCGCGGCCGCCGCCCGGTCACCGCAGCGGATCAGGAAACGCCAGCCGGCGAGCCTGGTGGCGGACAGCCCCTGCGGAGAGATCCGGTCCAACACGTGGACCGGCAAAGGGAGTTCGGGAGTCGCGGGGCCCTGCGCGGCACGCAGGGAGGGGGTACGGGCCTCGCGGACCGCGGTGGGCGAGCCCAGGGCGGCGAGGACGGAGCGCAGGGCGGGCGCGGGGGCAGGGGGAATGTGAAGCGGCATGGTGGGTCGCCTCTCGTTCGACAGGCGCGGGGCGCGAGGGAGGTGGGGCGGACGGCGCTGTCTGCTCACGGAAGGCCGGAGAGGTGAGGGCCGGGTCGGTGAAGAACGAGGGTGCGGCTCGCCCCGCCGTCCGTCAACCGGAGCGGCAGGAATGCGGCAGGACCAGGACCGAGGGCGCCACCCTTCCGCCTTGTGGACGAAGTTTATACGACGTGTGTTCAGGCGGTGTTTCACCTATCCCATTGCGGGGAGCCCCACAAGGCCGAAATGGGCCGCTGATTCGCGGAATTCATCCCGGTTTCCGGGTGGTCACGCGCCGTTGACCTCGTTCTACACTCCGCGCGCGGACGGCCGAAAGGCGTCGGCGTTTTTCACGAGGCGTTCGGGGCACCCGAAGGTGCGCCCGCGGCATGCCCCGTGAATGTGCCCCCGGGAACATTCCGGCAGCGTAGCGGGCGCCCGGGTGGCGCGGGACGTTATCGATCGCTTTCACTGGGCATTACTCCACCTGACCCGGGAGGCCCGGCGGCCGGAACGTCGGCCCGCCCATCCGAGGAGGGACACTTCGATGGGGGAGAAGGTCGTGGCAGGGCAGTTCGACCTGTCCGATCGACAGCGCTACCGCGAAAAGCTCCAGAAGTGTCTTACGGGGCTGGAGCGGCTGCTGGTCGAGAAGCGATTCGACCGCCCCAGGAACCTCATGGGCGTCGAGATCGAATTGAATCTCGCCGGTCCCGACGGCATGCCAAAAATGTTGAACGGCCAAGTGCTCGAACGCATCGCCAGCCGGGACTTCCAGACCGAACTCGCCATGTTCAATCTGGAGGTGAACATAGCCCCGCACCGGCTGGGCGGCCGGGTCTTCGACCGGCTCGCCGAGGAGCTGCGGACCTCGCTCGCCTACGCGGACCGCAAGGCCGGCGAGGTCGACGCCGGCATCGTGATGACCGGCATCCTGCCCACGCTCGACCGGGACCACCTGGTCTCCTCCAACCTCTCCGAGGTCGACCGCTACACGCTGCTCAACGACCAGATCGTGGCCGCGCGCGGGGAGGACTTCCGGCTCGACATCGACGGCGTCGAGCATCTGGTCTGCACGGCGAAGTCCATCGTCCCGGAGGCCGCGTGCACCTCCGTGCAGCTGCATCTCCAGGTCACGCCGGGGCGGTTCGCGGACGTGTGGAACGCGGCGCAGGTGGCGAGCGCGGCGCAGATCGCCCTGGGTGCGAACTCACCGTTCCTGTTCGGTCACGAACTGTGGCGGGAGTCGCGGCCGCCGCTGTTCCTGCAGTCCACCGACACCCGGCCGCCCGAACTCCAGGCACAGGGCGTACGGCCGCGGACCTGGTTCGGCGAGCGGTGGGTCTCCTCGGCGTACGAGCTGTTCGAGGAGAACCTGCGCTACTTCCCGGCCCTGCTGCCGATCTGCGACGACGAGGAGCCGCTGGAGGTCATCGAGGCAGCCGGCACCCCGAAGCTCGCGGAACTCGTCCTGCACAACGGCACCATCTACCGCTGGAACCGGCCGGTGTACGGCATCGCGGACGGCGTGCCGCACCTGCGGGTGGAGAACCGGGTGCTGCCGGCCGGGCCGACCATCACCGACATCATCGCCAACGCGGCCTTCTACTACGGCCTGGTGCGCGCCCTCGCCGAGGAGTCCCGGCCGGTGTGGACCCGGTTGCCGTTCGCCGCGGCCGAGGCCAACTTCGACGCGGCGTGCCGGTACGGCATCGACGCGCGCTTCGTGTGGCCCCGGCGGGGGCGGTACGGCGGCACGGGCGAGGTCGACGCGGTCACCCTGGTCCGCGACGAGCTGCTGCCGCTGGCCTCGGCGGGACTCGACGCGTGGGGCGTGGAGCCGGCCGACCGCGACCTCTACCTCGGCGTCATCGAGGAGCGCTGCCGGCGGCGGGTCAACGGCGCGTCCTGGCAGGCCGCCACCTTCCACCGCATCCTGGAGCAGGGCCTCTCCCGCGAGGCCGCGCTCGCCGCGACGACACGGCGGTATGCCGAGCTGATGCATGTGGGGGAGCCGGTGCACATGTGGCCGGTGGGGTTGCCGGAGCCGGTGCCGACGGGGTGAGGCGGGGGAGCCTCCGGCGGGAGTGATGCGTACGGAGCGTGGCGCGGTGGCCCGGCGCAGGGGTGGGCGCGCTGCGGCAGGGGTGACGTGCGTGGTCGCGGCCCGGTGCCGGGGCCTGCGGGTGTCGTCGCGTCCCGGTGCCGGGCCTGCGGGCGTCGTCGTGGCCCGGCGCCGATCGTGGTGGCCCGGTGCGCGGTTCTCCCGGGAGCTTCTGCGATCCTTGCGGGCGACGTGGCTCGTGAGCGTGGGAGGCAGGGGTGAAGGTGGAGGCGGCCGGGCTGGGGGACGGGCTGGAGCAGCCGACGCGGCGGGTCCTGCGGGACGAGACGATCCTCGTGCTCGCGCTGTCGCTGGGCGCGAGCGGGGTCTCCGCGCTGATCAGTTTCATCGGGTCGGTGACCAAGCCGGGCGGGCTGAAGGACCAGGCGGCCACGCTCAACGCCTCCGCCGCGCCGGGGCGGCCCTGGCTCGACCTCGCCTGGCAGCTGTTCGGCATCGCCACCGCCCTGGTCCCCGTCGCCCTGGTCGCCCACTTCCTGTTCCGCGAGGGCAGGAGCCTGCGCACCCTCGGCTTCGACCGCACCCGGCCCTGGCCCGACCTCGGGCGGGGCGCCGCGGTCGCGGCGGTGATCGGCAGTACCGGGATCGCCTTCTACCTGGCCGCCCGGGGCCTCGGCTTCAACCTCACCGTGGTGCCCGAGGCCCTGCCGGCCGTGTGGTGGAAGTACCCGGTGCTGATCCTTTCCGCCGTGCAGAACGCGGTCCTCGAAGAGGTCATCGTCGTCGGGTATCTGCTGCGCAGGCTCGGCCAGTTGGGCTGGGCCCCGGGGACCGCGCTGGTGGCCAGCGCGGTCCTGCGTGGCTCGTACCACCTCTATCAGGGCATCGGCGGCTTCCTCGGCAACATGGTCATGGGCGTGGTGTTCGTCTGGCTGTACCGGCGCTGGGGCCGGGTCGGCCCGCTGGTCGTCGCCCACTCGCTGCTCGACATCGGCGCGTTCGTCGGTTACGCGCTCCTCGCGGGCAAGGTGGGCTGGCTGCCGACGGCGTGAGGACGGCGGGTCGGGCGGGCGGGTCGGGCGTGCGGGTCGCCCCCCCGGGGAGCGGTGGGCCGGTCAGGTGTGCGGCCCACCACGCTCGGGGAACGGTCAGGCGTGCAGTTCGCCCTCGATGACGGTGACCGCCCGGCCGGTGAGCAGCGTGCGTTCGCCGCGCAGCCCGGTGCGCACCAGACCGGTGCGGTGGGAGGCCTGGAGGCCGGTGAGGTCGTCGCGGCCGAGGCGGGCGGACCAGTGCGGGGCGAGCGCGGTGTGGGCGCTGCCGGTGACCGGGTCCTCGTCGATGCCGACGTTCGGGAAGAAGCAGCGGGAGAGGTAGTCGTAGCCCCGTGACGGGTCGTCCGCGCGGGCGGTGGCGATGATCCCGCGCGTGGAGTACGCGGCGAGCGCCTTGTGGTCCGGGGTGAGCCCGCGGACCGTCTTCTCGTCCGCCAGCTCCACCAGCAGGTCACCGACGTTCTCCCCGGTGTCGAGGACGGCGACCGGCTCCGCGCCCAGCGCCTCGGCGACGCCGTCCGGTACCTCGACGGGGGTGAGCGGCGCGGTGGGGAAGTCGAGGGTGATCGCACCGTCCTCGGCGGGTGTGGCGACCAGCACCCCGCTACGGGTTTCGAACCGAACGGGACCCTCGTGGGCGCCGGTCGTGTGCAGCACGTGCGCCGTGGCCAGCGTGGCGTGCCCGCACATCGCCACCTCGGTGACCGGTGTGAACCAGCGCAGCGCCCAGTCCGCGTCACCGCCCCCGGGCAGCCGGTGCGCGAACGCCGTCTCGGCGTGATGCACCTCCATGGCGACGTTCTGCATCCACTCGTCGGCCGGAAAGCCCTCGTCCAGGAGCAGCACCCCCGCGGGGTTCCCCGCGAAGGGCCGATCGGCGAAGGCGTCCACGATTCGAATCCGCATGCCGTGAAGCTAGCGGCTCTGCCGCCCCCTCGACCAAGGCCAATTCCCGAGCGCTGGCCCGCTTCCCGGCTCGCGGCGTACATCCTGCGGCGTCGAGGGGAAGCGGGATCAGTCCGCGCGGCGGTCGGAGCCGGGGAGGCCGGCGGTCGGGGCCGCGGCCTCATGGGCGGCGAGTTCGTCGGGGGTCCCGACGAAAGCGGGTCCGGAGTTCGGCGGAAGGCGCTCGACGACCATCGCGACGGCCTCCTGCGGCGTCGCGGCCGGTCCCACGGTCTCGCCGCGCAGCGGGCCGGAGACCCAGTAGGTTCCGCCCGTCGCGGGCTGGATATAGGGAACGTCCCAGGTCCATCGCCACTCCGTGCAGCGGCTGAAGTGCAGCTCTCCCATTCCTGTCCAGGGGAACAGTCGGCGTAGGCGGGGTTCGGCGTAGGCGGCTTCGAGCAGTTCGGGACGGACCCGCCCGTCGTCGCGGACCCGCTGCCAACCTGCTTCGACCAGGGCTCGGCCCGGTGATGTCGCATCCACGGCGGCCATCATCCCTGACCGCGCCCCAACTGTCCTATGACAGCGAACTCTGACCGATTGCCATCGAAGTCGGACCACAGAGGAAGTACGCAGACCGATCTTTGTCGGCCTGCGAGCAGGCCCTCAAGGGGCACCGCAAACGGGTGAGTCCTCCGGGGCCCTGTTCCAGCTCTCCCGAAGATCGACCATGTGCACTCCGGGCGATACAGGTTTCCATGTGGAGGGAGTCAGCGCTCCCCCGCCGGTACGGGCCCAGCTCCTGCCGTCAGGGTCCTGGAACTCCAACCAAAGTGTTGACAGCTCTTCATCGGTGACCTGCACGGATGGCAACTGGTCGCGCAAGCTGGCGCGCAGGGAGTCAGTGGGGATCTTGATCTGCTTGCAGGGCTCAAGCAGACGCAAGTCCCACCAAAGACGCCTACCTGGCAGGAAGAGACGCATTTCCGCTGGGTGCGGGTTGCCGTTCATCACGACCACTGCGGACGTAGTTCGGTAGAAGTCGACCTGCTCAGCGAAGGCTTTCTGACTCAGTTCGGCTGCCTGCTTCTCCTCCCTGTCGGCGCGCTGCTCTGCTCTGACCCCCAGGATCAGCCCCACGAGTGCGGCGATGACGGTGATCGCCGCACCCACTCCCCTGCCGACCTTCGCCCATGTGGGCGCAAGCGCTGTGGGGGCGGCAGGGAAGTCGTCGGAGTCTGCCGGACTTCGAGGCGCCGGGTCCGCGGGAGCGTCACCGGCGGAACCAGCCGCGGGACCGGGATCACCGCCGTCGGGCACAGGCTGCCCCTCGCTACTCGCTTCAGCCATGCGACTGAGATTACAAGCGCAGCGCCTGTCCAGGACCTCTTTCTCGCCACGGGGGATCGCCGGAGACGGTCAAGTTCGCTGTCGCAGGACACCAGCCATCGGAAAGGGCTTGGCAGTCGATCGGTTCCGATATATCGTTGAAGCATCGCGAACGATACGCGATACAGACGTGATGAATCAGCGATGGAATGGAGTGATCGCCATGCGTACGCACGGACACGAGCACGGCGGGCACCGGCACGAGGGCTTCGGCCGGCGCGGCATGGGCGGCTTCGAGGCGCGGCGGGCCGCGTTCGGACCGTTCGGGCCCGGTGGGCCGGGGGGTCCGGGCGGGCCGGGGTTCGGGCCTGGCGGTCCGGGGTTCGGTCCCGGGTTCGGGTCCTGGGGGCATCGGGGGCGGGGCGGTCCCAGGGGGCGGGCGCGGCGCGGGGACGTGCGGGCGTCGATCCTGGCCCTGCTGAAGGAACGGCCCATGCACGGCTACGAGATGATCCAGGAGATCGCCGAGCGCAGTGGCGGCGCGTGGAAGCCCAGCCCCGGCTCGGTGTACCCCACCCTCCAGATGCTGGAGGACGAGGGTCTGATCGTCAGCGAGAGCGAGGGCGGCAAGAAGCTGTTCTCCCTCACCGACAGCGGTCGCGGCGCGGCCGAGGAGGGACCGGAGGCGCCCTGGGAGGAGGCCTCGCGCGGGGTCGACTGGGAGGCGCTGAGCGAGATCAGGCAGGCCGGGTTCGGGCTGATGGAGGCCTTCGGGCAGGTCTGGAAGACCGGCACCAAGGAGCAGCGCGAGAAGGCGCTGACCGTCATCAACGACGCCCGCAAGAAGCTGTACCTCATCCTCGCCGACGAGGACTGAGCGTCGTAGGAGTCATGGACGTCGTACGGCCGTACGGGCGCCCCGCGGAGCGAACGCCGCGGGGCGCTTGCCGTACCTGTCTCAACCTGTCTCAGGTGACCGGACCGCCCAGCCTGCGCAGCGACTCGTCGAGGGCCGTCGTCGCCGAGTCCTTCGGCCGGCCGGCCGTCAGCGACACCGCCGCGCCGGTGAACTCGCCGTCGACGCGCACCGTCGTGGCGTCCCCGTCCGGGGTGAGCGTGTAGCGGGTGGCGACGGTCACCGCCATCGGACCCTTGCCGCGGATCGCGAGAACCCGCGCGGGATCCGGTTCCTCGATCGTCCGGTCGACCTCCGCCGGGAATCCCGTCGGCTTCATGTTCTCCTGGAACGTGCCGCCCACCGCGAGCGTCTTCGGACCGCCCGCCGGGAAGCCGGTGTGGGTGGCGTTCCACTCCCCGTACGACGACCGGTCGGTGAGCCGGGCCCACACTCTGTCTGATGAGCCGTCAGAGGGGCTTGCGTGCACGGAACCTCATCCCGCGTGGCGGATCACACCGCGTCGAACGGGTCCCACGCCCGCGGCGACGCGCTCTCGTCATGGCAGTGCCACGCCGGCCGGAACGGATGCGGATCGGCCGAAATCTCCTCCCCAAGGATGAGATCGGCCGCGGTGATGTCCACTCTGTGTGGGACGCCCAAATGGTTCCGCTCGGGGATGACTTGGCCTGTTGTGGCTGATGGGGTGGGGTTGTGCAATCCCGTACCGCCTGTCCCACCGCCCCCGGGCCCGAAGGGGCGCACCCGTACGTCGCTGGGCTCGGCGCCGAGCTCGCGACGGTGGTCGCCGGCGCCCGCCGCAGGGCCGTACGGGACGGTGACCGGCATGTCGACACCGCCCATCTGCTGCACTCGCTCCTCGAACAGGACCCCGAGGTGCGCTCCGCCGTGGGCGGCCCGCACCAACTCGCCCGGCTCCTCGGCTATCTGGTGCAGCGCAGCATCGGGTACGGCCTGCGGTGGCAGGGCAGCGTGGAGGACTCGGGCGCGATCGCCGTCGTGCCCCGTCCGGTCGCCGGTGACGCGGGGGGCTGGTCCCCGGCCGCGGCGGCCGCCCTGCACCGCGCCGGGGAACGGGCTCGGCGCCGGGGCGGGCGCGGGGCCGGCGCGCCCGACCTGTTCGCCGCGCTCGTCGCCGACCCGGGTTCCCGGGCCGTCGAGGTCCTCGGACGCGCGGGCATCGACGCGCGCGAGCTGTCCGCCCGGCTCGCGGCCGGTCCCGGGGACCTCACGGGGGACGCGACCTGCTGAGAAGCGGGACCTCACGCCCGCGGAACGGGGCCCGGCGTCCACCCCATGAGACAGGTGTGAACGGGGATGACGCTCCTGTCGTCGCCTGTCATCATGTCCCGGTGCATACGTCTGAGAGCAGTGCCGCCGGCGGCAGAGGCGTCGGGCTCGGTCTCGCGCTCGTCTCCGCGCTGGCCTTCGGCGGGTCCGGAGTCGCCGCCAAGCCGCTGATCGAGTCGGGACTCGACCCGCTGCACGTGGTCTGGCTCCGGGTGGCCGGCGCCGCCCTGGTCATGCTGCCGCTCGCCTGGCGCCACCGCGCCCTGCCGCGCCGCCGCCCCGCGCTGCTCCTGGGGTTCGGGCTGTTCGCCGTCGTCGGCGTCCAGGCCTGCTACTTCGGCGCCCTCTCGCGCATGCCCGTGGGCGTGGCGCTGCTCATCGAGTACCTGGCGCCCGCGCTGGTGCTGGGCTGGGTGCGGTTCGTGCGGCGGCGGCCGGTCACCCGCGCCGCCGCGCTCGGCGCGGTCCTCGCGGTCGGCGGGCTAGCCTGTGTGGTGGAGATCTGGTCGGGGCTGAGCTTCGACGCGCTGGGCCTGGCGTTCGCGCTCGCCGCCGCCTGCTGCCAGGTGGGTTACTTCATCCTGTCCGACCCGGGCGGCGGAGCGGGCGAGAAGGCACCGGACCCGCTCGGCGTCATCGCCTACGGCCAGCTCGTGGGTGCCGCCGTGCTCACGGTCGTCGCCCGCCCCTGGGAGATGCGCTGGGACGCGCTCGCCGGTTCCGCGCGGATGAACGGCACCGCCGTACCCGCCCTCGCCCTGCTCGCCTGGATCGTGCTCGTCGCCACGGTCGTCGCCTACGTCACCGGTGTGCTGTCGGTACGACGGCTGTCTCCCCAGGTCGCCGGGGTGGTGGCCTGTCTGGAGGCGGTGATCGCGACGGTGCTGGCCTGGGTGCTGCTCGGCGAGCACCTGTCCGCGCCGCAGATCCTCGGCGGTGTCATCGTCCTGGTCGGCGCGTTCATAGCCCAGTCCGCCGCGCCCGCTCCGGTGCCGGTGGCACCGGTGACCGACGGCGGCCCGGAAAGGGAGTTGTCCGGGCAGCGCGCCTCCGCCTAAAGTGCTGGTCATGCCGTCCACTCTCGTTCTTCCGCCCCCGGCCGCCTGAGGCGGGCCTCCGGGACACCCGCTCGGTGCGATGAGCGCCGGGCCGGACGGTGCTGCCCGCAGACGAAGTCCGCGCGCCCCGATCGATCGGGTCGCCCTCGAACTTCCGCACCCCCGGGGTGCGTTTCTGCGGAGAGACTTCCTTGTCGAACACGAACACTTCCGCCGCTCTGCCCGTAGGGCGCGGCCTGCTCTACCTGATCGTCACCGGTGCCGCCTGGGGCACCGCGGGCGCCGCCGCCTCGCTGGTCTACCGGACCAGCGACATGGGCGCCTTCGGCCTGTCCTTCTGGCGCTGCGCGCTGGGGCTCCTGCTGCTGCTCGCCGGGCGCGGACTGCGCCCGCGGACCCGCCCGGCCGCGGCCGCGCCGCTGTCCCGGCGGGTGCTGAGGGCCGTCGCCACCGGCCTCGGCCTCGCGGTGTTCCAGACGGCCTACTTCGCGGCCGTGGCGGCCACCGGACTCGCCGTGGCCACGGTCGTCACCCTCGGCGCGGGCCCCGTCCTCATCGCGCTCGGCGCCCGGCTCCTGCTCGGCGAACGGCTCGGCACCGGAGGCGTGCTGTCGGTGGCCGGGGCCCTCGCCGGGCTCGCCGTGCTGACCTTCGGCGACTCGGCCGCGACCGTCCGCCCCGCGGGCGTGCTGCTCGCGCTGCTGTCGGCCGCCGGCTACGGCGCCATGACCCTGCTGACCCGCTGGTGGGGCCGGGACGGCGGCACCGACGCCTCCGACACCACCGTGTGGGCCTTCGCGGTGACCACGCTGTGCCTGCTGCCGTTCGCCCTGCACGAGGGGCTGCTCCCGCACACCGGCCACCCGGCCCGGCTGCTGTGGCTCCTGTGCTACATCGCCGCCGTGCCCACGGCGCTCGCGTACGCCCTGTACTTCGCGGGCGCGGCGGTCGTACGGTCCGCCACGGTCTCCGTGATCATGCTCCTGGAGCCGGTGACCGCGGCCGTGCTCGCCGTCCTGCTGCTCGGCGAGCGGCTCACGGTCACCACGGTGGCCGGGACCCTGCTGATGCTCGCGGCGGTCGCGGGCCTGACCGTCGGCGAGGCGGCCCTGCGCAAGGGGAGCCGCAGGGAACACGCCCCGCTCGACGTGGAGCTGCCCGCCGCCGAGACCTACCCCTCGGCGAGGTAGCCCGGCACCTCGATCCCGGACGCCAGGTTGGCGTTCGGGATCGGGGCGTCGTACCCCTTGCGGAGCGGGACGACACCGGCCCAGTGGGGGAGGGCGAGGTCCTCGGGCTCGTCGGTGGCGTCGCCGGTGCGGGTCTTCGCCGAGACCTCGTCCAGGTCGAGGCGGATCACCGCGGTGGCGGCCAGCTCCTTCTTGTTCGCGGGCCGGGAGTCGGCGGCCCGCCCCGGCACGACGTGGTCCACCAGGGCGTCCAGCGCGAGGCGCCGCTCCTCGGGGTCGGTGACCTCGTGCGCGATGCCGTGCACCACCACCGAGCGGTAGTTGATCGAGTGGTGGAAGGCGGAGCGGGCCAGCACCAGACCGTCGACGTGGGTCACGGTCAGGCACACCGGCAGGCCCGGGTCGGCCGCGCCGGTCATCCGTAGCGGGCGCGAACCCGTCGAGCCGTGAACGTAGAGCCGCTCGCCCACCCGCCCGTACAGGGTGGGCAGCACCACGGGCGCGCCGTCGCGGACGAAGCCCAGGTGGCAGACGTATCCCTCGTCCAATATCGCGTGCACGAGGTCCTTGTCGTACGCCGCCCGGTCCGCGTCGCGCGTGGGCACGGTGCGGTCGGTCGGGGTGTAGGCGGTGGACTGGGTTCCCGCGGTCGTGCCCGGCATGACGGTCCCTCCAAGGCGAAGCCGTGTGGCGCTCACGTTTGTACTAGTGCATAATGAGTTTTGTGCTAGGAGAGTATCGGATCGAGGGGCGTGGCGCAGCAGAGATCGCGGCCGACGTCGAACGCGCCGTCGGTGCCGGAGAGCTGACACCGGGACAACCGCTGCCTCCCATGCGGGAGTTGGCGGCCCGGCTGGGGGTGAACCCGAACACCGTGGCGGCCGCCTATCGCACGCTGCGCGAGCGCGGGGTGATCGAGACCGCCGGGCGGCGCGGCAGCCGGGTGCGGCCCAAGCCCGCCACCACCGGACGCGACCAGCTGAGGGTGGAGGTGCCGCCGGGTGCCCGGGACCTGTCCACCGGCAACCCGGACCCGGCCCTGCTGCCCCGCCTCGCCCCGGCCCTGGCCGCCGCGGCCGAGGCGGGGGACCGCCGTCCCGTCCTGTACGGCGACGACCCCGTCGACCCCGATCTGGTCCGCGTCGCCCGCGCCGAACTCGACGCCGACGGCGTCCCCGAGGGCTCCCTCACCGTCACCTCGGGCTCCCTCGACGCCGTCGAGCGCGTCCTCGCCGCCCACCTCCGGCCCGGGGACGCGGTCGCCGTGGAGGACCCCGGCTGGGGCAGCGCCCTCGATCTGATGCCGGCGCTCGGCCTGCGCACGGTCCCGGTGGCCGTGGACGACGACGGCCCGTCCCCGGAGGGCCTCGCTCGTGCCCTGGCCGCCGGGGCCCGTGCGCTGATCGTCACCGCCCGCGCCCAGAACCCGACCGGCGCCGCGGTGACCGCCTCCCGCGCGAAGGCCCTGCGCGCGGTGCTGCGGGAGCATCCGAACGCCCTGCTGATCGAGGACGACCACGGCCACGGGATCGTGGACCTGCCGCCGCACCCCCTCGCGGGCGCCACCCGGCACTGGGCCTTCCTGCGCTCCGCCGCCAAGACCTACGGTCCCGACCTGCGCCTCGCCGTCCTCGCCGGCGACCCGGTGACCGTCGACCGGGTCCGCGGCCGCCTGCGCCTCGGCCCCGGCTGGGTCAGCCTCCTGCTCCAGCGGGCGGTGGCCCATCTGTGGGCCGGGGGCGCGGTGGACCGGGCGACGGTGGCGGAGTCGTACCGCTCCCGGCGGCAGCCCCTGATCGACGCCCTCGCCGCCCGCGGCGTCGAGGCCCACGGCCGCAGCGGCATGAACCTCTGGATCCCGGTGCCCGACGAGACCACCACGGTGGCCCGCCTCCTCCAGTCCGGCTGGGGCGTCGCCCCGGGCGCCCGCTTCCGCCTGACCAGCCCCCCGGCCATCCGCGTCACGGTGTCCCAGCTGACCCCGGCGGACATCGAGCCGCTGGCGGAGGCGATCGGGGCGGCGGTACGGCCGTCACCGTCGCGCGTCTACGGGTAGCCGCACCGGGGCGGCCGGCGCTCGCGCACGCTCCCCGCCCGCTCAGGCGCCCTTCTTCCCCCGCACCTGTGTGAGCGCCGCCCCCGCGAGCACGATCACCGCCCCCACCGGCGTGTTCCAGCGCAGCGACTCCCCGAGGATCACGACGCCCGCCGCGGTCGCGATCACCGGAATGAAATACGTGACCATCTGAGCCGTCGTAGGCCCGACCTCGGCGACCAGCCCGTACTGGAGGAGCACGGCGAGCCCCGTCCCGAGCGCCCCCAGCGCGGCGACCGCCAGCAGCGGGACCAGGGCGAAGTGCTTCGGCATGCCGGTGAACAGCGGCGTGACCAAGGCCAGTTGGACCGTCGCCACCAGCAACTGCCCGCCCGTCATCGACAGATGCGAGTTCCCCGTCCCCGCCAGGGTCCGCCTGACGTAGATCCAGCCCACCGGATAGCTCAGCGACGCGAGCAGCGCCATCGCCGTGCCCGTGGCGTCGAGGCCGTGGAAGCCCTGCCATGCGCCGAGCACCGTCAGCACCCCGAGGAAGCCGAGCCCGAGCCCGGCCACCCGCACCCGCGTGGGCCGGTCCTCGGAGAGTGCGACGACGGACAGCACCATGCCCCACAGCGGCGACGTGGCGTTGCAGATGCCGGCCAGTGTGGAGGGGATGGTCAGCTCGGAGTAGGCGAAGAGGGAGAACGGCAGGGCGTTCAGGAAGAACGCGGCGACCGCCATGTGCGCCCACAGCCGCCCCCCGCGCGGCAGCCGCTCCCGCTTGACGGCCATCGCCGCCATCAGCACCGCCGTACCGAAGACCAGTCGGCCCAGGGTGACCTGGAACGGCGCGTACCCGCTCGTCCCCACCTTGATCAGCAGAAAGCTGAAACCCCAGATCAGGGAGAGGGCGCCGAAACGCAGCCGCCAGTCGAGGCGGGGGCGGGGGGATGACGGGTCCGGGGTGGTGGGGGACTCTGTGCGGGATGCGGTGACCGTGCTCATGACGTCAACGATGCTGGACCAGACTTCTTAGCACAATCGATAAATCTCACCGGGTATCTCGTAGGATCTCTTATATGTTGAACCTGGAGCGCCTGCGCACCCTGGACGCCCTGGCCCGGCACGGCTCGGTCAGTGCCGCCGCCGACGCGCTGCACGTCACCACGTCCGCGGTCTCCCAGCAGCTGGGCAAGCTGGAACGCGAGATCGGCCAGCGACTGCTCGCCAAGAACGGCCGCGGCGTACGGCTCACGGACGCGGGCCGGCTGCTCTCGGAGCACGCGTCGCGCATCCTGTCGCAGGTCGAGCTGGCCGAGTCGGATCTGGAGGCGCACCGGGGACAGGTCGTCGGCGAGCTGCGGCTGTCCGCGTTCCCTACCGCCGCCCGGGGCCTGTTCCCCGTGGCCCTGCGGGCGCTGCGCGCCGAGCACCCGGGGCTGCGGGTGCGCTCCAGCGAGCTGGAACCGGAGCAGGGCATCGCCTCCGTGGTGCGCGGCGACCTCGATCTCGCGGTGGTCCTGGACTGGTACAACAAGCCGATGCCGGTGCCCGACGGACTGGTCAAGGCGCCGCTCCTGGACGATCCGGCCGAGGTCGCCATGCCCGCCGGACACCGGCTCGCCGACCGCGACGAGGTGGACCTCGCGGAGTTCGCCGAGGACGAGTGGATCACCTGGGGAGAGGGCGAGTTCTGCCACGAGTGGCTGATGTTCACCCTGCGCTCCAAGGGCGTCGAACCGATCGTCGGCCATCGCGCGGGCGAGACCCACACCCAACTCCAGCTGGTGGCCGCCGGGCTGGGCGTGTGCATCGCCCCGCTGCTGGGCCGCCACCCGGTGCCCGACGGCGTGGTCCTCGTACCCCTCACCCAGCGCGTGCGCCGGCACGTCTACGTCATCTGGCGCGCCGACGCCGACCGCCGTCCCTCCATCCGCGCGGCGGTCGAGGCCCTGCGCACGGCGGCGCGGAAGGTCGGCTGACCCGCGCGGGGACCGAGCGCGCCCACCGGGTGTGCCGACAGGCCTCAGAGCGAACCGAGTTTGCGGAAGTCCCAGGACACGATCCGCTCCGGGACGAGCCGCGCCCAGGCGTGCCGGCCGTCGTGCGGCATCTCGTCCAGGCCGAAGTACTTGCGGGCGAACAACGGCTCCACCGAGGCGAGTTCGGGGCACGGCCCGCCCGTGCGGGGCGCCTCGCCGACGAACTCCACCCGGCCCGCCAGCTCGGCCCCGCGCAACTCGCCGTACTCCTCGCCCGAGTCGACCACCACCGCCACCCGGGGATCGCGGCCGAGCTGCGCCCAACGGCGGCTGCGCACCACCGAGTACAGCCACAGCGCGCCGCCGTCCCAGGCGAACCAGAGCGCGCTCGCGTGCGGGGCGCCGTCGGCCGAGACGGTCGCGACCCGGCATGTGCGCTGTGCGGCCAGGAACGCGTCCAGCTCGCCGGGCGTCATCATGATCCTGCGGCCCCGGCGCTGCGGTGTGACGGACATGCTGCCCCCTCGTCGTCGTACGGGAAAACCTTCCACGGTGATCCGCTGACAAAGCGTCAGGAAATGGAACGGGTCGTCTTCCCTCTCCCGCGGGCGGCCGCTACTCTCACCGCCCCGGACCCGGCGAAAGGCGCGTGATGGCGGCGTACCAGCGACTGGGCGACCTCCTCGACCCCGCGAGCACCGTGCTGCTGACCGTGGAGTGCCAGCGGGGCGTGGTCGGCCCGGACGCCGCCCTGCCCGAACTCGCCCGCGCGGCGCGCTCCTCGGGGGCCCTCGGCAATGTCGCCCGGCTGGTCGCCGCCGCGCACCGGGGCGGCGTGCAGGTGATCCACGCGGTGGCCGAGCGCCGCCCGGACGGCCGGGGCGCCAGCCGCAACGCCCGGCTGTTCCGCGCCGCCGAACGGCTCCCCGTGCGCCAGCTGTCCGGCAGCACTGCGGTCAGGATCGCGCCCCCGGTCGAGGTCGCCGAGGAGGATCTCGTCGTACGACGGCTGCACGGGCTGTCCCCGCTCGGCGCCACCGGCATGGACGCCCTGCTGCGCAACCTCGGCTGCCGCACCCTGGTCGTCACCGGGGTCTCGGCCAACGTGGCGATCCCCAACGCGGTGTTCGACGCGGTCAACCTCGGCTACACCGCCGTCGTCCCGGCCGACGCCATCGCCGGGGTGCCCGCCGACTACACCGCCGCGATGATCCGGCACACCCTCTCCCTCGTCGCCACCATCACCACCACCGGCGAGTTGCTCGGCCGCCTCGCGCCCCCGCGCCGCAGCCGGCCCCAGTAACCTGGGGCGATGCTCAAGGAAGTCACCGCGACCCGCTTCATCACGCCCCTGCGTGAGGGCGGCTCGCTGCCGGGGCTCGTCGAGGCAGACGACTTCGGGACCTATGTCATGAAGTTCACCGGGGCCGGGCAGGGCCGCAAGACCCTGGTCGCCGAGGTGGTGTGCGGCGAACTCGCCCGGCGCCTCGGCTTCCGGACGCCCCGCCTGGTCACCGTCGAGCTGGACGCCGTGCTGGGGCTCGGCGAACCGGAGCAGCAGGTGCAGGAGCTGCTGCGGGCCAGCGGCGGCACCAACCTCGGCATGGACTTCCTCTCCGGCGCCCTCGGCTACGACCCGCTCGCCTTCGAGGTGAGCCCCGAGGAGGCCGGGCGGATCGTCTGGTTCGACGCGCTGATCAACAACGTGGACCGCTCCTGGCGCAACCCCAACCTCCTGGTGCACCGCGGCGACCTGTGGCTCATCGACCACGGGGCCACCATGATCTGGCACCACAACTGGCCCTCCGCCGAGGCCTCCGCGGCCCGCCCCTACGACGCCGGCGACCACGCCCTCGCCGGCTTCGCCCCCGACCTCGCCGCGGCCGCGGCCGAGCTCGCGCCCCGCGTCACCGAGGACCTGCTCGCCGAGGTCACCGCCGAGATCCCGGACGCCTGGCTCGCCGGCGAACCCGGCTTCGACACCCCGGACGAACTGCGCCGGGCCTACGCGCGCCCGCTGCTCGCCCGCGCGGCCGTCATCGCCGAGCGCGTCACCGGCATCCAGGAGGACAAGTGAGCGAGACCCACATCCACATGGCCGGCCATGTGACCGAGCGCCACATCACCCGGGCCGGCCAGGGCGGCGACCGGGACGTCTTCGAGTACGCGCTGATCAGGGTCGTGCCCCGGATCGAGCGCGGCGAGTGCGTCAACGCGGGCGTGGCCGTCTACTGCCGCGCCCAGGGCTACGTCGGCGCCCGCACCCATCTGGACGAGGCCCGGCTGCGCGCCCTGGACCCGGAGGCCGACGTGCCCGGGATCCGGGCCGCGCTCGGCGCGATCGAGCGGCACTGCGCGGGCGGCGCGGCGGCCGGGCAGGCGGCCGGGGACGACGCCGGGCGCCGCTTCCGCTGGCTGATCGCGCCCCGCTCCACCGTCGTCCAGCCCGGTCCGGTGCACACCGGTCTGACCACCGACCCGGCCGCCGAGACGGAGCGGTTGCTGGAGCTCCTGGTGAGGTAATGGATCACAACGGCGGGATGTGCCGTTGACACCGGGTGCAAGGGCTTCTAGCGTCGGGTGAGCTGAAGATACTAAGCGGTCGCTCACCGCACCGGAAGGCCCTCCCGAAGGGTCGTACGGGTTCTCTCAAGGGCGAGGAGAAACAGTCAATGTCCACCACTGAACAGCGGGTCGCGGTCGTCACCGGCGCCGCACGCGGCATCGGTGCCGCCACCGCCGTGCGGCTGGCCGCCGAGGGCCGCGCGGTCGCCGTGATCGACCTGGACGAGGCCGCCTGCAAGGACACCGTCGAGAAGATCACGGCGGCGGGCGGCAGGGCCATCGCGGTCGGCGCCGACGTCTCCGACGAGGCGCAGGTCGAGGCGGCCGTCGCCCGGATCGTCGCGGAGCTGGGCGCCCCGACGATCCTGGTCAACAACGCGGGCGTGCTGCGCGACAACCTGCTGTTCAAGATGAGCGTCTCCGACTGGGACACCGTCCTGAACGTGCACCTGCGCGGCTCCTTCCTGATGACCAAGGCCGTGCAGAAGCACATGGTCGACGCCGGCTTCGGCCGTGTCGTCAACCTGTCCTCCTCCTCGGCGCTCGGCAACCGTGGCCAGGCCAACTACTCGGCCGCCAAGGCGGGTCTCCAGGGCTTCACCAAGACCCTCGCCATCGAGCTGGGCAAGTTCGGCATCACCGCGAACGCCGTGGCCCCCGGTTTCATCGCCACCGAGATGACCAAGGCCACCGCCGACCGCGTCGGCATGGGCTTCGACGACTTCAAGAAGGCCGCCGCGACCGCGATCCCGGTGCAGCGCGTCGGCGAGCCCGAGGACATCGCCAACGCCATCGCCTTCTTCACCGGCGAGGCGGCCGGATTCGTCTCCGGCCAGGTGCTGTACGTCGCCGGCGGACCGCTCGACTAGGGGATACCGGACATGACTACCGCAGAACTCCCGCCGCTGTCGGGCAAGGTCGCCCTCGTCACCGGGGCCAGCCGCGGCATCGGCTACGGCGTCGCCGAGGCCCTGGTGGCACGCGGCGACCGGGTGTGCATCACCGGCCGCAACGAGGACGCGCTCAAGGAGGCCGTCGAGAAGCTCGGCGCCGAGCGGGTCATCGGCGTGGCCGGCAAGGCGCACGACCTCGGCCACCAGAGCGAGGTCGTCGAGCGCACCATGGAGGCCTTCGGCCGCCTCGACCACCTGGTCAACAACGCGGGCACCAACCCGGTGTTCGGGCCCATCGCGGACCTGGACCTGGACGTCGCCCGCAAGGTCTTCGAGACCAACGTGATCTCGGCGCTCGGTTTCGCCCAGAAGACCTGGCACGCCTGGCAGAAGGACAACGGCGGCTCGATCGTCAACATCGCCTCGATCGCGGGCCTCGCGCCCTCGCCGTTCATCGGCGCCTACGGCGTCAGCAAGGCCGCGATGATCAACCTGACCCAGCAGCTGGCGCACGAGTTCGCGCCCAAGGTGCGGGTCAACGCGATCGCCCCGGCCGTGGTCAAGACGAAGTTCGCCCAGGCCCTGTACGAGGGCCGCGAGGAGGAGGCGGCCGCCTCCTACCCGCTGGGCAGGCTCGGCGTGCCGTCCGACATCGGCGGCGCCGCGGCCTTCCTCACCTCCGAGCAGTCCGCCTGGGTCACCGGGCAGACCCTCGTCGTGGACGGTGGACTCTTCCTCAACGCCGGGGTGTGAAACCACCTCCCGGGCGCCGGATTCCGGACGGAACGGCGCCCGGGACACCGCACAGCGGACACTCGGCGGAATGACAACGTCGTCATCGTTTGCGCGATCAAGTACCGCCGATCCGAGGGAGGTTGGCCGCCTGACGCTGCGGTAAGGTCTGCCGACCTTGGTAGGCGGATCGAGGAGCGTGCGCGTTGTTCAACCGGAACCGATTCCTGCGGAGAGTCGCGGCGATCGCGTCCGTGTCGCTGGTGGCGAGCGGCTGCGGCCTGCTGTCCGACGGAGGCCCGGGCGACGAGGGCCCGATCGTGGTCGGCACCACCAGCGCACCCAGCACCCTGGATCCGGCCGGCGCCTGGGACGGATCCTGGGAGCTGTACCGGAACATCTTCCAGACGCTCCTCGCCTATCCGAACGGCGCGACGGCGCCCCAGCCCGACGCCGCCGAGCACTGCTCCTTCGCCGACTCCTCCAGCCGCACCTACCGCTGCACCCTGCGCGCGGGCCTGAAGTTCGCCGACGGCGATCCGCTGAACGCCGAGGCCGTCAAGTACTCGGTCGACCGCATCCGCGCCATCAACGCCCCCGGCGGCCCCGCGGGACTGCTCGGCAGCCTCGAAAGCGTGGACGCCTCGGGCGACCGCGAGGTCGTCTTCCACCTCGGCAAGTCCGACGCCACCTTCCCGTTCGTGCTGGCCACCCCGGCCCTGTCGATCGTCGACCCGAAGGACTACCCGGCCCGCGCCCTGCGCAAGGACTCCGACGCCGACGGCTCGGGGCCGTACAAGCTCCAGTCGTACCAGGAGGGCCGGCAGGCCGTCCTCACCAGCAACGGCAACTACCACGGCTTCGCCCAGCGGCAGAACGACGCGGTGACCATCCGCTACTTCCAGGACTCCGCCGGGATGGTCAAGGCGCTGCGCGACAAGCAGATCGACGTCACCTACCGCGGCCTCGCCGCCGACGACATCCTCGCCCTCCAGCAGCAGGGCAACTCCGACCTCCAGCTCGTGGACGGTGCCGGCACGGACATCAGCTACCTGGTGTTCGACCCGAAGGACCCCTGGGCCGGGCGGCCCGCCGTGCGCAAGGCCGTCGCCCAGCTCGTGGACCGGGGCGCGATCGCGCACAAGGTCTACAAGGACACCGTCGACCCGCTGTACTCGATGGTCCCCAAGGGCCTCGTCGGCCACACCACCGCCTTCTTCGACGACTACGGAGACCCGAGCGACGCCAAGGCCCGGACGACCCTCCGGGACGCGGGCATCGGCCAGAAGGTGCCGCTCACCCTCTGGTACACCACCGACCGCTACGGCTCCGAGACCGCCCTGATGTTCCAGGAGCTCAAGCGGCAGCTGGAGGGCTCCGGGCTGTTCACCGTCACCCTCAAGAGCCGCCCGTGGAAGACCTACGTGGTCGGCTACCAGAAGGGCGAGTACCCGGTGTTCGGCCGCGGCTGGTCCCCGGACTTCCCCGACGCGGACAACTTCATCGCCCCCTTCACCGGCGAGCACAACGCGCTCGGCACGCCGTACCCGGCCAAGGAGATCACCGACCGGCTGCTGCCGCACTCGCGCGCGCAGAGCGACCGCGGCCAGACGGTCAAGGACATGGAGCAGGCGCAGCGGATCATCGCGAGCGACGCCCAGCTGCTCCCCCTGTGGCAGGGCCGGCAGTACGTGGCGGCCAGCGACGACATATCCGGCGGCGAGCTGGCCCTCGACCCCTCCACGATCATGATGATGTGGACGCTGCACCGTAAAACCAGCTGGTGAGCGGCGGGATGCGGACCCCGGGGCAGCCCCTTCGGGCGCCCGTTGTCAGTGGTCGCCGGTAGGTTCTGCATCCTGGAAGTGACCGCACGCGGTAATTGATCGACATCGTGAGGACGTTGACGTGACCGACATCGCCATGCTGCCCGAGTCCTGGCGCGGGGTTCTGGGCGACGAACTGCAGCAGCCCTACTTCAAGGAGCTGACCGAGTTCGTCGAGGAGGAGCGGGCGAAGGGCCCCGTCCACCCGCCGCGCGAGGAGGTCTTCGCCGCGCTGGACGCCACGCCGTACGACAAGGTCAAGGTCCTCGTCCTCGGCCAGGACCCGTACCACGGCGAGGGCCAGGGCCACGGTCTGTGCTTCTCGGTCCGTCCCGGCGTGAAGACCCCGCCCTCGCTGCGCAACATCTACAAGGAGATGCAGGCCGAACTGGGCCTCCCGGTCCCGGACAACGGCTATCTGATGCCCTGGGCCCAGCAGGGTGTGCTGCTGCTCAACGCGGTCCTCACCGTCCGGGGCGGCGAGGCCAACTCGCACAAGAACAAGGGCTGGGAGAAGTTCACGGACGCCGTGATCCGCGCGGTGGACGCCCGCCCCGACCCGGCGGTGTTCGTGCTGTGGGGCAACTACGCGCAGAAGAAGCTCCCGCTGATCGACGAGGAGCGGCACGTGGTGATCAAGGGCGCGCACCCCTCCCCGCTGTCCGCGAAGAAGTTCTTCGGCTCGCGTCCCTTCACCCAGATCAACGAGGCGATCGCCCGCCAGGGCCACGAGGCCATCGACTGGCGCATCCCCGACCTGGGCTGACGGCAGCGCGCGACGGCGTCGGCGCCGCCTGAGCCGGAATCCGGGCGGCGCCGGTTAGCGTCGGGGGCACGACAGCGGACGATCGCCGGAGGACGCGGTGGCGGAGCGACGGGAACAGACGGCCCTGGACGAGGTGCTGACGCGGATCGGCCAGGTCGTGATGCTGCACCACGGCGGCGACCGCGAGGAGGCCCGCAGCCGCTTCCTCGACCTGTGGGCGGAGATCGGCGAGGACGGCGACCCGCTGCACCGCTGCACCCTGGCGCACTACCTCGCCGACACCCAGGACGACCCCGCCGACGAACTCGCCTGGGACCTGCGGGCGTTGGCGGCGGCGCGGGAGCTGCCCGAGGGAGATCCCCGGGGCGTGCCGGGTTTCTTCCCCTCGCTCCATCTCAACCTGGCCGCGGACTACGTGAAGCTGGGCCGCACCGAGGCCGCCCGCACCCAGCTCGGCCACGCCCGCACCGCCGCGGACGTCCTTCCGGACGACGGCTACGGCGCGGGCGTCCGGGCCGCGATCGGGCGCCTGGAGCTGCGGCTGGAGCAGAACGGTCCGCCGGGCGGCGGGTCCTGGGGGCCGCCGAGGCAGCGGCCCAGCTGAGGGGCGGCGCGGGGGCGGGACCGGCCGGGGGAGGCGCCGGTCACCGGCCGGTTCAGCGTCGTCCGTACGTCCGCTCGCAGATCTCCGACTCCGGGCTGTCGCCGCGCCAGCCGCCGTACTCGCGGCCCAGGTCGCACACGTTCGCGGGCACCTGCTGGGAGGTGCGCGGCGGTGGCTGCGCGGGGCGGTGCGCGCGGGGCCGGGCGCGCGGGGGAGCGGGCGGGCGCGCCGCGGGCGGGGCGGCCGGGCTTCCGTGCGGGGCGGCCTTGGGGGCGGGCGCCGGACCGCCGGACGGCCCGACCATCTCCAGCGCCTCCCGGGCCGGTGCCTGCACCACCCGCGGGGACGCGCTGCCGTCCGTGCGGGGTCCCGCCGGCCGGGAGGGCGCGGCACTCGGGGGCGGTCCCGGTGCCGCCGTGTGCCGTACCGTCACGCACCCCGCAAGGGCCGAGACGGCGACGGTGACCAGAAGCGCTGCGGTGGTCGTCGTTCGATGCACCCGCGCAACGATGCTGGTTCTGCGCCCGGTTGGCATCAAAGAGCCGAGCCCGGTGCCGCCGCCCGGGTGAACTACCGCACCGAACGGGGGGTTTCCGGGTGCCGGGGGTGACGCGTCAGACGCCGACCGCGCCGTCGATCCGCTCCCGGAGCAGATCGGCGTGGCCGTTGTGCCGGGCGTACTCCTCGATCATGTGGGTGTAGATCCAGCGGAGGCTGAACGGCTCACCGCTCGACCGGCTGGTGCCCCGGGAGAGGTCGTCGAGCGACCGCCCCGCGGCATCGCGCCGGGCCGCCGCCACCTCGGCCCGCCAGGTGGCGTGCGCCTCCTGCCAGGTGTCCGCCCCGGTGACGTGGAAGTCGCCGTCCGCGTCGTCCTCGGAGCAGTACAGGACGCCCTGGTCCTCGCCCAGCAGCACCTCGTGGAACCAGAACCGCTCCACCTCGGCCATGTGCCGCACCAGCCCCATCAGGGTCAGCTCGGACGGCGGCACGGACGCGGTGCGCAGTTGTTCGTCGGTCAGGCCCTCGCACTTCGCGATCAGGGTCCCCCGGTGGTAGTCCAGCCAGCCCTCCAGCATCTCGCGTTCGCCGGCGTTCAGGGCGGGTTCGTTGCGTTCGCTCGTCATGCCGCTCATCCTCGCCCGTCGGGTGCCGGCGCTTCCAGGGGATTTCAGCGCCCCAGCATGCCCGCCAGCAACTCCCGTACGTCTGCCCGGATTTCGGCGAGTTCCGGCACCTCCGTGCTGAACGAACCCGCCGCGCACGTGAACATCAGACCGTCCGCCCAGGCGACCAGCGACAGCACGTGCCGGTCCGGGGCGGGGGAGCCGGCGGCCCTGAGCATCGCGCCCAGTCGCTCCTTGAAGACGGCGCCGGCGCGGTCGTAGTACGCGCGCAGTTCCGGGCGGCGGGTGGCCTCCAGGGCGAGTTCGTAGCGGGCGATCAGCAGGGCGCGGCCCTGGGTCAGGGAGCGGTGCACCGCGCGGGCGAGTCCGTCGGCCAGCGGGTCGAGTCCGTCGGCCGGGTCGGGCAGTTCGGCCGGGGCCAGGATCCGGGCCTCGCGCTCGGCGTGCCGTCGTACCGCGAGTTCCAGCAGCGCCTGCCGGGTGCGGGCCACGTTCGAGGTCGAGCCCGGCGGGAGCCTGGCCGCCTCGTCCACGGCCCGGTGGGTCAGCCCGCGCATCCCGCGCTCGGCGAGCAGGGCGAGGGCGGTGTCGGCGACGAGGTCGGCGCGGGAGGGACCGGTGGTGCGTACGGACATGGGGAGACCCTATCCGTCGCACTACGGGTGTAGTAGCGTGGGCGCATACTACAGTTGTAGTGAGGAAAGGGAGAGTCATGGCGGGATCGGCGCGTGCGGTCGTCATCGGCGGCGGGATCGGAGGGCTGGCGGCTGCCGCGGCCCTCCACGGGCGCGGCTGGGAGGTGACCGTGCTGGAGCGGGCCCGCTCCCTGGCACCGGTCGGCGCCGGTATCTCGCTCGCCCCCAACGCGCTGCGCGCCCTGGACGTCCTCGGCATCGGCGACGAGATCCGCGCCCTGGCCGCCTGGCAGGGCGACGGCGGCCTGCGCACCCCCTCCGGGCGCTGGCTCTCGCGCAGCAGCGCCGAGGCCGCGACCGCCCGCTTCGGCGACCCGATGGTGCTGCTGCCCCGGGCCACCCTGGTCGACCGCCTCGCCGCGCTGCTGCCACCCGGCAGCATCCGCACCGGGACCACGGCGACCGTCGTCGACCCGGGCGACCGCACACGGCCCGCGCGCGTGCGTACCGACACCACCGCGCCTGCCGATCCCGGCGACCCCGCCCACCCCGCCACCCTCGCCACCGGCCACGAGGAGCTGGAGGCCGAGCTGGTCGTCGGAGCGGACGGCATCAACTCCCGTGTCCGGGCGGCTCTGTTCCCCGGACACCCGGGGCCGGTGTACTCCGGGTTCACCACCTGGCGGCTCCTGATCCCGGTGCCCGGTGCCGCGTTCGCGTCGCACGAGACCTGGGGCCGCGGCCACCTGTGGGGCACGCATCCGCTCAAGGACGGCCGGGTCTACGCCTACGCGGCGGCCGTCACCCCGGCGGGCGGCCGCGCCCCGGACGACGAGCTGGCCGAACTCCTGCGCCGCTACGGCGGCTGGCACCACCCGGTCCCCGCCGTGCTCGCCGCCGCCCGTCCCGAGGACGTCCTGCGGCACGACGTCCGCCATGTCGCCACCCCGCTGCCCGCCTACCACTCGGGCCGGGTCGCCCTCCTCGGCGACGCCGCCCACGCCATGCCGCCCACCCTCGGACAGGGCGGCAACCAGGCCGTCGAGGACGCGGTCGTGCTCGCACACCACGCCGCCACGCCCGCCGGCGACCTCGCCGCCTACACCGCCGCCCGGCTCCCGCGGACGACGGCCATCGCCCGCCAGGCCGTCAGGATCGCCCGCGTCAACCTGGCGAGCGGCCGCGCCGCCGTCGCCGTACGCGACACCGCGACGGCCGCCCTGTCCAGGCTCGGCCCCGCCCTCTTCCTGTGCGGCTTCGACGGCATCGCCGACTGGCGGCCCCCGTATGCTGCCGGGGACGTACACGCGGGCGAGTGCCAGGGGAGAGACACGTGAAGGTCGGTTGCATCGGACTCGGGGACATCGCGCAGAAGGCGTACCTGCCGGTGCTGGGCGCGCTGCCCGGGATCGACCTCCATCTGCACACCCGCACCCCCGCCACCCTCGCCCGGGTCGCCGACGGCCTCCACCTGCCACCCGGCCGGCGGCACGGGGACCTGGACTCGCTGCTCGCCGCCGGGCTCGACGCGGCCTTCGTGCACGCGCCCACCGCCGCCCACCCGGAGATCGTCACCCGGCTGCTGGAGGCGGGCGTACCGACGTACGTCGACAAGCCGCTCGCCTTCGAACTCGCCGACTCCGAGCGACTGGTGGCGCTGGCCGAGGAGCGCGGCGTCTGCCTGTTCGTCGGCTTCAACCGGCGCTACGCCCCCGGGTACGCGCAGTGCCTGGAGCACCCGCGCGAGCTGATCCTGCTCCAGAAGAACCGCGTGGGGCTGCCCGAGGAGCCCCGCTCGATGATCCTGGACGACTTCGTCCATGTCGTCGACACCCTGCGCTTCCTCGCGCCGGGCCCGATCGACGACGTCACGGTCCGCGCCCGCGTCCAGGACGGGCTGCTGCACCATGTGGTGCTCCAGCTCGGCGGCGACGGCTTCACCGCGCTCGGTGTGATGAACCGGCTCAGCGGCTCGGCCGAGGAGATCCTGGAGGTCTCCGGGCAGGACACCAAGCGCCAGGTGCTCAACCTCGCCGAGGTGATCGACCACAAGGGCCAGCCGACCGTGCGCCGGCGCGGCGACTGGGTGCCGGTGGCCCGCCAGCGCGGCATCGAGCAGGCGGTGCACACCTTCCTGGACGCGGTGCGCGCCGGGCAGGTGCTCAGCGCCCGGGACGCGCTGGCGACCCATGAGCTGTGCGAGCGGGTGGTGCGAGCGGTTCAGGTTCAGGACCGCCCCGGCGCGGCCTGAACGCCCGCACCCCCTCGCCGGCGCACAGCGCGGCCAGCACCAGCAGCGCGGCGTGGGCCGGCCAGTCGCCGTAGCGGACGTACGCCGTGCTGCCGTGCGCGAGCGGGACGTCGTACACCTGTACGGTGCTGGCGCCGGTGCCGAGCCAGGGTCCGAGCCGCTGCCCGCTCGGGCCGTACACGGCGGAGACGCCGGTGAGGGTCGCGTGCACCATCGGGCGGCCGGTCTCGGCGGCGCGCAGCGCGGCCAGCGAGGCGTGCTGTCCAGGGGCCCAGCTGTGCTGGAAGGTCGAGGTGGAGGACTGCCCGAGCAGCACGTCCGCGCCGTCCTCGGCGAGGTGCCGGCTCATGTCGGGGAACGCGGTCTCGAAGCAGATCAGCGGGCCGATCCGCAGTCCGTGCCCCACGTTCATCACGACCTGCTCGGTGCCGCGCCTGCGGTCCTCGCCGGCCGCCTTGCCCACCGAGGTGGCCCAGCCGAGCAGGGAGCGGGCGGGTATGTACTCGCCGAAGGGGACGAGGCGCATCTTGTCGTACCGGTCGCCGGTCGGGCCGTCGGGGCCGATGAGCACCGAACTCTTGTAGATCCCGGCCCGGTCGGAGCGGCGGGCGTCCACGTCGACCAGCACGTCGGCGCCGGTCGCGCGGGACAGCGCGGCGATCCGCCGGGCCAGGTCGGGCCGGTCGGCGAGGTCGTAGCCGACGCTGGACTCGCCCCACACCACCAGGTCGACGTCCTGCCCGACGAGCCGCCGGGTCAGCCGCTCCTCCCGGTCGAAACGCAGCTCGGCGCTGTCCGGCCCGGCCACGACGCCCGGCTGTACGACGGCGATCCGCGTCCTTCCGTCGATCTGCGGCCGGGGCGCCCACGCCCACGCGGCGGTGGTCGCGGCGGCGGTGGCGACCACCGTGGCCACCGCCGGCATCCGCGCCCCGCGCACCGAGATCAGCACGGCCGCCGCGACGTTCACGGCCACCACCAGGAAGCTCAGCAGCCACACCCCGCCGACCGAGGCCAGCCGCAGCGCCGGCGCCACCTGCCACTGGCTGGCCCCCAGGATGCCCCAGGGCCCGCCGAGCCCCTGCCAGGAGCGGACCAGCTCCACCAGCAGCCAGCCCGAGGGCAGCACCAGGAGCGCGACGGCGCACCGGCCGGGGGAGGGGGTGCCGCCCAGATACCGGCGCACCAGCCACCCCCAGGGCATCCAGAGCAGGCCGAGCAGCGCGCCGATCAGGAAGATGAACACGTGCAGGCTCGGCAGCAGCCAGTGGTGCACGGCGACCAGGTAGCCGAAGCCGCCGCACCAGCCGTCGTACGCCGCCCGCCGGCCGGTGGGCGCGGAGCGGGCCAGCAGCAGCCACGGGACCAGGGCGACGTAGGCGAACCACCACAGCGACGGCGCCGGGAAGGCCAGCACGGGCAGGGCGCCCGCGAGGGCGACGACGACGGAGCGCCGCCAGGGGGAGGCCGACCAGCGGTTGATCGTCGTCATACGGAACCTCCCTACCCCAGGGCTCCAGTGTGCGCGCCCCAAGCGATCTACGACAGGGGCCTTCGGCCCCCGGGTCACCGCCCCGAGGCCGTCCGCCGCCACTTCTCCGTGACCACCACCTCGCCGATCCGCCACCCCTCCGGCGTGCGCAGCAGCCCGAAGTCGTACCGCCCGCCGCTCTCCAGATCCGGCGCGGCCGGGCCGTCCCCGTCCGTGAAGCGCATCGGATTGACGTAGTCGGCCCGCACCCGCGCGGTGTCCCCGGTGTCGTGTTCCAGCACCCCGAACCGCACCCGCCGGTTGACGATCAGGTGCTGGCGTACGGCGAACCGCCCCAGATGCTCGGCGAGCCACCCGGCGATCTCCACCGCCTCGCCCTCGATCCCCCCGGACGAACGGTAATCCGCCCTCCCCCCGGGCGCGAACAAGCCCCGGTACGCCGCCCAGTCGCCGTCGTCCACCGTCACCGCGTACGCGGTGACCAGCTCGTCCACGGCCAGCCGGTCCAGCACGGTCGCGAGTTCCGCACGCTGCGTCATCGCCTCAGTCTTGGCCACGGCGGGAACGGAGCCAAGAGGCGTGCGGGGGAATTCGGTGGTTCGGGGGAGCGGGGGACCTGCACGGCACCCTCGCTATGCTCGGGCACCGTGTCCGATCTTCCAGACCTCCACAGCGCGACCATCGACGCGATCGTGGGCAACGCCGGCCGCGCGACGCTGCCCTTCCAGTGGCTCCACCGGGAGGACCGGCACGCGACCGCCTTCTGGTTCAACGAGCTCGTGGGGACCACCGGCGAGGGCGAGGCCGTCCGGCAGTATCTCGTGACCGCCAGTGAGCCGGCCAGGGTCGAGAACGCGGAGTTCACCCTGCGGCCGGAGCTGTGCGCACCCGCGATGAGCGCCGAGAAGCTGCTGATGACGGACTTCGCCGGGGGATGGATCCACCTCGACGGCCTGGGGGTGGCGGTCATGCCCACCGCCGGGCTGCACGCGCACGGCGTGCGCAAGGGGTGGCGCTGGACGACCGACGAGATCACCGACGGCATCGCGGCCGAGGAGGAGGACGTGGCCGGCCTCGGCGAGAAGCCGGTGGCGGCCTATGCGCTGGGCCATGACGTCGGGGCCGGCGACGGCGCCCGGGAGCAGGCCGTCGTGGTCGGCGGGGTCGCGCGCACCGGGAGCGGCGGCGTCCGCTGGGTCGGGGATCTGCCGCGGGGGTGCGTCGGCGCGCCCGTCTTCATCAGCGCCCCCGTCGGGGGGAACAGCTTCAAGCTGGTGTGTGCGGGGGTGGTGCTGCCCGGCGACGACCACCACCCGATCGCCACCTTCGACCGCATCCGCACCGCCCTGCGCGCCCTCGCCCCGGACGCGACGCCGGCCCGTGGGGCGGCCGGACCGGACACCCGGCCACGGGAACCGAAGCGGCGCTGGTGGCGGCGACGTGGCTGACACCGAGCCGGGGCTGTCCCCGTACCAGCGGGCCCTGCGGAAAAAACTCCTCGCCGCCCCGGTGGTACCGGCGCCCGAGCCCTGGCAGCGCATCGCGTACGCCCCGGTCGGCGGGCTTCTCGGGATCGGTTTCGCCTCGCACCCCGCAACCGGCCACGACGTGGTGATGGTGGTCTCGGGTGACGGCCACGGCCTGTTCGACGGGGTCACGGGAGAGAAGATCGCCCGGGACCGCGACCCCGACCCCGAGGACGGCACCCCTGACGCGGTTCCCGATCTGTCGTGTCCCGGACTGGGACCGGTCGCGGGCAGCAGGGTGCGGATCGCCGGGCTCTTCGGCGGCGGGCTCCACACCACCACCGGGGACGGCTGGTCGCTGGACGTCGTGGTACCGGCCTGGCCGCACGAGCGCGTCCTGCTGTCCGACGGCGGCGGGTTCCAGCACTCCGGTCCGCACGGCGAGCGCTGGTGGCACATCTTCCACTGCGACTACTCCGAGTTCCGTGCCGCCGGCTTCTCTCCCTCCGGGCGGACCCTCGCCGTCGCGACGAGCAGTGACCTGTCCCTGTGGACACGCGGGACGGACCGCATCCGCGCCGGGAGCTGACCGGGTCAGGCCGCCTCGATGATCTCCTCGCGGATCGCCTCGGCCCACTCCACGACCAGGAGTTCGTACTCCGTACGTTCCTGGGCGGAGAGGGAGCCGCCCGTGCGCAGCCACAGGGCGCGGATCTGCTCGTTCACCTCGGCGGCAGACCGTGTGGAACCAGGGGGCGGGAAATGGGGGGACATGCGGAACAGCCTAGGGGCATGGTCTGACACTGCGCTACCGCGCGGCTACGCAGAACGTATGCGGTTGGTCACCGGTGCGCTCGGGTGCGGCCCGCGGTCGGCCCAGTTCAGGTGGCATATGCCCGGCTGGGTTGCCGCCGGGGGGCGGGCGGGAGATGGCCGAAACGAGGGCGCGGGGCGCCGTGAGCCCGGGGCGACCGCCTTGCCCGGCAAGGTCGTTCAGGTGGACACGGGGCCCTTCACCGTCCAGCCGGGGGTCTGCGGGTGGGCGGTCAGGTCGTCGTGGTGGACGGGGGCGCCGCAGGCGCGGCAGGTGACGACCGGGACGAGTTCGTGGCCGCAGCTGTGCTCCATGGTCATGGGCAGGTCGGTGTTGTCGCGCAGATGGCGGTCGCCCCACTCCTTGAGGGCCATCAGGACCGGCTCCAGCTCCAGGCCCGCCGCGGTCGGCCGGTAGTCGAAGCGCCGGGGGTGCTCGCTGTAGGCGCGCTTGGTGAGGACCCCGGCGTCCACGAGCCGGCGCAACCGGGTGGCGAGGATGTCGCGCGGGGCGCCGATGTTGCGCACCAGTTGGTCGAACCGGCCGTTGCCCAGGCACACCTCCCGCAGCACGAGCAGGGAGTACTTCTCGCCCACCACCGCGAGGGTGTCGGCGATGGAGCAGGGGCGCGGGTCCTTCGGTGCGGCCATGGCGCCCAGTTTAGTTGAGGGTTTGGTTTTCCAACCCTTGCGAGGGGAGTGGGTTTGATTTTCCAACTCACGGGGCTATGGTGAGTCCGGGTTTCCTACCCACCGGTAACCATGCTCGTGAACGAGCCCGCTCCGCCGCAGGAGGCCGCACCATGCGAGACGCAGTGATCGTCGAGGCCGTACGCACCCCGATCGGCAAGGGCAAGCCCACCGGCGCCCTCGCGGACGTCCACCCCGTCCAGCTGCTCGCCCACACCCTGAAGACCCTGGTCGAGCGCTCCGGCGTCGACCCGGCGCTGATCGACGACGTCATCGGCGGCACCGTCGACCAGGTCGGCGAGCAGGCCATGAACACCACCCGGTACGCCGTGCTCGCCGCGGGCCTGCCCGAGACGGTCCCGGCCACCACGGTCGACCGCCAGTGCGGCTCCTCCCAGCAGGCCGTGCACTTCGCCGCCCAGGGCGTCATCGCCGGCGCCTACGACATGGTCGTCGCCTGCGGTGTCGAGTCGATGAGCCGCGTGCCGATGTGGTCCAACGTGCCCGCGGGCAAGGACCCCTTCGGGCCCGGTGTCGCCGCGCGCTACCCCGAGGGCCTGCTCCCGCAGGGCATCAGCGCCGAACTCATCTCCGCCAAGTGGTCCCTGACCCGCGCGGAGATGGACGCCTTCGCGGTCTCCTCGCACCGCAAGGCCGCCGCGGCCTGGGAGGCCGGGCTCTTCGACGCCGAGACCGCGCCCCTGGAGGGCGTCACCCGCGACGAGTGCGTGCGACCCGACAGCACCCCGGAGATCCTCGCCGGACTCCGGCCCGCCTACCACGACCCCCACTTCGCCGAGCGCTTCCCGCAGATCGAGTGGAACATCACCGCGGGCAACACCAGCCCGCTCAACGACGGCGCCTCCGCCGTCCTGATCACCTCCAGCGAGACCGCCGCCCGGCTCGGCCTGCGCCCGCTCGCCCGGCTGCACAGCTTCGCCGTCACCGGCTCCGACCCGCTGCTGATGCTCACCGGCGTCATCCCGGCCACCGAGAAGGTGCTGAGCCGCGCGGGCCTCTCCCTCGCCGACATCGACCTGTTCGAGGTCAACGAGGCGTTCGCCAGCGTGGTCCTCGCCTGGCAGCAGGAGACCGGCGCCGACCTGGACAAGGTCAATGTGAAGGGCGGCGCCATCGCCATCGGCCACCCGCTCGGCGCCAGCGGCACCCGGCTGACCACCACCCTGGTGCACGCGATGCGCGAACGGGGCGCCCGCTACGGCCTGCAGACGATGTGCGAGGCGGGCGGGCTCGCCAACGCGATGATCCTGGAGGCCGTCTGACCTCCGGTGAGCCGCCGTCCGGCCCCCGCCGAAAGACCGTCCGGCCTTGAGGCGCCGGACGGCTGAGGCGTCGTCACCGGCCGCGCCCCCTCGTCACCTTCCGCGCAGCCGGTGCCGATGCCGCCACGCCACCACCGTGCCCGCCAGCGCCGGGGCGCCGATACAGGCCATCGCCAGCAGGAACGCGGGGGACGTCGGTGCCGAGGCGCGGGCCCCGGCGACCGCGTAGGCGGCGGTGTTCGGGACCGAACCGAGCGCCGTCGCCAGCAGGAACGGCAGCCAGCCCATCCGCGAGACGGCCGCGCAGTAGTTCGCCGCCCAGAACGGCACCCCCGGGAAGAGCCGCGCCGCCAGCATGGACCGGAACCCGTGCCGGCTCAGCTGCCCGTCCGCCGCCCGCAGCCACCGTCCGCGCAGCAAGGGGCGCAGCGCGTCCTGCCCGAGCAGCCGCCCGAGCCCGAAGGCCACGCCCGCCCCCAGCACCGTTCCCGCCAGCGCGGTGCCGAGCCCCAGCCGGGAGCCGAACAGCGCGCCCGCCGCCAGGTTCAGCAGCGGCCGCGGCACGAACGCCACGGTGCACAGCCCGTATCCCGCCCCGAACGCCAGCGCCGCCACGAGGCCGCCCGCCTGCGGTGGCCAGCCCCGGGTCAGCAGCCGCTGCGGTTCGACCAGCAGCACCAGCGCGCCCGCGCCCGCCAGCAGCACCAGCAGCAGGGACAAGCGCGCCCACGGCGACAGCAGCGCGCGGGCGCAGCGGGCCGCGAACCCCGCACGGGGCACGGGCGGCGCGGGGACGGTGGTGGCATCGAGCACGTGACCCCCTGGGAGACATCGACGGCCGCCGCCGATGATAGAGGGCTCCCCGGACGGACCGTCGCAGGCACCGGATCGGCGCGGCTGACCGGGTAGTCGGCCGGGATGCGCGGCTTGCCCGCCAGGGCCTACGGAGCGTGACTGCTACCTATGCTGTGCATGAAGCGAAAACGACGGTCATCGCCGCTCGGCGGACCCACACGGACTTCCCGGCTCGCCGCGGCAGCGCTGACCCTCGCCTTCGGCATGGGCGGCTCGCTGGCCCTGGACACCGGTGACCTCGCCCACGCGCAGCCGCGCCAGGGCGGCTCGACCCTGCTTGAGGAGACGTTCACACAGGCGACGGCCCCGGAGTTCACGGGGGTCGGCTCGGCGTGCCTCACCGGCGCGCCCCGGGTCGGCGCCCTGCCGGGGCCGGGCGACCATCCGCTCGGGGGCTGTACGGCGGGCACCGGTCCGGTGCCGCCCGACAACGCCGCCCCGCACGGCTACCTCCGGCTGACGGACTCCTCGACCGACCAGGCCGGCGCCGTCCTCCACAACCACGCGCTGCCCGCCAACGAGGGCCTCGACGTCACCTTCGACCAGTGGCAGTACGGCACCACCACCGGCCAGATCGCCCCGGCCGACGGCATCTCGTTCTTCCTGGTCAACGGCGACACGCAGCTGACCCGCCCCGGCGCCTTCGGCGGCAGCCTCGGCTATGCGCAGAAGCTGCCCGACGACAACCCGAACGCCGAGTTCCAGCCCGGTGTGGACCGCGGCTACCTGGGCGTCGGGCTCGACGTCCTCGGGAACTACTTCGGCGACTGGGAGCACCGCGGCAACGGCTGCCCGCCCGGCGGCCGCTCGCCCGCGGGCACGTCGTTCCACGTGCCCGCGCCCGGGCCGAACATGGTCACGCTGCGCGGTCCCGGTGACGGCATCCAGGGCTACTGCTTCCGCACCGCCACGACGAGCAACTTCTCGACCACCGGACCCTGGCCCTCGACCCTTCCGGGACAGCTCCAGGGGCCCACCACCGAGGTGTCGAGCGACCCGGTCCAGGCCGAGCGGGACCTTGAGCCGTCGCGCCGCCGGGTGCACGTGGTGATCACCCCGGCGCCCGATCCGCAGGTCACCGTGTCCATCGACTTCAACGACGGCAACGGTTTCCGGCAGGTGCTCCGGACGGCCGCCCCGACCCCCGTACCGCCCACCTACAAATTCGGGTTCGCGGGCTCCACCGGTCTGTTCACGGACACCCACCTCATCCGCAACGTGGTCGTCCGCAGCGAGCGGCCGCTCCCCGAGCTGAACCTGGTGAAGCAGGTCAGGCAGCCGCTGCCCGGTGACCTGACGGTCGGTTCGCAGGTGCCGTACGACTTCGTGGTCACCAACTCGGGCGGGACGACCGTCGACGGCCTGGCCGTCGACGACCCGAAGGTCGGCCCGGTCTCCTGCCCCGTGACCAGCCTCCCGCCCGGGGGGACCGTCACCTGTACGGCCACGTACACGGTGACGGCCGCCGACGCCGCGCACGGCTCGATCGACAACACGGCCACCGCGAACGGCACGTCGGACGGGGAGACGGTCACCTCGCCGCCGTCCTCGGAGAGCGTGCCGATCGAGCGGGGGCCTGGCATCGAGGTCGAGAAGCAGGTCGAGACGCCCGGCCCGTACTCGGTCGGGCAGACGGTCACCTACCGCTACACCGTCCGCAACACCGGTGGTGTGGAGCTGACCGGTGTCGCGGTGCACGACGACCACGTGCAGAACATCACCTGCGAGTCCACCACGCTCGCCCCGGCCGAGGAGCCCGGTGACAGCACCACCTGCACCGGCACCTACACCATCACCGCGGCCGACGGCACGGCCGGTTCCGTGACCAACACCGCCACGGCGAGCGGCAGCGTGGACGGGTTGGTCGTCATCTCGCCGCAGACGTACCAGACCATCCCCGTCGGGCAGCCCCACCTCACGCTGCACAAGCGGGTCGTCGCCAGCGGCCCGTTCCAGGTCGGGTCCACGGTCCAGTACGAGTACACCGTCACCAACACCGGCGGCACCCAGCTGCACGACGTGCATGTCGCGGACGACCGTGTCGCCACGGTGACCTGCGACGACACCTCGCTGGTGTCCGGGGCGAGCACCACCTGCCGCGGTTCGTACCAGATCACCCAGGCCGACATCGACGTCTGCCTGGAGACCGGCACCCGGGGCGGCGGCGGTGGCGGCGGCACCATCGAGTGCCGGATCACCAACGTGGCACAGGCCGGCGCCACCGACCCGCAGGGCCGGGACGTCGCCAGTGAGCCCGCCACGGCCACGGTCACCGTGAGGATCAAGCCCGAGTGCCCGCCGAAGCCGGAGTACGGCAAGCCGGACGACAAGGGCGGCTGCGACAAGCGGGGTCGCCACAGCAGCGTCTGACGCACCCCCCGCACCGCACCGGCGCCGCCCCACCCAGGGGCGGCGCCGGCCGTCTGCGCGCCCGCACCGCCGGGAGAGCGGCGGAAAACCATTCGACGCCGGACATCCCGTGGGCGATGATCGACCTCATGTTCCGGTACGCCTTCCACCTCGCAGCATCCGCGGTCGCGGATGTGCCGAAGGCTGCCGTTCCCACGCTCGCGGCCGCTGTCGACGGCGCCCGAAGCTGACCCTCCCCGGATCGTCCGGCGGACCCCGCAGGGGGAGGGTCGGCCACTCCTGGGGGTCCTCAACTTCCTTACGACCGCGAAGGCTTCGAGGTACAGCCATGTCCAAAACTGCCTATGTGCGCACCAAGCCGCACCTGAACATCGGCACCATGGGCCACGTCGACCACGGCAAGACCACCCTGACCGCCGCCATCACCAAGGTCCTCGCCGAGCGCGGCACCGGCACCTTCGTGCCCTTCGACCGCATCGACCGCGCCCCCGAGGAGGCCGCGCGCGGCATCACCATCAACATCGCGCACGTCGAGTACGAGACCGACACCCGTCACTACGCCCATGTCGACATGCCAGGCCATGCCGACTACGTCAAGAACATGGTCACCGGCGCCGCGCAGCTCGACGGGGCGATCCTCGTCGTCTCCGCGCTCGACGGGATCATGCCGCAGACCGCCGAGCACGTCCTGCTCGCCCGGCAGGTCGGCGTCGACCACATCGTCGTCGCCCTCAACAAGGCGGACGGCGCGGGCGACGAGGAACTGGTCGACCTGGTCGAGCTGGAGGTCCGCGACCTGCTCACCGCACAGGGCTACCCGGGCGACGCGGTGCCCGTCGTACGCGTCTCCGGGCTGAAGGCCCTCGCGGGCGACCCGCGCTGGACGGCGTCGATCGAGGCGCTGCTCGACGCGGTGGACACGTACGTGCCGATGCCCGAGCGGTATCTGGACGCGCCGTTCCTGATGCCGGTGGAGAACGTCCTCACCATCACCGGGCGCGGCACGGTCGTCACCGGCGCCGTGGAGCGCGGCACGCTGCGGCTCGGGGACCGGGCGGCGGTGCTCGGCGCGGACGGCGTCGAGACCGTCGTCACCGGCCTGGAGACGTTCGGCAAGCCCATGGACGAGGCGCAGGCCGGGGACAACGTGGCCGTGCTGCTGCGGGGTGTGCCCCGGGACGCGGTGCGGCGCGGGCATGTCGTGGCGGCGCCGGGGAGCGTGGTGCCGGCACGGCGGTTCACGGCGCGGGTGTACGTGCTGTCGGGGCGCGAGGGGGGCCGTACCACGCCCCTCACCACGGGGTACCGGCCGCAGTTCTACATCCGGACCGCGGACGTGGTCGGGGACGTCGACCTCGGCGCGGTGGCCGTCGTCCGGCCCGGCGAGACGGCGGAGATGACCGTCGAGCTGGGGCGGGAGGTGCCGCTGGAGCCGGGGCTCGGGTTCGCCGTCCGGGAGGGCGGCAGGACGGTCGGCGCGGGTACGGTCACCGCCGTGCTGTGAGCCCGCCACGGCGACCGCACCCCTCGGGGTGCGGTCGCCGACAATGGACGGGTGAACGAATCGATACCCGTCTTCCGCACCACCGACCACGGTGACGCCAAGCTCATGCCCGATGTCGACCGGGAGCGGGCCTGGCTGCTGACGGTGGACGGGGCGCCGCAGTCGTACGTCGACCTGGACGACCCGACGTACCTGGAGTTCGAGTACGCGCGCCGCCTCGGGCACGCGCTGGACACGGTGGCCCCCGAGGGGCGGGCGCTGGACGTGCTGCACCTGGGCGGGGGAGCGCTGACCCTGCCCCGGTACGTCGCGGCGACCCGGCCCGGTTCGCGGCAGGACGTCGTCGAGGCGGACCGGGGGCTGCTGGAGCTGGTCGCCGAGTACCTGCCGCTGCCCGAGGGCGCGGGTGTCACGGTGCACGCCGCGGACGCCCGCGCCTGGCTGGAGGCCGCACCGGACGACAGCGCCGATGTCCTGATCGCGGACGTCTTCGGCGGCTCCCGGGTCCCGGCCCACCTGACCACGCTCGCCTACGCCCGCGAGGCCGAGCGGGTGCTGCGGCCCGGCGGGACCTATCTCGCCAACCTCGCGGACGCGGCGCCGTTCGCCTTCCTGCGCTCCCAACTGGCCACGTTCGCCGAGGCCTTCGAGGAGCTGGCACTGATCGCCGAGCCGGGGGTGCTGCGCGGGCGGCGGTTCGGCAACGCGGTGCTCATCGCCTCGCACCGGCCGCCGGACGTCGCCACGCTGGCCCGCCGGGTGGCGGCGGACGCCTTCCCCGCCCGGGTCGAACACGGCACGTCCGTACGGGACTTCATCGGCGACGCGCGGCCGGTCGAGGACGTGGACGCGGTGCCGTCACCGGTGCCCCCGGGCGGGTCCTTCGGCATCGGATGACGCCGCGGGTCGGGAACCGGGACGCCGGCCGCTGAGGACGAGTTCCTTGGCGCGGGCGAACTCCTCGTCGAAAGACGGTGCCTTGCCCGCGCATCTCCGAGAGCCTGGCCAGTTCGTCCGTGCTGCCGCGCCCGCCCGCGGTCTCGCGGACGTACGCGTCGAACTCCCGCCTGCGCCGCTGCGCCTGCCCCACCTCCGCCGGCCCATCCCGGCGCCGCGGGCGATCAGGTGGACCAGGACGCCGAGGTACGGCAGCACCACCACGCAGGCCGGCCAGCCGGCCTTGGCCCAGCCGCTGAGGCCGTCGTCGCGGAAGATGGGGCGCCTCACCCGGCACGGGTGAGCGGGTGAGGCGGCCGGAGGTGACGGACGGCGACGCGGGGGCCGCGCCGGGTCAGTTCGAGGTCGGGGCGCCGTGCAGGCGGACCGAGCCGAGGATCTTCATGATCGTGGCCTGCGGGACCTCGCCCTGCACACCCTTGGCGCCGTAGAAGTTGAACGACACGTAGTCGTGCGCCGAGTTCTGGAAGCCGAAGGTCAGCGCCTTGCCGTCGCTCGCGCACTTGCCCTTCTGCGGGGTGCCGCTGGAGCGCGCCCACGCGTAGCTGCCCTTGATGCCGGACGTGGTGGTGAAGGGCGTGGCCTTCTTGTCGAAGGTGATGCTCTTCTTGTCGGGCTGGGTGTAACCGCCGTAGACCCACCAGGCCGGGGTGTTGACGGCGATCTGGTCGGTGCTCTTGGCGCCGCTGGCGCCCTTGGAGCCCACGACCGCGAGCGGGGTGTCGTCGGTGCGCCCGTCCTTGTTGTCGTCGGACGTGCACCACTTGGGCTGGTCCTCCGCGGTGCCCGACATCACGATCAGGGGCTTGCCGTCGGTGGACTTCTGGTCCTCGAAGCCCACCTCCATGTCGGGCGCCTGGGCCTGCCAGTCGGAGGGCACGTCGTAGGCGATGCCCCACTTGGGGTTCACCACGACCTTCCAGCCCGGCACGGTCGGCTTCTCGCTCTCCGCGGCGCGCGGGTTGTCGGTCGAGGCGGGGGAGGACGACGCCCCGGTCGGCGACGGGCTGGTGCTGCCGCCGTTCTTGCCGTCCGCCTTGTCGTCCTTGGAACCACCGAGGACCAGCGCGCCGGTCACACAGGCGGCGACCACGACGGCCGCGGCCGCGACGATCGCGATCAGCTTGGTGCGGTTGCCGCCGCCGTTCCCGCCGCCCTGCGGGGGCTGCTGTATCGGCACCGTGGGCGGCTGCTGGCCCCACGGGGGCTGCTGCTGCCCGTAGGGGCCGGCGGCCCCCGGGTACTGCCCCGCCCCCGGTTGGCCCTGCTGCGGGTACGGCCCCGCCCCCGGCTGACCCTGCTGCGGATACGGCCCCGCTCCCTGCTGCTGGCCCTGCTGCGGGTACTGCTGGTACCCGGGCTGCTGGTACGGATTCGGCTGCTGCTGGTAACCCGGTTGCTGGTACGGGTTCTGCTGCGGGTTCTGCGCGCCCCCGGGCGGCTGCTGATCTGGCCACATGGCCGACAACACTAGTGCGGCGGCGGCACGGTTCGGTCACGGGACCTCGTCAGGGCCGTAGCGAAGCGGTGCGGCGCGGGGGCGGCTGTGCCGGTCGGCGGCTCCTGCCGCCGGTGACACCGGGTGGGTCGAGACCGACTGCCGGACGCCGGCCGTCGGGCCGGTGACGGCCACGGCGACCCACGGTGCCCCAGGGGCCAAGGGACCTTCCCCGTTCTCGCGGCCGTTCGGCGCGGCACCAGGCGGGAGGCTCGAAAGTTTCGCTCTTCCGGGCGGGGCAGAGTCCGATATGGATCAGGGGATGCAGCCCCATTGACTCCGTGAGATCACGAGGTCTAGCTTGCCAGCTCCGATCGAACGTTGGCCCGAAACTTTCGAGGCCCACTCACTCCCGGGAGCCTGCCGTGAAGCAGCTTCGACGCAGATCCACGCTCGTCGCCACCGGTGCCGCCGCCGCTCTCCTGCTCATCCCCGCCGCTGTCGCGTTCGCCAACGGGAACAGCGGCTCGGACACCTCCCTGCGGGCGCTGGGCTCGAAGCAGGGACTGCGCATCGGCACCGCGGTCGACGCGGCCCGGCTGGGCAGCGACAAGGGCTACACCGACATCGTCGCCACCCAGTTCTCCACGGTCACGGCCGAGAACGCCATGAAGTGGGAGAGCATGGAGCCCAGCCGGGGTGTGTACGACTGGAAGGCGGCGGACCGACTGGTCGGGTTCGCCCAGCAGCACGGGCAGGCGGTCCGCGGCCACACCCTCATGTGGCACAACCAGCTGCCGGGCTGGCTGACCACCGGGGTCGCGAACGGCTCCATCAGCGACGCGCAGCTGCGCGACATCCTCCACCGGCACGTCACCGACGAGGTCACGCACTTCAAGGGCAAGGTGTGGCAGTGGGACGTGGTCAACGAGGTCTTCGCCAACTCCTGGGAGACCCCGCAGGCCGACGGCCTGAACGCCGACGACTTCTGGGTCAAGCACCTCGGCTCGGGCATCGTCGGCGACGTGTTCCGCTGGGCGCACAAGGCGGACCCGAAGGCCCTGCTGATGTACAACGACTACAACATCACCGGCGAGGACGGGACCAACGTCAAGTTCCAGGCCGTCTACGACTTCGTCAAGACGCTGCGCGCGCAGGGCGTTCCGATCGACGGCATCGGCGAGCAGGGCCACCTCGACACGCAGTACGGCTTCGACGCCCAGCGCTACCAGGCCGATCTCCAGGCCTTCGGCGACCTGGGCCTCAAGGTCGCCGTCACCGAGGCCGACGTGCGCACCTTCGTCGACAACCGGACCGACCAGGTGCCCACCGACTCGCTCGCCCAGTACGCGCAGCCCTACGAGTTCTCCGAACTGCTCAAGGGCTGCGAGCTGGTCAAGCAGTGCATCTCCTTCACCGCCTGGGGCGTCTACGACGGCGACTCCTGGATCCCGGACACGTTCGGCGGCGAGGGCTACGGTCTGCTCTACGACGTGAACCTGAAGCCGAAGGCGGCGTACTCCGCGCTCCAGCAGGACCTGCGGCTCACGGCCGGCGGCCCGCGCCACGGCAACGGCTGAACCGCGTTCAGGAGGAGAGGGCCCTGCCGCGGGGCCCTTCTTCGTTTTCCGGTTTCTCCGGTCCCTGAACCTCTTTCGCCCCGTGGCCCCTTCCCGCTCCTCTGGCGTTTTCTGGTCTTCTGGCGCTTTCCGGCCGGTACGGATCCTCGCCAGGGGCCAAAGGTCATGCGGAATTTACAGACACGGTCCCGGTGTCACGGCGTGTTGCGGCCAGGTGAGTGAACGGTGAAGCGGGTGCCTGCTTTGCCGTGTTTGCGGTGATGTGGTGCGCGGGCTCCGGTGGGTGCGGGCCCGCGCCGATGACCCGGTAGTGCCGGTTTCTCGGCGCTTGCGGGGAATTCGGTGGTCTGGCCGGATCACGGCCACGGCGGGGGCGAAGGGGCCGTCGTTGTTGACCCGTGAGTAGCCCCTCGCTAGTTTCCGGTGCCCTCGCACCAGAGAGTTCCGCCGCACAACCCCCCACCGTGCTTTTCGCCGATTGTGTCGGAGTCTCATGACCTCCCCTGTGCGCTCTCATGATCTGATCCTGTGCCTCACCCCGTTCGGAGAACCCGACGCGGGCCTCGCCGCGGCCGCCACCGGCGCAGGCGGGCTCGGCGTCCTCGATCTCGGCAACGGCGACCGACGATGCCGGCAGGAGCTGTCCCGGCTGAGAAGAACGGCACCGGGCCCCTACGGCGTCCGGGTCTCCGCGCGTTGCGCCCTCACCCCGGCCGACCTGTCCGACGGCCCCGGCCTCGTCGTCCTCGCGCCGGACCCGACGGGCCCGGACCCGACCTGGAACATCACCGAACTGGCCCGGCGGCACCGGGTGTTGGCCGAGGTCACCGATCTCGCGCGGGCCAGGGCCGCCGTCCGGGCCGGTGCCCAGGGGCTGATCGCCCGGGGCGCCGAGAGCGGCGGCCCCACCGGTGCGCTGAGCACCTTCGTGCTGCTCCAGCAGCTGCTCGCGGACGAGGAGCTGACCGGCTTCCCCGTCTGGGCGTGCGGTGGCGTCGGGCCGCGTACGGCGGCCGCCGCCGTGGCGGGTGGCGCCGCCGGGGTCGTCCTCGACAGCCAGCTCGCCCTGCTGCCCGAGTCCCGGCTCCCGGAGACGGTCCGCGCGGTGCTGCGAACCCTCGACGGCGCGGAGACGGTGGTCGTCGGCGGGCACCGGGTGCTGCGCCGCCGCGGCCCCGACGCGCCCCCGCCCCCCGCCGACGACCCCGCGGCGGTCGCCGCCCTGCTCGGCGCCCGCGACCCGGCCCACCAGCTGCTTCCCGTCGGCCAGGACGGCTTCCTCGCCGCCCGGTTCGCCGAGCGGTGGGGGGATGTGCGGGGCGTGGTGCGGGGGATGACGGCGCAGCTGCGGCCGGTGCTCGACGGCCGTTCCGCGGGCGCCCCCGGGCCGGGCCCCGGACAGGCGCTGCGGCCGGGGTCGGCGATGAGCCGGGCCCTCGGGACGCGGCTGCCGGTGGCGCAGGGGCCGATGACGCGGGTCAGCGACCAGGCCGGATTCGCCGCCGCCGTGGCCGCGGACGGGGCGCTGCCCTTCCTCGCGCTGGCACTGGCCGACGGTGCGCGGACCCGGGCGATGCTGACCGAGGCACAGGCCGTGCTGGACGGGCGGCCCTGGGGTGTGGGTGTGCTCGGCTTCGCGCCCGAGGAGATCAGGAACGCCCAGCTGGAGGTCGTACGACGATTACGGCCCACGCACGCGATCATCGCGGGCGGGCGGCCCGCCCAGGCCGAGGCGCTGGAGCGGGCCGGTATCCGCACCTTCCTGCACGCGCCGTCGCCGGGGCTGCTGCGGCAGTTCCTGGAGGCCGGTGCGCGCAGGTTCGTCTTCGAGGGCTCGGAGTGCGGCGGGCATGTCGGGCCCCGGGCGTCCTTCCCGCTGTGGGAGGCCCAACTCGCCGTCCTCGAAGACTTCTTGACCGGCGCCGAGCCCGAGACGGCGGCCGGGGTGGAGGTCTTCTTCGCGGGCGGCGTCCACGACGAGCGGTCCGCCGCCATGGTCGCCGCGCTGGCCGCGCCGCTCACCGCGCGGGGTGCCGCGATCGGCGTCCTCATGGGCACCGCCTACCTGTTCACCCAGGAGGCCGTCACCCACGGCGCCATCCAGCCGCTCTTCCAGGAGCAGGTCCGCGCCGCCACCGCGACCGCCCTGCTGGAGACCGCGCCCGGCCATGCCACCCGGTGCGTGCCCAGCCCGTTCACCGACGACTACCGGGCACGCGAAGCGGCGCTGCGCGCCGGCGGCCTGCCCGACCGGGAGGTGTGGGAGACGCTGGAGCGGCTCAACGTGGGGCGGCTGCGGATCGCCAGCAAGGGGGTGGAGCGGTCACCCGAGGGCGAGTTGCGGGCGGTCGGTGAGCGACGGCAGCTCGCCGACGGGATGTTCATGGCGGGCGAGGTCGCCGTCCTGCGGTCGGCGACGACCACGATGGCGGACCTGCACCGCGCGGTGACCGACGGCGCGGCCGACTTCCTCGCCGACCGCACCCGGATCCACCCGGAGGAGACCGAGTCGATGCCGCCGCCCGCGCCGCTCGACGTCGCGATCGTCGGCATGGCCTGCGTGTTCCCGCAGGCGCCCGACCTCGCCGCCTTCTGGGCGAACGTCGTCGCCGGGCGCGACGCCGTGACCGAGGTGCCGGCCGACCGCTGGGACCCGCAGGTGCACCACGCCGAGGGGCACACCGCCTCGAAATGGGGCGGCTTCCTGCCGCGCGTCCCCTTCGACCCGCTGGGCTACGGCATCCCGCCCGCCTCCCTCGGCAGCATCGAGCCCGTGCAGCTGCTGTCCCTGGAGGTGGCCCGCCGAGCCCTGGAGGACGCCGGATACGGGCAGCGGGGAAGGGAGTTCGACCGCTCGCGCACCGCCGTCGTCTTCGGGGCCGAGGCGGGCAGCGACCTGTCCAACGCCGTGACCCTGCGGGCCGTGCTCCCGTCGTACTACGGCAGGGTCCCCGAGGGACTCGACGACCAACTGCCCCGGCTGACCGAGGACTCCTTCCCCGGCATGCTCGCCAACGTCATCTCGGGACGGATCGCCAACCGCCTCGACCTCGGCGGCGCCAACCTCACCGTGGACGCCGCCTGTGCCTCCTCCCTGGCCGCGCTCGACGTGGCCTGCAAGGAACTCGTCTCCGGCACCAGCGACGTGGTGCTGTGCGGCGGCGCCGACCTGCACAACGGCATCAACGACTACGTCCTGTTCTCCTCCGTCCACGCCCTCTCCCCGACCGGGCGTTCCCGTGCCTTCGACGCCGGGGCCGACGGCATCGCGCTCGGCGAGGGCGTGGCCTGCGTGGTGCTCAAGCGGCTCGCGGACGCCGAGCGCGACGGCGACCGGATCTACGGCGTGGTCAAGGGCCTCGGCTCCGCCAGCGACGGCCGCTCCCTCGGCCTGACCGCGCCGCGGCCCGAGGGCCAGCGGGCCGCGCTGGAGCGGGCGTACCGCAACGCCGGTGTCTCGCCCGCGCAGGTCGGTCTGGTGGAGGCGCACGGCACCGGCACCGTCGTCGGTGACCGCACCGAACTCGGCATCCTCGGCGAGGTGTTCGCCGAGGCGGGCGCCCGCACCGGCGGCTGCGCGCTCGGCTCGGTGAAGTCCCAGATCGGGCACACCAAGTGCGCCGCCGGACTCGCCGGACTGATCAAGACGACCCTCGCGCTCCACACCGGCGTCACGCCGCCCACCCTGCACCTGGAGCGGCCCAACCCGGCCTGGTCGGAGGAGGACAGCCCCTTCGTCTTCCACACCGGCGCCCGGCCCTGGGTCCAGCCGGCGGCCGAACGCTTCGCCGGGGTCAGCGCGTTCGGCTTCGGCGGCACCAACTTCCATGCCGTGCTCGCCGCGCACGGGGACGCCGTGCCCCCGCGGCAGGCCATGGACGAGTGGCCCGCCGAACTGTTCCTGTTCCGGGGCCGGGACGAAGCGGCCGCGCATCGGCAGGCCGGGGAACTGCTGCGCGCCGCCGAGGCGGAGGGTCGGCCCTGGCGGCTGCGCGACCTCGCCCTCGCCGCCGCCCGCCGCGCCGACACGTCGCGCGAACCGGTGCGACTGGCCTTCGTGGCCCGCGACGTGGAACAGCTGGTCGAGCGGCTGCGGGGCGTCCTCACCGGGGCGCAGCGGGAAGCGGGTGCCGGAATCCACGCCGCGGACCCGGTGGGCGGCAAGGTCGCCTTCCTCTTCCCCGGGCAGGGCAGCCAGCGTACCGGCATGCTCGCCGAACTCCTCGTCGCACTGCCCGAGTTGCGCGACCATCTGCACCCGGACCACGCCGACGCGGTCTATCCGCCGGCCGCCTTCGACGACACCGCCCGCGAACGCCGCCGGGCCGCGCTGACCGACACCCGGGCCGCCCAGCCCGCGCTCGGCGCCACCGGCCTGGCCGCCCACGCCTTCCTCGGCGCCGCGGGCGTGCAGCCTGACCTGGCCGCCGGACACAGCTACGGGGAACTGGTCGCCCTCGCCGCGGCCGGCGCCCTCGACCCGGAGAGCCTGCCCCGGCTCAGCGCCGAGCGGGCCGCCGCGATCCTGGCGGCGGCGGGTGACGAGCCGGGCTCCATGGCCGCCGTGGGCGCATCCGCCGAGGACGTCCGATCGGCGCTGCGCGATGCCGGAGCGCCCGAGCAGGTCGTCGTAGCCAACCTCAACTCGCCGCAGCAGACGGTCATTTCGGGACCCACGGAGGATGTCGACACCGCCGTACGCCTGCTGCGCGCGGCCGGTCTCGGCGCAAAGCGGATCCCCGTGGCCTGTGCCTTCCACAGTCCGGTCGTGGCCGGGGCGGGGGAGCGGTTCGCCGAGGCCCTCGCGGTCGAGCAGGTGCGGGCGCCCGAGTTCCCCGTCTGGGCCAACCGCACCGCCGCCCCCTACCCGTCGGACCCCGACGGGGTGCGTGCCGAACTCGCCGCCCAGATCGGGGCGCCCGTCGCGTTCGCCGCCCAGATCGAGGCGATGTACGAGGCAGGCGCGCGGATCTTCGTCGAGGCGGGCCCCGGTACGGTCCTCACCCGGCTCGTCGGGCAGATCCTCGGCGACCGCCCGCACCGCGCGGTCGCCCCCGAGCCCGAGCCGGAGGGCGGACTGCCCGGCTGGCTCGACGCCCTCGCCCTGCTCGCCGCCGCGGGCGCCCCGGTGCGCGCCGCCTGGCTCTTCCAGGGCCGCGACGCCGTCGACGCGCTGCGCGCCCCGGCCCCCGCCCGGCCCGGCTGGACGGTCGACGGACATCTCGTCCGCACCGCCGACGGAGCCCTGCTCGCCGGCGCCCTCGCGCCGGCCCGACGCGTCGTGGAGACGACTGTGACCACCGACCAGCCCAACGGCGCACCCGCCGACCGGGACGCGCTGATCACCGAATTCCTGCGCGGCGGGCGCGAGATGATCGCCGCGCAGCGGGATGTGCTGCTCACGTACTTCGGGGAGACGGGGACGCCGATGGCGCCGGTGGCGCCGCCGCCTCCGGTCGCCGCGGTGGCGGTCGCACCTCAGGAGCCGTCCGCCGAGCCGGCCCCGGTGGCCGCAACGGCCGTTCCCGCGGCACGGGAGGAAGCGGTCGCCGCGTCCGGTGACGACGTGGGGCGGGTCGTGCTGGAGATCATCAGCGAGCGCACCGGCTATCCCGTCGACATGATCGAGCCCGACCTCGACCTGGAGGCGGACCTGAGCATCGACTCGATCAAGCGGGCCGAGATCGCGGGCGAGCTGGCCAGGCGGCTGGGCATCGCCGGGGGCGCGGAGCTGCTGGACGACGCCGAGCTGGAGGAGCTGACCAAGGCGCGTACGGCGGCGGCGGTGACGGCGTGGCTGGGGGCACGCGTCGGGGCCGGTGCGGGCTCCGTCCACCCGGAGGAAGAGACCCAGGAGCCGGACGCGGCGCCCCTCGGGGTGGCGCCCCGGCGGTTCGAGATGCGGGCGCTGCCGCTGCCCGAGGCCGAGCCGGAGCCCGCCGCCCTCGCCGGGAAGCGGTTCTTCCTGCTGGGTGACGGCGGGGGCGCGGCGGCCGAGGTGGCGGCGCGGCTCGATGCGCGAGGCGCGGAGGTCGTCCTGCTCGACCAGGGGCATGTCCTCGGGGCGGCCGACGGCGCTGTGGACGGGGTGGTCTACCTGGGCGCGCTGCCCGGCCCGGACCTGCCGGTGCTGCCGGACGCCTTCCCGGTGCTCAAGGCGGCGCTGACGCGCGGCGTCCGCCGGCTGCTGGCCGTGCGTGCCGCGGAGGGCGCCGCGGTGGCGCGGGCGGCCGGGCTGGACGGGCTGTTCCGCACCGTCGGCCGGGAGTTCCCCGACGTCGTGGCGCGGGTCGTCGCCGTCGGGGACACCGGCCCGGCGGCGGTGGCCGACGCGGTCTTCGCGGAGTTGTGCGCACCGGCCCACGAGACCGCACCCGCGCAGGCGTCGGCTTCGGCCCCGCTCCCCGTCGTCCTGCGCTCCGCCGACGGAACCCGTCGGCGCCCGGACCTGCTCCCCGCCCCCCTCGGTGCCCTCGGCAGCACCGGCGCCGGTCCTGCCGGGACCGGGGCCGCCGAGGCCGCCGCGCTCGGGCTCGACCGGGACTCCGTCGTGCTGCTGGTCGGCGGTGCCCGGGGCATCACCGCCCGGTTCGCGGCGACGCTGGCCGGCGCCTGCGGATGCCGGATCGAACTCCTCGGCCGCACCCCCGCGCGCACCGCTCCCGAATCCCCGCGGACCGCCGCCGCCCGCACCCCCGTCGAACTGCGCGCGGCGCTCGCGGCCGGTCCCGAGGCGCCGACGCCCGCCGAGATCAACCGGGCGGCCGAACTCCTGCTCGCCCAGCGGGAGGTCACGGCGACGCTCGACGAACTCAGCGCGCTCGGGAGCACGGCCCGCTACCACTCGGTGGACTTCCGGGACCACGACGCCGTGCTCCAGGCGGTCAAGGAGATCCACGCCGAGCACGGCCGCCTCGACGGGGTGGTGTTCGCGGCCGGGGTGATCGAGGACCGGCTGATCGCCGAGAAGACCCCCGACTCCTTCCAGCGGGTCTACGGCACCAAGACGGCCGGCGCCGCCGCGCTCTTCGCCGCGCTGGACGAACTGCCCTCGGCGCCCGCGTTCACCGTGCTGTTCGGCAGCATCGCCGCCGTCCTCGGCAACCGCGGCCAGTGCGACTACGCCGCCGCCAACGACGCCCTCGAAGTGCTCGGCGCCGAGTGGGCCGCCCGCGGCGGACACCGCGCGCTCACCGTGCACTGGGGACCCTGGGCGCCCTCCGGCACCCACACCGGCATGGTGGCCGCGGAACTCGGCCGCGAGTACGCCCGCCGAGGCGTGGAGATGATCGACCCGGAGGAGGGCACCGCGGCCCTGCTCGGGGAACTGGCCTGGGGCGACCCGGCGGTTCGTGCCGTCGTCTACACCGCGTCGGGCTGGTGAGATGACGAACCGTCAACTCCCCGTCGCCATCGTCGGGATGTCGGTGCTGATGCCGGGTGCGCGCGGGCTCGACGCCTACTGGCGCAATCTGCGGGACGGCGTCGACGCGATCGGCGAGGTGCCCGCGGGCCGCTGGGACGCCGACTACTACCGCCCGGGAGCGTCGGCCTCCGGACCCGCCGCCCCCGACCAGGTGTACTGCCGGCGCGGCGGCTTCGTGGACGGCCTGGCCGAGGTGGAGGTCACGCGGTACGGGATCATGCCCGCGGCCGTCCCGGGCACCGAGCCCGACCAGCTGATCGCCCTCGACGTGGCCGCCGCCGCGCTCGCCGACGCGGGCGGCGAGCGCGGGCTCCCGGCGCGGGACCGGATCGGCGTGGTGCTGGGCCGGGGCGGCTACCTCACCCCCGGCCTGGCCCGGCTGGACCAGCGCGTCCGCACGGCGGGCCAACTCGTCCGGACCCTCGGCGAGTTGGTGCCCGACCTGGCACCGGCCCAACTCGACCGGATCCGGGCGGCGTTCACCGAGCGGCTGGGCCCGGACCGCCCCGAGTCCGCGATCGGCCTCGTGCCCAACCTCGCCGCCTCCCGCATCGCCAACCGGCTCGATCTGCGCGGCCCCGCCTACACCGTCGACGCGGCCTGCGCCTCCTCGCTGGTCGCCGTCGACCAGGCGGTCGCCGAACTCGCCTCCGGGCGCTGTGACCTGATGCTCGCCGGGGGAGTGCACCACTGCCACGACATCACCCTCTGGAGCGTCTTCTCCCAGCTGCGCGCCCTGTCCCCGACCGAGCGCATCCGGCCCTTCCACCGGGACGCCGACGGCATCCTCATCGGGGAGGGCACGGGGGTCGTCGTACTGAAACGGCTCGCGGACGCCGAGCGCGACGGGGACCGCGTCTACGCCGTGATCCGAGGCACGGGCGTCGCCGGGGACGGTCGTACCGCGGGCCTCGTCAGCCCCGATCCGGGCGGGCAGACCCGGGCCGTGCGCCAGGCATGGCGGGCCGCCGGGCTCGACCCCGCGGCGCCCCACTCCCTCGGCCTGCTGGAGGCCCACGGCACGGCGACCCCGGCGGGCGACGGCGCCGAACTCACCACGCTCGCGACGGTGTTCGGGCCCGGAACGGACCTCGCCGACGAGGAGCGCCCGGTGCTCGGCTCCGTGAAGTCCATGATCGGCCACACGATGCCGGCCGCCGGGGTGGCGGGGCTGGTCAAGGCCGCCCTCGCCCTCCATCACGCCACCCTCCTGCCCACCCTGCACTGCGACGACCCCCATCCCCGTCTCGGCGCCACCCGCTTCCGCACCCTGCCCGAGGCCCGGCCCTGGGACCTCGGTCCCGGCCGGCCGACCCGCCGGGCCGCCGTCAACGCCTTCGGTTTCGGCGGGATCAACGCGCACGTGGTGCTGGAGGAGGCCGCGCCCGCACGGCGCACCGCGGCCCCCGGGCACCCGCCCGCCCCCGCCCCGGTCGCCCGCGTCACCGAGCCCGAGCCCGTCCTCCTTCTCGCGGCCGACTCCGTCGACCGCCTCGCCGCGCTCCTGGACGCCGACGACCCGGACGTCCTGGACACCGGGCTCGACCCGGCCCGGACACATCCCGGGGCGGGCCCGGTACGGCTCGGGATCGTGGCGCCGAACGCCAGACGGCTCGCGCTCGCGCGCCGGGCGGTCGCGAAGGGACGGCCCTGGCAGGGGCGCGGCGATGTGTGGCTGCGGCCGACCCCGCTGCTGGGCGGGCCCGGGGACCGGCTGGCGTTCGTCTTCCCCGGTCTGGAAGGCGAGTTCACGCCGCCGCGCACCGACGACATCGCGGCCCGCTTCGGACTGCCGCCGCTGCGTGGCACGCGGGGGGACACCCGGGTCGAGGACGTCGGACGGCACGGCTTCGACGTCTTCGGCGTGGGCCGGCTGCTGGACCGGGCGCTGCGCGCGATGGGCGTCGTACCCGACGCGGTCGCCGGGCACAGCGTCGGCGAGTGGACGGCCATGGCGACTGCCGGGATCTACTCACCCGACCAGGTCGACGCCTTCATGGCGGAGTTCGACCCGGACGCGCTCACCGTCCCCGGACTCGTCTTCGCCGCGCTCGGCACCTCCGCCGCGCGGGTGCGCACGGCCCTCGCCGACGCCTGGGCGGGCTCCGGGATCGTGCTCTCCCACGACAACGCGCCCCGCCAGTCGATGGTGTGCGGGCCGGACGAGGCGGTCGGGGAGCTCGTACGGTCCTTCCGCGCGCAGGGCGTGATCTGCCAGGTGCTGCCCTTCCGCTCCGGCTTCCACACGCCGATGCTCGAACCGTACCTCGCCCCCATCGAGGAGGCCGCCGACCGCTTCCGGCTCCACCGTCCGGCCGTGCCGGTGTGGTCCGGTACGACCGCGGAACCGTTCCCGCAGGCCGAGGCGGCCGTGCGCGCCCTGTTCGTACGGCACCTGCTGGAACCGGTCCGCTTCCGCGAACTGACCGAGGCCCTGTACGCCGCCGGACACCGCGTGTTCGTCCAGCCCGGACCGGGCAGCCTCACCTCGCTGATCGACGACACGCTCGGCGACCGCGACCATCTCGCGGTCCCCGCGTGCTCGCCCCACCACGGCGGACTCCCACAACTGCGTCGTGTGGCGACGGCGTTGTGGGCGGCGGGAGCGACGGCGGTGACACCGGCCCTGCCACGGCGCACCGCGGGGGCCACGCGCGACGGGTCCCCCGCGGCCCCCGGCATCCTGGTGAACCCCGCCGGGGCCGGCCGTCCGCCCGTTCGGCTCGACCTCGGCGGCGCGCTGGTGTCGCTGGACGGCGGCGCGCTGGAGGAACTGCGCGGGGAGCTGCGGCGCGGGCCCTCGGTGCCCCGTCCCGTGTCCCCGGGCGCGCCCGCCCTCGACGGTCTCGCCGCCCGGTTCCCGGTCGCCGCCGAGCTGTCCGCCCTGCTGCGGGACACCGCGGACACGGCGGCCGAGGTGATGGCGGCGGCGAGCAGCCGTACCCCGGCCGCGCACCGCCGGGCGCCGCTCGCGACGACGCCCGCAGCCGGGCCCGCGCCGACCGTGTCCGCGCGCGTGGCACCCGGGCCCGCGCCGACCACCTCAGCCCCCGCGGCGCCCGCGACCACGACGGCCGCCCCCGCCCCGGCGGCACCCGCGGCCCCCGCCGCCACCCTCGCCGCACCCGAGACCCCCGCCCCGGCCACCCCGCCCTCCGCCCCGGTAACCCCACCCGCCACGACCACCACCACGCTCCACATATCCCCCCAGTCCATGCCGCACCTCCTCGACCACTGCTTCTTCCCCCAGCGCTCCGGCTGGCCCGACCTTGAGGACCATTGGCCCGTCGTGCCCGCCACCACGATCGTGCGGCACATGATGGACGCGGCGGAGGCGGCCGCGCCCGGGATGCGGGCGGTGGCCGTGCACGGGGCCCGGTTCGACCGCTGGCTCACCGCCGTGCCCGCCGTGGACGTGCCGATCACGGTCACCCCCGACCCCGACCGTCCGCACCACCTGACCGTCGCCTTCGGCCCCACCGCCCGCGCCGTCCTCGAACTCGCCCCCCACCACCCGGCGCCACCCCCGCCGGGCCCCCGCCCGAACGCCCCCGAGCGCCGCCCCGAGCACACCGCGTCCCAGATCTACGACGAACGCTGGATGTTCCACGGCCCGGGGTTCCAGGGCCTGACCGAGCTGTCCGCGATCGGCGAGCGGCACGTGCGCGGGGTGATCACCGCGCCCGCCGCCCCCGGCGCCCTGCTGGACAACGTGGGCCAGCTGCTCGGCTACTGGATCATGGCGACCCGCACCCGGCGGACCGTCGTCTTCCCCGTGCAGATGCGGCGGATGACGTTCCACGGGCCGCACCCGGCGCCCGGCACCGAGGTCGACTGCCTGGTGCGGATCACCTCCCTCACCGACACCCTCCTGGAGGCGGACGCCGAACTCGCCGTCGGCGGCCGGGTGTGGGCCGTGCTCGACGGCTGGCAGGACCGCCGCTTCGACAACGACCCGACGACCCGCCCCGTCGAACGCTTCCCCGAGCGCCACACCCTCTCCGCCGTCCGGCCCGGCGGCTGGACGCTGCTGCACGAGCGCTGGCCCGACCTCGCCTCACGCGAGCTGATCATGCGCAACTCGCTGGGCAGCGCGGAGCGTTCGGAGTACGCCGCCCACCCGCCCCGCGGCCGCCGCCAGTGGCTGCTCGGCCGGATCGCCGTCAAGGACGCGGTGCGGCGGTGGCTCTGGGAGCACGGCGAGGGGCCCGTCTTCCCGGCCGAGATCCGGGTGCGCAACGACGCGAGCGGCCGCCCCCGCGTCGTCGGCGTGCACGGGCGGACCCTGCCCCCGCTGGACGTCTCGCTCGCCCACCGGGCCGAGGCGGGCGTGGCGATCGTACGGCCGCACGGCCCGCGCCCCGGGCCCGGCATCGACATCGAAGAGATCACCGAGCGCGATCCGGCGACCCTGGGGACAGCGCTCGGTCCGGATGAACTCCGGCTCCTGCGAGCGCGGTCCGGCTCGCAGGCGGAGTGGTTCACCCGCTTCTGGGCGGCCAAGGAGGCCGTCGCCAAGGCCGAGGGCACCGGATTCGGCGGCCGGCCGAGGGACTTCAGGGTCCTGGAGGCCACCCCCGACGGCAGCCGGCTCCTGGTCCGCGGCCGCCTCGCCCCCGCCTACCCCGTCCACTGCGTTCCCGTGGCCAACCCGCCCGCCCTGACGTCCCGCGCCTACGTGGTGGCCTGGACCACCGGGCCCGCCACCGCCGACGCCGCACCCCACGATCCCGCAGTCGAGGAGATCCCCCGATGAACCCCCCAGCGATCCCCACCCGGTCGGCCCCCGACGCCGTCCTCGCCGACATCACCGGCATGCTCCGCGAGGTCCTGGCGGAGTACGGCGACGACGACACGGTCATCGGCATGTCCACCACCTTCAACCGCGACCTGGAACTGGAGAGCATCGACCTGGTCACCCTGGCCGGAATGCTGGAGGAACGGTACGGCGGGCGGGTCAACCTCGCCGAGTTCCTGGCCGGGATGGAGTTCGAGGAGATCATCGAGCTGACCGTCGGCAGGCTCGTGGAGTACGTGGTGTGGAGCCTGCGAAGCGGGCAGGCGGGCTGAGCCATGGCGATGGTCGACGCCGGCGGCATCCGGCTGCACGTCCAGCGCATGGCCCCCGCCGCGGGCAGCACTCCCGCCGGCACGGTCGTGCTGGTGCACGGGCTGCTCACCGACAGCCTGGCCAGCTACTACTTCACCGTCGCCCCCGCCTTCGCCGCGGCCGGTCTGGACGTGGTCATGTACGACCTGCGCGGCCACGGCCGCAGCGAACGCCCGCCCCTGGGCTACACGTTGGAGCACAACATCGACGACCTCGCCGCGCTCCTCGACCGCCTCGGCGTCACCGGCCCGGTGCATCTGGTCGGCAACTCCTACGGCGGGACCATCGCGTTCGGCTACGCGGTACGCCGTCCCGAGCGCGTCGCCACCCTCACCCTCGTGGAGTCCGAACCCGCGACTCCCGCCTGGGCGCGCAAACTCGGCGGCATCCTGCACCGCGTCGTGACCCAGCTCGCCTGCAACGAGCGGGACGCCATCGCCTGGATCACCGCCCACCGGGGCCACAACACCGCCCGCCTCGCCAAGGGCGCGGCCCGGCTCGCCCGGGAGACCAGCCTCGGCCGGGACATCCCGGCCAGCCGGGTGCACACCGAGGCCGAGATCGGCGCCGTACGCTGCCCGGTCCTCGGGATCTACGGCGGGGACTCCGATCTCGCGGACCTGGTGCCGTCGCACGAGGCCCGGCTGCCGGACTTCCGGTCGGTGGTGCTGCCGGGGCACGAGCACTCGGTGCTGGTGGAGGCGCCCGGCGCGGTCGGCGGCCACATCCTGGACCTGATCCGGGCCGGGGCGGGCGTGGTCCGGTGAGCGGCTTCCTCTTCGTCGTACCGCCGTTGACCGGGCACATCAACCCGGCCGTCGGGGTGGCCGCCCACCTCGCCGCGCGCGGCCACCGGGTGGCCTGGACCTGCGCCGACCCGGGGCTGGTGCGGCGGCTCGCGGGACCCGACGCCCCGGTGTTCGGCTGCGCGGGTCCGGTGCCGGGCGCCGACGGCGCCGTACGCCCCCCGGACCTGCGCGGTGCCGAAGCGCTGAAGTTCCTGTGGGAGTGGTACCTGCTGCCGCTCGCCGACGCGATGGCACCCGGAGTGCGGGCGGCCGCCGAGGAGTTCGGCCCGGACGTGGTCGTCGCCGACCAACAGGCGTTCGCCGGTGCCCTGGTGGCCGAGCGGCTCGGCCTGCCCTGGGCCACCTCCGCGACCACCTCGGCCGAATTCGGCGGTGCCTACGACGGGTTGCCCAAGGTCGCCGACTGGCTTCGGCAGCGGCTGGCCGAGCTGCGCGGCCGCGTCGGCGACCCCTCCGGCACCGCCGACCCGCGCTCCTCACCCCACCTCCTGCTGATCTTCAGCAGCCCCGAACTCGTGGGCCCCCGGGCGCCGTCGGCCCCGCACATCCAGTACGTCGGCCCCTCCCTCGCCGGCCGACCCGGACGCCCCGGCTTCCCCTGGGAGTGGCTGGACCCGGGCCGGGCGAAGGTCCTGGTCACCCTGGGCACCGCCAACGCCGACGCCGGGGCCCGCTTCCTCGGCGTCTGCCGCGACGCGCTGCGCGACCGCGCCGACCGGGTGCAGGCGGTGCTCGCCGACCCCGGCGGCGTGCTCCCCGCCGAGGAGGGCGACAAGGACGTGCTGATCCTGCCCTCCGTGCCCCAACTCGCCCTGCTGGAACGGATGGACGGGGTCGTCTGCCACGCGGGCCACAACACCGTGTGCGAGGCGCTGTGGCACGGCGTCCCGCTCGTCGTCGCGCCGATCCGGGACGACCAGCCCGTGATCGCCGCGCAGGTCGTGGACGCGGGGGCCGGGCTCCGGGTGAAGTTCGGCCGGGTCGGCGCGGACCGGCTCGGCACGGCCCTCGACACCGTGCTGCACGACCCCGCCCACCGGGCCGCCGCCGCCCGCGTCCGCGCCGCCTTCCGCGCGGCCGGCGGCGCGCCCGCCGCGGCCACCCACCTGGAACGACTGGCAAGGGAGAGCCGATGAGCGAGCCCAGTGAGAAGAAGGCGAAGGCCGAGCGCGTCTCCGCCCTGCGCCCGGCCTACCGGGCCGACCTCGCCGCCGGTACCGACCGCTTCCTCGCCCCCCGCCGCACCACCTGCCCCTGGTGCGGCTCCGGCCGGCTGGACCAGCGGCTGCGCACCGTCGACCTGCTCCAGCACAAGCCCGGCCGCTTCACCCTCGACCGCTGCGCCGACTGCGGCCACGTCTTCCAGAACCCGCGACTGACCGAAGCGGGCCTGGAGTTCTACTACCGGGACTTCTACGACGGCCTCGGCGAGCAGCGGATGAGCGGCACCTTCGGCGGTCGCGGCGCCATGTACGAGGACCGCGCCCGGTCGATGCTGCCCTACGACCCCGCCCCGAAGACCTGGCTGGACGTCGGCACCGGGCACGGCCACTTCTGCGCGAGCGCCCGCACCGTGCTGCCCGGCACCTCCTTCGACGGGCTCGACTTCACCGACGGCGTCGAACTCGCCGCGCGGGCGGGCCGCGTCGAGCACGCCCACCGGGGCGCCTTCCCGGACCTCGCCCCCGAACTCGCCGCCCGCTACGACGTGGTGAGCATGTTCCACTACCTGGAGCACAGCACCGACCCCGACCGCGAACTCCGCGCCGCCCACCAGGTCGTACGCCCCGGCGGCCACCTCCTCGTCGAGGTGCCCGATCCGGACAGCCGCTACGCCCGCCTCCTCGGCCGCTGGTGGCTGCCCTGGCTCCAGCCGCAGCACCTGCACTTCATGCCGGTCGGCAATCTGCGCCGCCGGCTCACCGAACTCGGCTTCACGGTCCTCGCCGAGCAGCACGCCGAACCGCACGACCCGGTCGATCTGCTCGCCGCCGTGTGGCTGGCCCTGGACCACTCGGCACCGCGCGAGGACGTGCCCTGGCTGCCCGAGCCGCCCGGCGCCCTGCGCCGCACCCTGCGCACCGCCCTCCTGCTCGCCGGGGTCCCCGCCCTGCTCACGGCCACCCTCCTCGACCGCCTCGCGCTCCGCCCCCTCGCCCACCGCCTCCGCCTCGCCAACGCCTACCGCCTGGTGGCCCGCCGGGAATGAGCACCCCACCGAACGCGTCACAGCACCTTGGCCCGGATCAGCGCCGACAGCACCAGCGCGCCCGGCAGCAGTGGCAGCCAGTCCGTCACCACCCGGTAGCCGATCACGGTCGCCGTCGCGGGGGCGGGCTCCGCGCCGAAGGCGACCAGCGTCCACACCAGCGCCGCGTCCACCGCGAACCCGCCGGGCACCGGGGCGCCACCCATCGCCGTGCCCGCCGCCAGGAACGCCAGCGCCACCTCCGGCCAGGGCAGTTCGAGCCCCAGCGCGGCCCCGACACAGCCGAGCGAGCCCGCCTGCACCAGCGGCATCGCCACCGCCCCGCCCCACAGCGCCAGGACCCGGCACGGCCGGGCGTGCACCACCCGGACATCCGCGAGCGCCGTGCGCACCAGACCGGTCACCGGCCGCCGCAACGGCCGTACGACGATCAGCAGCACCCCCGCCCCGGTGACCACGCCGCCCGCGACCGCCGCGGCCGGCACCAGCTCCGTCCCGTCCGGCACCAGACCGCCCAGGCGCCGCCAGGCCGGCGAGACCGTGAGGAAGACCAGCAGGACGAGGGTCTTCGCGGCGGACTTGACCAGCGAGTACAGGCCGATCGACGCGGTCGCGCGGTCCAGCGGCACCCCGCGCGCCCGCAGGAAGCGCACCGTGACGGCGTGCGCGCCGAGCCCGCCGGGCAGCGCGTGGTTCGCGGCACCCGCGGCGAACTGCGACGCCAGCAGCAGCCCCGCCGGCACCCGGTCGGGCAGCGCGCCCTGCCGGACGCAGGAGGCCGCCACCCAGGTCAGACACGTACAGCCGAACCCGGCCAGCAGCCACCGGGGATCGGCCGCGACGAGCCGCCGCACCCCCTCGTACACCACGGGCCGGTTGGCGACGGCCCAGCAGCCCGTCAGCAGCAGCGGGGCCAGACAGAGAGCCGGCCGCAGGAACCGGCCGGACAGCGACGGGACCGGCCGGGCCGGGGCCTCGGGCACGGGGCCGTCGGGTGTCGTGACGAGGGGGGACGGTGCGGACACGGGACGTCGTCCTTCCGCGGCGGGGCCCTGGGGAGGCGGTGCGGGCGAACCGGGGGGAGCCTTCCCCCGCCGTATGACACGGGGATGGCCGGGAACCCAATGCCCGGGGGCGCGTCGGTGCCGCCGGGAAGGCGTACGCCGAGCGGCCGTTCACCGCGGACCGGGTAGCCTTCTTTGGGGAGCGCTTTACCCGGTGCTCCCGGGCAAGGTCGGTGACAGGGGAGGATCCCGCGGTGCACGTCCAGGAATGGCTCGACTCGGTGCCGGCGGTCGCCGTCTACGCCGTGGTGGCCCTGGTGATCGGCGTCGAAAGCCTCGGCATTCCGCTGCCGGGCGAGATCGTCCTCGTCTCGGCGGCGCTCATGTCCTCCCAGCACTCCCACATCAACCCGCTGATCCTCGGCGCGTGCGCGACCGCGGGCGCGGTGATCGGCGACTCCATCGGCTACGCCATCGGCCGCAAGGGCGGACGCCCGCTGCTGGCCTGGCTGGGCAAGAAGTTCCCGCGGCACTTCGGCGAGGCCCATGTGGCCACCGCCGAGCGCTCCTTCCAGAAGTGGGGCATGTGGGCCGTCTTCTTCGGCCGCTTCATCGCCCTCCTGCGCATCTTCGCCGGCCCCCTCGCCGGCGTGCTCCACATGCCCTACTGGAAGTTCCTGATCGCCAACGTCCTGGGCGGCATCTGCTGGGCCGGCGGCACCACCGCCGCCGTCTACTACGTGGGCGTGGTCGCCGAGGGCTGGCTGAAGAAGTTCTCCTATGTGGGCCTGGGGGCCGCGGTCGTCCTGGGCCTGGCCACGATGCTGATCGTGAAGCGCAGGACGAAGAAGGCCCAGCAGGAGCTTTCCCAGCGAGAGGCGGAACCCGTCGGCGCGGGCGAGTGAGGCGCCCCCCCCGAGCGGCGGGGAACGGCGCGAACGACCGCCCCCCACCCGCACCCGCAGAACGACCTACTCGTGCACCTCGCGATGCGCCTGGGCCAGCTCGGCGTACAGCGTGCCGTTGAGGGTGACCCCCTCCTTTTCCTCCGCCGACAGCTCACGCCGCACCTTCGCCGGCACTCCCGCCACCAACGACCCCGGCGGCACCACCATCCCCTGCGGCACCAGCGCCTGCGCCGCCACCAGCGACCCCGCCCCGATCACGGCCCCGTTGAGCACGGTCGCCCCCATCCCGATCAGGCAGTCGTCCTCGACCGTCGCCCCGTGCACCACCGCGTTGTGCCCGATGGACACCCGTTCCCCGACGCTCACCGGAAACCCGGGGTCCGCGTGCAGCGTCACGTTGTCCTGCACGTTCGCCCGCGCCCCCACGGTGATCGTCTCGACGTCCCCGCGCACCACCGCGCCGTACCAGACACTCGCCCCCGCGTGCAGCGTCACATCCCCGATCACCGAAGCCGTCGGCGCCACGAACGCCTCCGCGTCGACCCGCGGCTCCTTCCCGCCGATGCCCACGATCAGTGCCCGCTGCGTCATCACCGTCTCCTCGCGTCCGTAAGTACCCCGCACGGTACGACAGGCGGTGGGGCAAAGATCACAGCGGTCCGGCCTCTCACGGCACGCAACCCGTGAGTAACGTGAGCCCGTGCCGAAGCGCAAGAACACGTTCTCATCCTGGCGCCGTGGCCTCGCCCAGCGTGCCGTCCACCGGGCCTGGGCCTGGGTCCAGCGGACCGGCTCCGTCACGGCGGAGCACCCGGGACGCCTCCGCTTCGGCGCCATCGGCGAGGCCACCCGGCTCGCCTTCCCGCTCGGCACGGTCTTCGGCGAACCCTGGATCCGGCTCGGCTCCCACTGCATCATCGCCGAACAGGTCACCCTGACCGCCGGTCTGATGCCCGACCTGGACCTCGGCCCCGACCCGATCCTGCGCATCGGCGACGGCGTGGTGCTCGGCCGCGGCAGCCATGTCATCGCGGACACCACGGTGACCATCGGCCGCGACTGCTACTTCGGGCCGTACGTCTACGTCACCTCGACCAACCACTCCTACGACGACCCGCACGAGCCCATCGGCCGGCAGTGGCCCCGGATGGAGCCCGTGGAGATCGGTCCCGGCTGCTGGATCGGTACCGGGGCGGTGATCCTGCCGGGCGCGCGGATCGGCCGGAACGTCGTGGTCGCGGCCGGTGCTGTGGTGCGCGGCACGGTGCCCGACCACGCCGTGGTGGCCGGCGCGCCCGCCAAGGTCGTACGGCGCTGGACGCCCGAGGACGGCTGGCAGCCGCCGCTGCGCACCCCGGCCCCGGTGCCGATCCCGGACGGGACGACCCCGGCACAACTGCGGGCCCTGGCCGACCTGGACGACTCCGCGGTGGCCCGGCTCGCCGAACTGGAGACCGAGGGCTGAGACCCGGCACGGGTACCGGGAGCGAGCGCACGGTCGCCGGAGCCGGTCGCCGGACCGGGTCCCCGGCAGCCCTCAGCCGGTCGCCAGCAGCACCGTGCCCAGCAGGGCGAGGCCCGCGCCCGCCGCCTGGACGGCGCGCAGCCGTTCGCTGAGGAAGCCGCGGGCGGCCAGCGCGGTCACCACCGGATAGAGCGAGGCGAGGACGGCGGCCACGGTGACCGGGCCGTACTGGGCGGCGATGGCGTACGTGCCGTTGGCCGCCACATCGGCGAGGCCGACGAAGGCCAGCGCGGGCAGTGAGCGGTAGGGGAAGCCGTCCTCCGGCAGCGCGGTGCCGCCGCGCCGCAGGGAGACGGCGAGCACGGCCCCGCCCACCGCGACATTGGTCAGCCGCTGTACGAACAGCGAGAGGTACAGGCCGGTGATGGTGGTGGACGCCTCTGCGATCAGGGCGAACACCGTGCCGAAGCCGAGCGCCGCGACCAGCGTCAGCAGGACCGTGCGCCGCTCCACCGGCGCGCCCCGCAGCTGGGGTCCGCCCGCGAGCACCACCCCGCCGACGGCGACCGCGATGCCCGCGAGCTGGAGCAGCCCCGGGCGCTCGCCCAGGAACAGGCCCACGCCGACCGGCACCACGACGCCGAGGGTGGCGAGCGGCGAGACGACGCCCATCGGGCCGAGCGCGAGGGCCTTGTAGAAGGCGAGCAGGGCGATCGGTCCGACCAGGCCAGCCGCGAACGCGAACCACAGCCGGGGCTCGGCCGCGCCCAGGGCGCCCGTGGCGACGACGATCGCGCCCAGCACGGCCGCCGCGATGGACTGCGAGACGACGACCACGGTCAGTGCGGGCGTACGTCGTGTCAGCAGCCCGCCGCCGAAGTCGGCCAGCCCCCACAACAGGCTGGTGGTCAGGGCGAAGAAGGCTGTCACGATGCCTCGCAGTACAGTTTCTTGAACGAACGGGTGCGCTCCACCGTAGTTCAGTAAGTTGAACTACGTCATTCACAGCAGTGAACCATCTCGGATATCGGACGGAACGTGTCGGACCTCGAATTGCTGACCCAGTCCCTGGCGCGCAACGTCAGGCACTGGCGCTCGGTGCGCGGTTTCACCCTGGACGTGCTCGCCGCCCGGGCCGGTGTCAGCCGGGGCATGCTGATCCAGATCGAGCAGGCCCGCACCAACCCGAGCATCGGCACCATCGTCAAGATCGGCGACGCGCTCGGCATCAGCGTCACCACCCTGCTCGACTACGAGCGCGGCCCCCGGGTCCGTATCGTCCCGGCCGAACGGGCGGTACGGCTGTGGCACACCGAGGCCGGCAGCTACAACCGGCTGCTCGCGGGCACCGAGGCGCCCGGCCCGCTGGAGCTCTGGGACTGGGTGCTGATGCCCGGGGACGAGAGCCCGGCGGAGCCGCACCCGGGCGGCACCGTCGAACTGGTCCATGTCACGGCGGGCGAGCTGACCCTCACCGTCGACGGCGAGGACCACCGCGTCCCGACCGGCGCCAGCGCCACCTTCGAGGCGAACGTCCCGCACGTCTACGCCAACCGCGGCGACGTCCCGATGGAGATGATGATGGCCGTCTCCGTGCCGCCCGTGCAGTGAGGCGTCCCCGCGCATGGCCCGTGCGCCTTGTCAGCGTGCGGCCATGCGCGCACCCATCGGAGACTTCGAGACCGCGACCCCGGCCCCGGACTGCCTGGACGAACTGACCGCCCCCGTGGCCGACGCCCTGCGGAACTGGTCCGCCGGTATCCCCGCCGACCGCGTCCTGTACGTCGACACCGACCCGCGCCGGGCCGACACCGCCGTCTTCGTGGAGCACTACGGCAGCGATCTGCTGAAGCGGTCGGCGAACTGCGTGGTGGTCGCCGCCAAGCGGGCCGGAGCGACCACGCTCGCCGCGTGCCTGGTGCTGTCCACCACCCGGGTCGACGTCAACGGCGTGGTGCGCCGCCAACTGGGCGCCCACAAGGCGTCGTTCGCCCCGACGGAGACGGCGACGGGGGAGACCGGGATGGAGTACGGCGGCATCACCCCGATCGGACTGCCCACCGGCTGGCCCCTGTTGGTGGACGCGGCCGTCATCGATCTGCCCTACGTCCTGGTCGGCAGCGGCCGCCGGCGCGGCAAACTGCTGGTCCCGGGCAAGGCGTTCGCCGAACTGCCGGGCGCGGTGGTCCTAGAGGGGCTGGGCGCGGCCTGACCTGCCTGACGGGCGGCCCGTGTTCCCGCGTGGCGGGCGTGACCGGAGGCGGCGTGGTGTGGCTCACCGGGTGAGTTCCGTCCCCGGGTGGCGGGCCTTGGCCCAGGTGGCGAGGGGTGATCCCGTGGGGCGGCCGGCCCGGCGTGGCGATCCCTGCCGCCACCTGGCGCCTCGCTCCATGTGGCGGCCCGCGTTCCCGTGCGGTGGGCATGGCCCGATGTGGCTGGTCCGGCTCACCGGGCGAGGCCCGTCCTCAGGTGGCGGGCCTTGGCCCAGGTGGCGAGGGGTGACCCCGCGGGGCGGCCGGCCCGGCGTGGTGATCCCCGATCTCACAGCGCGGCGCGCGGGGTCTCACCCGGCGAGGTGGTGGGCCAGCGCCAGATGCGGGTCCTTCTCGCCCGGTACGGGTGCCGGGTCCGCGTGCACCAGGGCGGCCGACAGCCTCGGCAGGGCGTGCAGCAGGGCGTGTTCGGACTCGACGGCGATGGCGTGGGCCTGTCGTAGCGACGCGTCGCCGTCCACGACCACCGCCAGTTCGGCGCGCAGCCGGTGCCCGATCCAGCGCAGCCGCAGCTCGCCCACGCCTCGCACGCCCGGCACCGCCCGTACCGCCCGCTCGGCCCGGTCCACGAGCGCCGGGTCCACGGCGTCCAGCATCCGCCGCAGCACCTCGCGCGCCGCGTCCCGCAGCACCAGCGCGATCGCGGCCGTGATCGCCAACCCCACGACCGGGTCGGCCCATGGGAGGCCGAGGGCGGAGCCGGCCGCGCCCAGCAGCACGGCCAGCGAGGTGTAGCCGTCGGTACGCGCGTGCAGCCCGTCGGCGACGAGCGCGGCCGAGCCGATCCGGCGGCCCACCCGGATCCGGTACCGGGCCACCCACTCGTTGCCCGCGAAGCCGACCAGCGCGGCCAGCGCCACCACCGGCACGTCCGTGACCGGGCGGGGATCGAGCAGCCGCCCCACCGCCATCCACCCGGCGAAGGCCGCCGAGGCCGCGATGGTCAGCACGATCACCAGGCCCGCGAGGTCCTCGGCGCGGCCGTAGCCGTAGGTGAACCGCCGGTTCGCCGCCCTTCGCCCCAGCACGAAGGCGATGCCGAGCGGTACGGCGGTCAGCGCGTCGGCGGCGTTGTGCACCGTGTCCCCGAGCAGCGCGACCGAGCCGGAGACGGCGACCACGCCCGCCTGCGCCAGCGCGGTCGCGCCCAGCACGGCCAGCGACACCCACAGGGCGCGCATGCCCCGCGCCGAGGACTCCAGCGCCGTGTCGAGCTTGTCGGCGGTCTCATGGGAGTGCGGGGTGAGCAGATGGGCCAGCCGATGGCGCAGGGAGGAGGTGCCGTGCCGGTGCGGGCCGTGCTCGTGGTGGTCGCTCACGCGGGTTCCCTTCCGATGGGCGGCGGTGGACGCGGCGCGCCCACGGAGCCATTATGTGCGTATGAGCGCACGCATGCACCTATCACCTGCGCATCCCGCGCATCAGCACACCCCGGGCGAGGAGCAGTTCGCGCTCGCCGCGGAGCTCCTCGCCCTGCTCGGCGATCGCACCCGCCTTGCCCTGCTCTACGCCCTGACCTCGCAGGAGGCGGATGTCACCACGCTGACCGAGGCGTGCGGCGCCGCCCGGCCCGCCGTCAGCCAGCACCTGGCCCGGCTCCGGCTCGCGGGCCTCGTCGAGACCCGCAAGGAGGGCCGCCGGGTGATCTACTCGCTGCGCCACGGGCATCTGCGCCGGCTGGTGGACGAGGCGCTGAAGACCGCCGACCACCGCCTCGCCGAGACGGAGCACGGCCCCGTATGACGACGGTGCCCCGCCGGCCGAGGAGCGGCCGGCGGGGCACCGGGGGAGGAGTGGTGGCTCAGTGCGCGGGCGCGTCGGTGACGACCACCTCGTCGATGCTGCGCTCGATCGCCTCCGTCTTGGAGGCGGTGGCCTTCGCCCAGTAGTAGACGCCGAGCGAGAAGGCCGCGATGACCAGGATGTCCCAGTACAGCGGGATGTTGCCCTGGCTGCCGTCGCCGAAGCCGCCCTGCCAGGAGATCAGGCCGATGCCCAGCAGGTAGGCGGGCAGCCACTGCGCGGCCTTGAAGTCCATCCGGGGCGCGTCCGGCTTGCCCTTGAGGTTGGCCCACAGGGCGTAGGAACCCATCAGCACGTAGCCGAGCAGGATGGCGAAGGCCAGCCGCCACAGGGTGTTCCAGCCGCTCCAGTAGATGATCAGGTTGGCTACCACGAAGGACAGCGGCGAGATGATCTTGCCGGCGGGCAGCCGGTAGGGGCGCTCGAAGTGCGGCAGGCGGTCGCTGAAGGCGCCGTAGGCCAGCGGGGCGCCCGCGTACATCAGCACGCTCGCCGAAGTGATGAAGCCGACCAGCTGCTGCCAGCTCGGGAACGGCAGGAAGCAGAGGATGCCGGTGGCGAAGGTCACGATGAGACCGATCCACGGCACACCGCGCTTGTCGGTCCTGGTGAGCGCCTTCGGGGCGTAACCGTTCTTGGCCAGGCCGTAGGAGACGCGGGAGGTGGCGGTGGTGTAGATCAGGCCGGTGCCGCCGGGGGAGATGATCGCGTCGACGTAGAGCACCCAGCCCAGCCAGCCGAGGCCCACCAGGGTCGCGAGCCCCGCCCAGGGACCGCTGATGCCGGCGTACGCCAGCTTGGCCCAGCCGTGCGCGAAGGAGGCGTGCGGCAGCGCGGCGATGAAGACGATCTGGAGCAGGATGTAGATCCCGGCGCCGATGGCGACCGAGCCGAGGGTGGCCCGGGGCAGGTCGCGCTGCGGGTTGCGGCTCTCGCCGGCCAGCTGGATGGCCTGCTCGAAGCCGAGCAGCGCGAAGATGATGCCGCTGGAGCTGACGGCGCCCAGCACGCCCTTGGCGCCGAAGGGGGCGAAGCCCTCCGAGGTGAAGTTGCCGACGTGGAAGTTGCCCACGGCGATGATGAAGATGGCCGCGAGCGGGATGGCGATCTTCCACCAGGTGGCGGCGCTGTTGGTGTGCGCCAGGGCGCGTACGCCGAAGAAGTTGACGCCGACGAAGACGGCCATGAGGACGATTGCAGTAACGATTCCGCTGGTGGTCAGCGTCTGGTCGGCGTTCTGCAGGCCCTGGGCGAACTTCCAGTGACCGGCGTAGCCGATCATCGCCTCGACCTCGATCGGGGCCACGGTGGCGGCCTGGAGCCAGGAGAACCAGCCGAAGGACATGCCGGCCAGGCCGCCGAAGGCGTAGTGCGGGTAGCGCGCCGTACCGCCGGCCACCGGGAACATGCCGCCCAGCTCGGCGTGCACCAGCGCCAGCAGGACGATGGCCACCGTGCCGATCACCCACGAGATGATCGCCGCGGGGCCGGCCACGACGACGGCCTTCTCGGCGCCGTAGAGCCAACCGGAGCCGATGATGGAGCCCACGGAGGCCCACATCAGGCCGATGAGTCCGACGTCGCGGCGCAGACCCCCGGTGTCGCTCGTGGCTACCGGTGCAGCCTGGTCGACTTTCGTCATGTCAAGTGGCCTCTCAGATCGTAAACGCAGCTTTAACGAGGAAGAAGGCCACAGGCTAGGAACCGTTTCCGCGTCGGCAAAAGACTGCTTACCAAATCTTGACTCAGGATCTTGCCCTTCTTGAGGACAGGGTTTCCACAGCTCAGCCGCCACGTGCGAATGTCAATATTCAACCCTTGATTGTGATGAAGAAGTTCTGACACTAGGTCAAGCGGGGAATTTCGATCGCCGGACAACGATTCATGACCATGTCAAGTCCTGCCTCGCGAGTGCGATCGCAAGCGGCCTCGTCGACGACGCCGAGCTGGAACCAGACCGCCTTCGCGCCCTTCGCCACCGCCTCGTCGGCCACCGCGCCGGCCAACGAACTGTTGACGAAGACGTCCACCACGTCGACGTCGAAGGGGATCCCTGCGAGGGAGGTGTAGCCCCGCTCGCCGTGCACCGTCTCGGCCTTCGGGTGCACGGGGACGATCCGCTTGCCGAACCCCTGGAGCACCCGCGCCACGCGATACGCGGGCCGGGTGGAATTTCCGGACAGGCCGACCACCGCCCAGGTATCGCCCCGTTCGGTCAGAATCCTGCGAATCGCCGCCTCTTCGTCGTACACGTCCGCCTCCTATGGGGTGTGTGCTGCTTTCCGACGCCCTCAACAGGCCCCCGCACGTGCTGATTCCCGGTCTCCTGCCCCGCCACGGTGTCCGGAATCGGCGCGCGGTGCCTGCGCACGGGCGTCCGCGCGCTTACGCTCGGGCCCGTGCTGCGCATCCTCGACGCCCGAACCGGTGAGCCCGTCGCCGCCGCGCCCGCCCGGCGCGGCCTGACCCGTATCGAGGCCCGCGCGGGCGGCCTCGGCCTCACGCCCCTGCGGGTGCTCCTGACCGCCGACGTCCTCGCCCGCGCCCTGGAGCTGACCGGCGCCCAGTCCTGGACGACCGCGCCCCGCCAGCCGGCCGAACTGCGCACCGCCGCGAACGCCCTCGCCGTGCGCCCCTTCGAGGAGGCACACGGGCCGGGCGCGGGTACGGCACAGGTGGTGCGGGTGGTGGCGGGGGAGGACGGTGGGGCCGGGGGCGAGGGACCGGTGATCGCGGTGGCTCCGGTCGTGTGGACGGGGCCGGGGGCCGGGGAGCACACGCCGGCCGGGTCCTCTCTCCTCGCCGACCCCACCGCCCTCCGCCTCGCCCTCCTCTCCGTCCCCTACGGGCAGAGCGTGACGCTGGACGAGGCGACGATGGCCCGGGCCGCCGAGCGGCTCGCCGGGTGGCGGCGGGACGTGGCCCGGTGGGCGCGCCGGCCCTCGCGGCCCGTGCCGGAGGCGGTGCGGGCGCGGCTCGCCGAGGCGTGGGACGAGGATCTCGACATGCCGGGGGTGCTGCGGGTGATGGAAGCCGTCGCGGTCGATCCCGGCGTCGCCGACGGTGCCCGGTTCGAGACGTTCGCCTATGCCGACCGGCTGCTCGCCGTCGAACTCACCCGCGACCTCGGGGCCCTCGCGTGAGCAGGCGCGCGGGCACCGGTCCGCTGCGCCGCCTCGTGGTGCTCAGACACGCCAAGTCCGCCCGCCCCGAGGGCGTGCCCGACTCCCGCAGGCCCCTCGCGCCGCGCGGCCTGCGCGACGCCCCCGCCGCCGGCCGCGCCCTCGCCGAGGCCGACCTGCTGCCCGACCTCGCCCTGTGCTCCACCGCCGTACGCGCCCGGCAGACCTGGCAGCTCGCCTCCGCCGAATGGGGCACCCCGCCCCCGGTGCGCTACGAACCCCGGCTGTACGGGGCCGGCGTACCCGCCCTGCTGGACGTCGTACGGGAGACACCGCCCGAGGTGGAGACCCTCCTGCTGGTCGGGCACAACCCGGGCCTGGAGGACCTGCTCCTGACGCTGGCCGGGGACGGCCTGGACGACACCCTGGAGCGGCTGCGCACCAAGTTCCCCACCTCCGCCGTCGCCGTCCTCGCCTGGCGCGGCACCGGCTGGCCCGCCCTCGCCCCGGGCGTCGCCCTGCTGACGTCGTTCACCGTGCCCCGGGGCGGGGCCGGCACCTAGGGGAGGGCGGCCGCGCGTTTCCGCATAGGCTGGCGGGATGCAGGACGAGTACCGCACAGTGGCCCGCGCGGGTGTGCACGAGACCGAGATCAACCGTTCGCGCTTCCTGTGCGCCCTCGCCCCGGCCGCGACCGAGCAGGAGGCGCAGGACTTCATCGCGGCCGTCCGCAAGGAGCACGCCGACGCCACCCACAACTGCTGGGCCTACGTCATCGGCGCCGACGCCCGCGTGCAGAAGGCCAGCGACGACGGTGAACCGGGCGGCACGGCCGGCGTCCCCATGCTCCAGATGCTGCTGCGCCGCGACATGCGGTACGTCGTCGCCGTCGTCACCCGCTACTTCGGCGGCGTCAAGCTCGGCGCCGGCGGACTCATCCGCGCCTACGGCGGCGCCGTCGGCGAGGCCCTGGACACCCTCGGCACCCGCACCCGGCGCCGCTTCCGGCTGGCCACGGTCACCGTCGACCACCAGCGCGCGGGCAAGCTCCAGAACGACCTGCGCGCCACCGGCCGCGAGGTCCGCGACGTCGGCTACGGCGAGGCCGTCACCATCGAGATCGGCCTGCCGGACGCCGACGTGGACGCCTTCCGGGGATGGCTCGCGGACGCGACGGCGGGCACGGCGGCGTTCGAGCTGGGCGGCGAGGCGTACGGGGACGCCTGAGCGGACGCGCCGACGGAAGTGTGGAGAAGGGAAGCGCGACGAAGGGAAGCGTGAACAATGGAAGCGACAAAACGGGCATAACTCCCTTATGGTGCGTCGGGTATGACGGGTGATACGGCAGTGACCGACCGTGTTGTCGGACCCTGCCGTTAGTCTCGGGAGTCATGAGACTCCTGCACACGTCCGACTGGCATCTCGGCAGGGCCTTCCACCGGGTGAGCATGCTCGGGGCCCAGGCCGGGTTCATCGGTCACCTCGTCGCCACCGTGCGCGAGCGCGAGGTGGACGCGGTGGTCGTGTCGGGAGACGTGTACGACCGTGCGGTGCCCCCGCTGGCCGCCGTCGAGCTGTTCGACGAGGCCCTGCACCGCCTCGCCGAACTGGGCGTGCCCACGGTGATGATCTCGGGCAACCACGACTCGGCCCGCCGCCTCGGCGTCGGCGCCGGGCTCATCGACCGCGCCGGCATCCATCTGCGCACCGAGCCGGCCGCCGTCGCCACCCCGGTGGTGCTCGCCGACGCCCACGGGGACGTCGCCTTCTACGGGCTGCCGTACCTCGAACCCGCCCTGGTGAGGGACGAGTTCAAGGTGGACAAGGCCGGACACGAGACCGTCCTCGCCGCCGCCATGGACCGGGTGCGCGCCGACCTGGCCACCCGTCCGGAGGGCACCCGGTGCGTCGTCCTCGCCCATGCCTTCGTCACCGGCGGCCAGCCCAGCGACAGCGAGCGGGACATCACCGTCGGCGGGGTGGCCGCCGTACCGGCCGGAGTCTTCGACGGCGCCGACTACGTGGCCCTCGGGCATCTGCACGGCTGCCAGACCCTGACCGAGCGCGTGCGCTACTCCGGGTCCCCGCTCGCCTACTCCTTCTCCGAGGCCGACCACCGCAAGAGCATGTGGCTCATCGACCTCGCCGCCGACGGCGCCGTCACCGCCGAGCGCCTCGACTGCCCGGTGCCCCGGCCGCTGGCCCGCATCCGCGGCACCCTGGAGGAGCTGCTCGCCGACCCGGAGCTCGACCGCCATGCGGACGCCTGGGTCGAGGCCACCCTCACCGACGCCGTCCGCCCGGCCGAGCCGATGGCCCGGCTCACCGAGCGCTTCCCGCACACGCTGAGCCTGGTCTTCGCCCCCGAGCGCGCTCCGGACGACCCCCGGGTGTCCTACGCCCGACGCCTGGCGGGCCGCAGCGACCAGCAGATCGCCCAGGACTTCGTCGCCCACGTCCGGGGTGCCGGACCCGACGAGCGGGAGGCGGCCGTGCTGCGCGAGGCGTTCGACGCCGTCCGTGCCGACACCGTCGCGCGGGAGGTGGCCAAGTGAGGCTGCACCGGCTCGACATCACCGCCTTCGGACCCTTCGGCGCCACCCAGAGCGTCGACTTCGACGCCCTGTCCGCCGCCGGGCTCTTCCTGTTGCACGGCCCCACCGGCGCGGGCAAGACCTCCGTCCTGGACGCCGTCTGCTACGCGTTGTACGGCTCCGTGCCCGGCGCCCGCCAGAGCGGTGCGGGCCAGGGCATGAACCTGCGCAGCGACCACGCCGAGCCCCGCACCCGCACCGAGATCCGCCTCGAACTCACCGTGGCCGGACGCCGGTTGGAGGTCACCCGGCAGCCGCCCTGGGAGCGGCCCAAGCTGCGCGGCAAGGGCACCACCGTCGACAAGGCCCAGACCTGGCTGCGCGAGTACGAGGCGACGGCGGGCGCCTGGAAGGACCTCAGCCGCTCCCACCAGGAGATCGGCGCCGAGTTCGAGCAACTGCTCGGCATGAGCCGCGAGCAGTTCTGCCAGGTCGTGCTGCTGCCCCAGGGCGACTTCGCCCGCTTCCTGCGCGCCGACGCCGAGGCCCGCGGCCGGCTGCTGGGCCGCCTCTTCGACACCCAGCGCTTCGCCGATGTGGAGAAGCGCCTCGCCGAGCGCCGCCGGGCCGCCGAGACCCGGGTGCGCGAGGGCGACGCGGCCCTGCTCGCCGACGCCCACCGCATGCAGCAGGAGGCCGGCGGCGCCATGGAGCTGCCCGAGCTGGCGCCGGGCGACCCGGGCCTGGCGGAGACCGTGCTCGGCGCCGCCGCCGTCGCCCGCAGCACCGCCCGCGAACGCCTCGCCGTCGCCCACAGCCGTCTCGCCGCCGCCGAGTCCGACCACACCGGCGCCCGCCGCGCCCTCGACGGTGTACGCGAACTCGCCCGCCTGCAAGGCCGGTTCGCCGAGGCGCGCCGCCGCGCCGAACGCCTCCAGGACCGGGCCGACGAGCACCGCGCCGACCGGGACCGCATGGAGCGCTCCCGCAAGGCGGAGGCGGTCGCGCCCGCGCTGGCGTTGCGGGAGGAGGCCGAGCGGGAGCACCGCGGGGCCGACGCCGCCGAAGCCCTCGCCCGCGGCCCGCTGCCCGCACCCCTGGCCGACGCCGACGCGAGCGGGCTCGCCGCCGCCGCGCGCCGCGCCGCCGAGGAACTGGGCGGGCTGGACGCCGCCCGGCGCGCCGAGCACCGCCTGGCCGAACTGACCTCGGAACGGGCCGGGCTGGACCGGCAGGAGCGCGCCGACGAGGACGTGCTGCGCGAGGCCGACGCCTGGCTGGAGGGCTGGGACGAGACCTGTACGGCCCTCCAGGCGCGGATCGACGCCGCCCAGGAGGCCGCCACCCGCGCCGAACAACTCGCCGTCCAGCGCGAGCCGATGCGAAGGCGCCTGGCGGCGGCCCGTACCCGCGACGCCCTCAGCGCCGACCTGGAGGCGGCCGGACAGCAGGCCCGGGACGCCGAGCAGCGCGCCCTCGACGCCCGCGCCCACTGGCTCGACCTCAAGGAGCAGCGGCTCGACGGCATCGCCGCCGAACTCGCCGCCCACCTCACCGCCGGCGAACCCTGCGCGGTCTGCGGTGCCACCGAACACCCCGCGCCCGCCCGCAAGATCGCCGGCCACGTGGACCGCGCCGCCGAGGAGCGGGCCCACACCGCCTCCCAGGAGGCCGACCGGCGACGCACCGAGGCCGAGCGGCACCTCGGCGCCGTGCGCGCGGACCTCGCCGCCGCCACCGCCGAGGCCGGTGACGTCCCCACCGGCCGACTGGTCGCCGAAGCCGACGCGTTGGAGCGGGAATACGCCCACTCCCGCCGCGCCGCCTCCGCCCTGCACGCCGCCCACGAGGAGCTGCGGGGCGCCGAGCAGGAACGCGAGCGGCGCCTCGCCGACCGGCAGCAGGCCGCCGTACGGGCCGCCTCCCGGCTCACCCGGCGCGAGGCCCTGGAGCGCGAACAGACCCAGCTGGCAGCGGAGCTGACCAAGGCGCGCGGCACCGCCGACAGCGTGGCCGCGCGCGCCGCCCAGCTGGAGCGGCGGGCCGCGCTGCTCGCCGAGGCCGCCGAAGCCGTACGCGCCGCCGAGGACACCGCCCAGCGCCTCAAGGCCGCCGACGCCCGCTTCGCCGACGCCGCCTACCGGGCCGGCTTCGCCACCCCGCAGGAGGCGGCCGCCGCCCTGCTCACCGACGCGGCCCACCGCGAGCTGCAACACCGCCTGGACGCCCGGCAGTCGGAGGAGGCCGCCGTACGGGCCGTACTGGCCGAGGCCGACACGGCCGCCGCCGCCCAGCTCCCGCCCGCCGACCCGGCCGCCGCCGAACGGGCCGCGGCCGAGGCCGAGCACCGGCTGCGCGAGGCCGCCTCCGCCCGCGACGCCGCCGCCCGCTGCTGCGCCGAACTGGACCGCCTCTCCGCCCGCGCCACCGAGGCGGCACGCGGGCTCGCCCCGCTGCGCGCGGAGTACGACCGCATCGCCCGGCTCGCCGCCCTCACCGCGGGCACCTCCGCCGACAACGAGCGCAAGATGCGCCTGGAGTCGTACGTGCTCGCCGCCCGCCTGGAACAGGTCGCCGCCGCCGCGACCGCCCGCCTACAGCGCATGTCCTCCGGCCGCTACACCCTCGTGCACTCCGACGGCCGCAGCGGACGCGGCCGCAGCGGGCTCGGGCTGCACGTCGTGGACGCCTGGACCGGCCGCGAGCGGGACACCGCCACCCTCTCGGGCGGCGAGACCTTCTTCGCCTCCCTCGCGCTCGCCCTCGGCCTCGCCGACGTCGTCACCGACGAGGCGGGCGGGGTGCGCCTGGACACCCTCTTCATCGACGAGGGCTTCGGCAGCCTGGACGACCAGACCCTGGACGAGGTCCTCGACGTCCTCGACGGCCTGCGCGAACGCGACCGCAGCGTCGGCATCGTCAGCCACGTCGCCGACCTGCGCCGCCGCGTCCACGCCCAACTGGAGGTCGTCAAGGACCGATCCGGCTCCACCCTGCGGCAACGGGGCACCGGCTGACCTCGGCCGACGCCGGTGCCGGGCGGGTTCTGCCGCCGTTTCGGGGACGTGTAGGTTCTTCGCCCATGGCTCGGTTTGAAGATCGCGGAGTGCTGGAGTGGGTGGAGTCGGGCGGCGGCCCCCTGATCGCCGTTCCGGAGGTGGTCCTGCCGTTCTGGGCGGGCGCCGACAGCGAGGAACTCGACACGGACTACGACCGGGCCTGTGAGGTCCCCGGATACGCCGGGCTGCTCCCGGTCGGCGACAGCGCGGCCCTCGTCCTCGGCGACGAGCCGGCCGCCACCTCCTATCTGCCCGAGCACGGCACCTTCGTACGGTGGTCCGCCGCGGACTCCGAGCGCGAGCTGCTGGCCGGTGTCCCCGCCGCGCTGGAGAGCGCCGTGTGGGAGCAGGAGCTGCGCTGGGAGGTGCCGGGGCCCGTGGTGCTGTTCGACTCGGCCTGGCCGGGCGGCGAGGCGGACCGGCAGGAGCACCTGCGCGTCCCGCTCGCCGCGGGGACGTACAGCGTGCACGCCGCCTATGCCCAGCCCGGCCCGGAGACCTGGGTGGGGCTGGTGCGGCTCAGCAGGCTCGCCTAGACAGGGCCGCTCGGGCGTTTCAGGGCCGTACGCCGTCGAAGGCGATCTCCAGGTGCCGGGGGCCGCGCAGCACCGCGTTCTCCCGGTACGGCGGCGGGTCCTGCACCAGGCGCGGGTTCTCCAGCCGCCGGGCCAGCTCGGTCAGCGCGATCTGCGTCTCCAGGCGGGCCAGCGGCGCGCCGAAGCAGATGTGGATGCCGCTGCCGAAGCCGAGGTGCTGGATGTCCTCGCGGTCCGGGTCGAACCGCTCGGGGTCCGTGAACCGCTCCGGGTCCCGGTTGCCCGCGGCCAGCACCAGCCAGATCCGCGAGCCCTTGGGGATCGTCACCCCGCGCACCTCGATGTCGGTGATGCAGGTGCGCTGCGGCACCAGCTGCACCGGCGGTTCGTAGCGCAGCAGTTCCTCCACGAGCCGGGGCGCGAGGCGCGGTTCGTGGCGCAGCCGCTCCAGCACGTCCGGGTGGCGCAGCAGCGTGAGCATGCCGTTGGTGATCAGGTTGACGGTCGTCTCGTGGCCCGCGATGAGCAGCAGGACGGACGTGCTGAGCACCTCCACCATCGTCATGGCGCCGTCCGGGCCCACGCTGTGCACCAGGTCGGACAGCAGGTCGTCGCGCGGCTCCTTGGCGCGCTCCTCGACCAGCCCGGCCAGGTACATGCCGAGCTGCATCCGGGCCTCGCGCGCCGCCGTGACGAAGGCATCGTCCGCGTCCCGCCGGGTGCCCGGGTCGAGGCTCGCGACCAGCGGGTCGACCCAGGCGCGAAAGCGCGGCTCGTCCTCCCGGGGCACCCCGAGGAGCCGGCAGATCACCGTCACCGGGAAGGGATACGCGAACTGGTCGACCAGGTCGATCCGCCGCGCGTCCCCGATGCCGTCGATCAGCCCGGTGACGATCTCCCGCAGCTCGCCCTGCATGCCGTCGATCCGGCGCGGCCGGTGCGGGGGGCCGAAGGCGCTGTTGGCGATGCGCCGCAGCCGGTCGTGCTCGGGCGGGTCGAGGCGCAGGAACGACGGCGGAAGCCCGCCCGTCTCCTCCGGCTGGAGCAGCGCGTCCTGCCCGCCGGCCGCCAGATTGGCCGCGTCGGAGCTGATCCGCGGGTCGTGCAGCAGCGCCTCGATGTCCCAGTAGGAGCTGATGACGTAGGGGCCGCCCTCCTCCTCGTGCAGCACCGGCGTCTTGCGGAGCTCCTGGTACACCGGGTACGGGTCGGCGCGGTTGGCGAAGTCGGTGATCCGGCGCACGAGCGGGTCTTGCGTCATGACGGGTCCTTGGGGCGTGTCCGGGGGCGGGGCAGCCGGTTCCGGGTGGCTCAGTGGCGGGCGGGGTGGAAGACGAGCCGGGTGTCGGACGGCGAGTAGCCGCTGAGGGTCACCATCGGGCCGTGGGTCGGCAGGGACGGGTCGGGGAAGTCGGCCGGCACCGGGCTCCGGTGCTCGGGACGCCGGTCCAGCGTCGGGTACGTCACCGGGAACGCCGCGCCCCGCTCGATCGCCCGCTGGTAGAACTCCAGCCACCGCGTGCTGTCGAAGCTCACCGCGGCCACCACCCGGCCCTTGTGGCCGTAGACCCCGACGAACCGGCGCTCGGCCGTCGAGCCCTGTGTGATCATCAGCTCCTCGCCCATCGGGGGCACCCCGACGGACTTGATGTTCACCCCGAACTGCGAGGACCAGAACGCCGGCATCCACAGGTGCGGGCGCCGGTCGGCACCGCCGCAGATCATGTTGTGCGCGGCCGTCTCCGCCTGCGCCACCGCGTTGCCCCAGTGTTCGAGGGACAGGAACTGGTACTCGAACAGGGCGTGCGGGGAGCGCGCCACATCGCCCGCCACGAACACGTCGTCGGTGACGATGCCCCGGAAGTCGAAGGCCCGGCAGCCCGCGTCACAGGCGATGCCCCGGGGCCCCGCGCCGAGCCCCGAACCGGCCAGCCACTCGGTGTTGCGCAGCGAACCCAGCGAGACCACGACCACGTCCGCCTCGACCACGCTCTCGTCGGACAGATGGACCGCCCGCACCCGCCCGGCCGGATCGCCCTCCAGCGCGGTCACCGTCACCCGGGTGCGCAGATCGACACCGTGCTCGCGCATCAGATCCGCGGCGACCGCGCCGATCACCCCGCCGAGCGCGCCCACCAGCGGCGCGCCCGCCCGCTCCGCCACCGTGACCTCGATGCCCTGCTCCCGGCACGCGGAGGCGACCTCGCAGCCCGCGAACCCGGCACCGATCACGAACACCCGGCGCGGCCCGGAACGCAGCCGCTGGTACAGCCCGGCCGCGTCGTCCCGGGTGCGCAGCAGGAAAACGCCGTCCAGCCGTGCCTCCGACTCCTTCGGCCAGGGCCGGGCGCGCACCCCGGTGGCGATGAGCAGCCGGTCGTACGCCACCTCGTCCCCGTCGGCCAGCCGTACCCGCCTGGCCGTCAGATCCAGCCCGGTGGCCGCCACCCCGAGCCGCCATTTCGCGTCGATCTCCCGGCGCCGGGGCAGCTCGGTGCGGTGCGGGCTCGCCCGGCCCAGCAGGACCGCCTTGGACAGCGGCGGTCGGTCGTACGGCTCGTGCGGCTCGTCGCCGATCAGGGTCAGCTCCCCGGTGAAGCCCTCGGCGCGCAGCGTCTCGGCCGCCCGCAGCCCGGCCAGCGAGGCGCCCACGATCGCGATCCGGCCCTCGCGCCGCAGCCGGTCCGTGCGGTCAGCGGCCATCGGGGGCCTCCGGGCCCCGAAGGGCCCCGTCCGGGTCCACCCCGTCGGCCGTGATCGCCTGCACCGGGCAGGCGGCGACGGCCCGCGCCAGCCGCTCGCGCTGCTCGTGGTCGGGCTGCGGGTCGTAGAGCAGCGACTCGTCGCCGTGCATGGCGAAGACGTCCGGCGCGAGGAACGCGCACTGCGCGTACCCCTGACACTTGTTGAGATCGACGACGAGCCTCATCGACGCCCTTCCGGTGGCCAGGTCCGCAGCCCGCCACGCGGCTGGCGCGGCGGGCCCGGACGGCGGTCGTCCCCCGCTCGCCAGCATGGGAGCCGAACCGGGGGACCCGCGCGCCGGGCACGCCGATCGAGTGAGGCCCGGGGCCCGGTGGTTCAGAGCCGGGACAGCTCGTCCACCAGGTCGTCCAGACCCAGGGAGCCCTGGGAGAGGGCCGCCATGTGCCAGGACTTCAGGTCGAACGACGCGCCGTGCCGCTCCCGCGCCCGCTCCCGGCCCAGCAGCCAGGCCCGCTCGCCCAGCTTGTAGCCGATGGCCTGGCCCGGGATGGTCAGGTAGCGGGTCAGCTCGCTCTCCACGAAGTCCGCGGGACGGCTGCTGTGCGCGCCGAAGAACTCCTGCGCCAGCTCCGGCGTCCAGCGCTCACCGGGGTGGAACGGCGAGTCCGCCGGGATCTCCAGCTCCAGGTGCATGCCGATGTCCACGATCACCCGGGCCGCGCGCATCATCTGCGCGTCCAGGTAGCCGAGGCGCTCCTCCGGGTCGGCGAGGTAGCCCAGCTCGTCCATCAGCCGCTCCGCGTACAGCGCCCAGCCCTCGGCGTTGGCACTGACGATGCCGACCGTCGCCTGGTAACGGGAGAGGTTCTCGGCCACGTGGGCCCACTGCGCGAGCTGGAGGTGGTGGCCGGGCACGCCCTCGTGGTACCAGGTGGAGACCAGGTCGTAGACCGGGAAGCGGTCCAGGCCCATGGTGGGCAGCCAGGTGCGGCCGGGCCGGGAGAAGTCCTCCGAGGGGTTCGTGTAGTAGGGGGCCGCTGCGCCGCCGGGCGGGGCGATGCACGACTCCACCCGCCGTACCCGCTCGGCGAGTTCGAAGTGCGTGCCGTCCAGGTCCGAGATCGCCCGGTCCATCAGGCCCTGCAACCAGTCGCGGACCTCGTCCACGCCGATGTGCCGGCCGTGCTCGTCCAGGTGCGCCAGCGCCACCCAGGGGGTCTCGGCACCGGGCAGGACCTTCTCGGCCTCGCGCCTCATCTCGCCCAGGATGCGGTGGAACTCCGACCAGCCGTACGCGTACGCCTCGTCCAGGTCCAGGTCGGTGCCGTTGAAGTAACGCGCCCAGCGCGCGTACCGCTCCCGGCCCACGACGTTCGGGGCGCCCTCGACGGCCGGCGCGTACACCGCCCGCAGCCAGTCGCGCAGTTCGGTCAGGGCGGCGGTGGCGGAGCGGGCCGCCTCGTCCAGCTCGGTGCGCAGCGCGTCGGGTCCGGCGGCGGCGAACTCCTCGTACCAGCCGCGGCCCTCGCCGTCCGCGTCGATCCACTCGGTGAGCTGCCCGATGAAGGTCTCGGTCGGCCGGGGCGCGGCGAACAGCTTGCGGTCCAGGCCCAGTTGGAGCGACTCGCGGTAACCGGCGAGCGCGCCCGGCACCGCGCGCAGCCGCTCCGCGATCGCCGCCCAGTCCTCCTCGGTCTCGGCCGGCATCACCGTGAAGACGTCCCGCACCGAGTGGCCGGGCGTGTGCATGTTCCCGACGGCGCGCAGGTGTTCGTCGGCCTCGTGCACGGCCAGTTCGGCGGTCAGCCGCTCCCGCAGCAGCCGCGCGCAGCGCCGCTCCGCGTCGCTGTCCGCGCCGGGCCGGCGCTCCGCCTCGTCCAGCTTCGCGAGGGTGGTCCGGGACAGCTCCGCGAGCGCCTCCTGGCCCGCGGGCGAGTAGTCGGGCAGCGTGCGCGAACTCTCCTGGACGCCGAGGTAGGTGCCCGTCACGGGGTCGAGGGCGATGAGATCGTCGACGTACGCGTCGGCGACCTGGCGGGGCAGCGGGGTGTTGATCTCAGACATGCCGCCCATCCTCGTACGAGAGGGATCGCCGCGTCATCCGTGCGAGCGGGGATTCAGCTGTCGGCGTGTCCGGGCGGCAGCAGCGGCCCGCACTCCCACTGCTGGAAGATCAACCGGGTCTCCACGCGGGCGACTTCGCGATGCGCCGTGAACTCGTCCAGGACCAGCCGCTGAAGATCGGCCATGTCCGCGACGGCCACATGCACCAGGTAGTCGTCCGGGCCGGTCAGATGGAACACCGAGCGGGCCTCCGGCAGCGCCCGCACCCGCTCCACGAACGGCCCCACCAGCTCCCGGCGGTGCGGCCTGACCTGCACCGACAGCAGCGCCTGCAACCCGCGCCCGAGCTTGGCCGGATCCAGCCGCAGCCGATGGCCGAGGATCACGCCGCAGCGGCGCAGCCGGGTCACCCGGTCCAGACAGGTCGACGGGGCCACGCCGACCTGGGCGGCGAGGTCGCGGTAGGTGATCCGGGCGTCGTTCTGCAGCAGCCGCAGCAGCTGGAGATCCACCGGATCAAGTACGACGGATTCGGCCATTGGCCGAACATAACACGGGGTCCGGCCCTCGGATCCCGGTCGTTGTTCACCCTTCCCGTCATGGACACAGCGACCACGGGTGCCTACGACGACGTACGCCCCGCACCGAGAGCCCTCGACACCGAGGCCGTGCACGCCGGCCGCGACGATCTCGCCCGCCAGGGACTGCACGCCGCGCCGATCGACCTGTCCACCACATACCCCTCCTACGACAGCCGCGGCGAGGCCGCGCGCATCGACGCCTTCGCCGCCGACGGGGCCGACCCGGTGGGGCCGCCGGTCTACGGCCGGCTCGGCAACCCGACCGTCGCCCGCTTCGAGACCGCGCTGGCCCGGCTGGAGGGCACGGAGTCAGCGGTCGCGTTCGCCAGCGGGATGGCGGCCCTCAGCGCGGTGCTGCTCGCGCGGTCCGCGATGGGCCTGCGCCATGTCGTCGCGGTACGGCCGCTGTACGGATGCAGCGACCACCTGCTGACCGCCGGGCTGCTCGGCACGGAGGTGACCTGGACCGACCCGGCCGGCGTCACCGACGCGCTGCGCCCGGACACCGGCCTGGTGATGGTCGAGTCCCCGGCCAACCCGACCCTCGCCGAGCTGGATCTCCGGGCCATCGCGCACGCGTGCGGTTCGGTGCCGCTGCTGGCCGACAACACCTTCGCCACGCCGGTGCTCCAGCGGCCGGCCGAGCAGGGGGCGCGACTGGTGCTGCACAGCGCCACGAAGTATCTCGGCGGGCACGGGGACGTGCTGGCCGGGGTCGTGGCCTGCGACGAGGAGATGGCCGGCCGGCTCCGCCAGATCCGCTTCGCCACGGGCGGCGTCCTGCACCCGCTGGCCGGCTACCTCCTCCTGCGCGGCCTCTCCACCCTGCCGGTCCGCGTCCGGGCGGCCTCCGCGAGCGCCGCGGAACTGGCCCACCGCCTCGCCGCCGACCCGCGTGTGTCCCGCGTCCACTACCCGCGCATCGGCGGCGCGATGATCGCCTTCGAGGTCCCGGGCGATCCGCACGAGCTGATCTCCCGGGTCCGTCTGGTCACCCCCGCGGTGAGCCTGGGCAGCGTCGACACCCTGATCCAGCACCCCGCCTCCATCAGCCACCGCATCGTGGACGCGGACGACCGCCGGGGGGCGGGGGTCAGCGACAAGCTGCTGCGGTTGTCGGTGGGGCTGGAGGACGTGGACGACCTCTGGGCCGACTTGGACCAGGCCCTGGGGGAGCCGGCCCGGGTGCCGGCGGGGGTGGCGGAGGCGGTGGGCTGACGGGGCCCCGCTTCCACCGGTGGGACGCCGCCGTCGCAAGCCGCGTCCCACCGGCACCCCCGGTGGACCGTCAGTCCCGCTGAGCCGCGTCGTAGCGCGCGAGGGAGGACGCCTCCGAGGCCAGCCGCGCCGTGATCACCAGCGTGCCCTCCTCCACCTGGTAGTCCAGCGGCAGCCCGAGGCCCCGCATCGCCGCGACCATCCCCGTGTTGGAGGCCTGCGTGACGGCGTACACGCTGTCGCAGTGGGCCTCCCGGGCCAGCCCCACCAGCCGCCGCAGCAGCTCCGCGCCGACGCCCCGCCGCTGCCAGTCGTCCTCGACCAGCAGCGCGACCTCCGTCTCGTCGCCGTCCCACAGCAGATGCCCGAGGCCGACGATCCGCCCGGAGGGCGTCTGCGCGGCGAGCGTCCGCCCGAAGCGGGGGCTGAGGAGGTGGTTGAGATAGCGGTCGGCGTCGCCGACGGGTCCGTGGTAGCGCAGCGACAGCGTGCGGGCCGAGCACCGCTCGTGCATCGCCTTCGCCGCCGCCAGGTCACCGGTGTCGACCCGCCGGACGGCGATGTCGTCGCCCTCGGGCAGCGTCAGCACGTCCTGCCCGTCCGGGATGCGCGGCCCGAGCCGCGCGTCCAGTTCCACCAGCGCGCGGGCCCGCGCGAACTCGGTGGGCGTGAACGGCAGATACGGCCGCTCCACACTGAGCACGCCGCCCTCCGGCGCCCGCAACCGCATGACCGTGTCCTCCAACACCCCTTCCGCCGGCACCGATTCCCGCTCGCGGCCCCGGCCGGGCAGCGAGCGGATCGTGCACCGGCCGAGCAACTGCCGCAGTGCCAGCGGGAGTTCCGCCGCGTCCAACGCCGTACGGGTGGCCAGGCCCAGCACCCGGGTCGGCGCGTCGACCAGGTCGTGGGCGTCGGCCCGTTCGATGTACGTGGACGCGCCCCCCGCCGCCGCCACCGCCCGCGTCAGCTCCGCCGCGCCCAGCGCCCCGGGCGCCCGCAGCAGGAACTCGTCCACGGTGCCGTCGGCCAGCGGGTGCGTCTGGAGGCTGAGGATGTCCACCCGGTGCTCGGCCAGCGCCGTGCACAGCGCGGCCAGCGAACCGGGCTCGTCCTTGACCGTCGTCCGCATCCGCCACAGCGTGCTGGTCCCGGCCATCCCGGCGGCGCCGTCGTGCTGTCCGGCGGGCCCGGCCGACCGCGTCTCGGCGGCCTGCCGGGCACCGGTATCACCGGCCGCGGCCGACGGCGGTGCGTGGCCGTGGCGCCGTGCCCACCAGGTGTGGAAGCCCGCCGTCGCGGCGAGCGCGAGCGCGGAGATCACCAGCAGGGCGGGCCCGTCGGGGCCGTGCCCGATCAGGTTCGCCACCCCGTCGGCCACGGCGACGGCCGTGAAGAGAGCGGCGAGTTCCACCAGGTCCCGCCGCCAGTGGTGCACGGGGCGACCGTGCCGGGCGCGGGTCACATCAGACATATCCGGAGTCATGCATCCACTGTGAAGGAAGCGTGTTGCCTGATCACGAACTGTTTGTGACCGACAGGTAAAGCATGCTCCGTCCCATTTGTTCTGACTTGTATGATCAGTCGCCGTCGGCATCTCGTCCGGGAAGCCCGACAAAGGGGAGAATCCTCGCACTCGTGCCCGAGTCGGGGTTGCCGCGCGCCGGGGGATGACGCCGGCGCGCGACGTGGCTCGAAAGCGTACGGGAACCGATCGGGCGACCGTCGATTACCGGCCGACCCGGCCGGGTCCGGGGTGCGGTCTCCCGCTCGGGGGGTCACCCGGGGCAGGGGCTGGAGCCGCCTCGGTGCCTGGTGGACCCCGGTGCCGGTCTCCCTACCCCCTACTGCCGTCCAGGATGACCCGCGCCACCAGCGCCGGGTCGTCGCTCATCGGGCAGTGGCCGCAGCCGGGGAGGCGGATCAGGTGGGCGTGGGGGATGGTCTGCTTGGCGCGGATGCCCTGGCGGCGCAGGAGGAGGCGGTCCCTGGTGCCCCAGGCGACCGTGACCGGCAGGTCGGGGAGGGGGTCGGTGAAGCGGACGGCGTTGCCCGTGCGGAGGGTCGCCTCGAAGCCGGTGGCCTCCACCAGTGCCCGGGTCTCGGCCACCACGGCCTCGGGGTTCCGGCGGGCGGGGCGGGCGTAGATCGTGCTCGTCAGCGCGGCGCGCCCCGCGGCGCTGCGGCTGAGCCGTCGTACCAGGGGCACCGGCAGCCGCTGGGCGATCCCCCGCATCGCGAGCAGCGTCGCGAAGGCGTACCGTCGCTCGGCCTCGGTCCAGAAACCGGCGGGGGAGAGGGCCGTGACGGATCGTACGAGCTTCGCGCGGCCCAGCTCCAGTGCGAGCAGCCCGCCCAGCGAGTTGCCGGCGACGTGCGGGCGGTCCAGCTCCAGCGTCTCGAACAGGGCACCCAGCACGGCGTTGGTCGTGGGCAGGTCGTAGGCGAGGGCGGGCGGCAGCGCCGGAGACGCGCCGAAGCCGGGCAGGTCGACCGCGATCACCTCGCGCTCGGTGGCGAGGATGTCCACCACCGGGTCCCAGGCCTGCCGGTGGTGCCCGATGCCGTGCAGCAGGACCAGCGGTTCGCCGCGCCCCACGCGCGCGTAGGACAGAGTGACGTCCTCGGCGCCGCGCGGGGTGGGGACGGTGAAGGAGGCGGTGGCGGACATGAGTGCTCCTCGGCTCGGCTGCTGACAGACGCCGTAGACAGCTTGTCAGCAATTACTACCCACGGGTAGCCCGAGGTGCGGACCAGGACCGCACTCCCCGGGACCTCAACGCGCCCGCCGTACCTCGATGTTGAAGTCCCCGTGTCCGAACACCCGCGACATCTGCAACCACAGGGGCAGATACATCTCCATCGCCCGCGCCGCCCCGATGCCCCCCAGATCCAGCACCCGCTCCGCCGGCCACCCGAACTCGCCCAGCAGCCCCGTCACCCGTTCCTTGGCCGCCGCGTCCTCCCCGCACACGAACAGGTGGTGCTCGCCCGGCACCCGCCCGGGATCGACCATCACCTTGAAGTTGACGGTGTTCAGCGTCTTGACCACCCGCGTGCCGGGAAACGCCCGCTGGATCTGCTCGCCCACGCTGTCCGACTCCACCGGGTCGAGCCGCGGCAGCCCGTCCACGAAGGCCAGCGGGTTGCAGACGTCCACCAGGATCTTGCCGTCCAGGTGCGCCGCGCCCGCCGCCCGCAGCGCGTCCAGCGCCACCCGCCCGCTCACCGCGTTGACCACCGCCTCCCCGGCCTCGGCCGCCTCCGCGAACGTCCCCGCGTGCGCGCGCCCCGCCGCCGCCGTCGCCCACTCCCGCGCCACCGGGTTGTCCGCGGTGCGCGACCCCAGCGTCACCTCGTGCCCCAGCTCCACCAGCCGCCCGGCCAGCGTCCGCCCGACCTCGCCCGTGCCCAGCACCCCGTACCGCATCGCACACCTCCGGCTCCTGGCCGCCGGCCCCCGGCGGTCCGCGCGGTCATTGTGGTCCGGCACGATCACGCGCCGCCAGATTCCGGGTGGACAACGCCGGGGCGTGTCGGATGGGATGAGGGCATGACCGCCGACCCCGCGACCGACGTCTTCGAGGAGCACCGGACCCTGCTCACGGGCGTCGCCTACCGCATGCTCGGCCGCGTCGCCGACGCCGAGGACGTGGTCCAGGACGCCTGGCTGCGCTGGTCCCGCGCCGACCGCGCCGAGGTCCGGGAACCGCGCGCCTACCTGGTGCGGATCACCACCCGGCTGGCCATCGACCGGCTGCGCCAGGTGCAGTCGCGCGCCGAGTCGTACGTCGGACCGTGGCTGCCGGAGCCGTACCTCACCGAGTACGGCGAGGCCGCCCCCGACGCCGCGGACCGGGCCGTCCTCGCCGACACCGTCTCCCTGGCCGTCCTGGTCGTCCTGGAGTCGCTGTCCCCGCTGGAACGCGCTGTGTTCGTGCTGCGCGAGGCCTTCGGCTTCCCGTTCGCCGAGATCGCCGCCCTGCTCGACCGCGGCGAACCGGCGGTACGGCAACTCGCCGGGCGCGCCCGCCGGCACGTGGAGGAGCGGCGGCCCCGGTACGACGTCGACCCCGACCAGCGCCGCGAGTTGACGGAGCGTTTCCTCGTCGCCGCGTCCGGGGGCGACCTGGACGGGCTCATGTCGGTGCTCGCCCCGGACGTCCGCCTGGTCTCGGACGGCGGCGGCAAGGTCAAGGCGGCCCTGCGGATCATGCACAGCGCCGACAAGGTGGCCCGCTTCATGGCCGCCGTCGCCCCCACCGCGGGACCCGACCTCTCCGTCCGGCTGCTGGAGGTCAACGGCGGCCCCGCCCTCCTCGTCCTGTCCTGCGACAAGCCCGACAGCCTCTTCCAGCTGGACGTCACCGCAGGCCGCGTGACGTCCGTTTACATCCAGCGCAACCCCGACAAGCTGCGCCACCTGGCCGACCGCTGAACCGCACCCGCAGGCGAGCCCCCGTCCCGCGACGGGGGCTTCGCCGTGATGCCACCCGGATCACCGCGTACGAACGTCTCGTGAACGCTGCGCGGCGGCCCTCCTCCGCGTCCGCCCGGGGATCGAGGATTGGTCTTGACCAAGGGTGCCGGCCGCCCTATGGTCGCAGAGAAGTGCAACAACCTTTAATAAACAAGGGCGCTAAATACCGCCGGACCACGGCTCTTGCGGAGGACAGGGTGGGGACCACGCAGCTGGATTCGGTGCAGGAACCGAAGTACTGGCATCTGAAGACCGTGCTCAGCGAGGCACTGGACTCCGAGTTCTCCGTCGGCGAGATCCTGCCCAACGAGCGCGACCTGGCCGCCCGCTTCGGCGTGGCCCGCGCGACGCTCCGTCAGGCCCTCGAACAGCTGGAGCTGGAAGGCCGGTTGCAGCGCCGCCGGGGCGTCGGCACGACCGTCGCGCCGCCGCGCGTGGGCGTGGCCGTCGGCGGCGGACAGCACGCCTGGCCCGGCGCCGCCGGGGACGCCTGGCAGGCCGTCGACTGCGTCCAGGAGACGCCGCCCGCCGCCGTCGCCACCGCCCTGGAGACCGGCGCGGACGAGCCCGTGCACACCGTGCGCCGCTCCCGGATGTCGGGCGGCCAGCGGGTCGCCACCGAACTCCTCCACATCCCTGCCGCCTCGGTGCCGGGCCTCACCGCGATCGACGCGCCCTCCGGCACGGCCCGCGCGCGTGCGGTGCTGCGGGAGCTGCACCGCCTGGACCTGGAGGGCCAGGAGCGAGCCGTCGAGCTGGGCTCGGCCCGCGCGGACGACGCCCGGGAACTGGACCGCCTGCCCGGCTCGCCCGTCCTCGTCGTCACCACCCGCTTCACCGCCCAGGGCCGCACCGCCGCCCTCTCCGTGGCGACCTACCGTGCCGACACCTGCCGGCTGACCTTCGGCGAGGCGCCGGGGGTGGAGATCCACCACGACCCCGCCCGGCAGGCCTCCTGACCGACCCCGCGCCCCGGACTCCACCGGGGCGCATGTCGGTCGGAACCAGGAGCACACCCGAAGGAGTGGGGCACGGCACCATGCCGTCGGCCGTATGACGGCTCCTATCATTCCGGCAACCACGCACCGCGAGGAGGCCGTCCCGTCATGAGCCGCATCCAGCCCTCAGCAGAGGTACCGGCGCACGAGGAACTGCGGGTCCCCGTGCACGGCGGTGAACTGGCCGTGCTGCGCTGGCCCGCCGCCGACCCCGGAGCCCCCGTGGTGCTGGCCCTGCACGGCATCACCGCCAACGGCCTGTCCTGGGCCCGGGTCGCCCACCACCTCGCCGGCCGCGTCACCCTGCTGGCCCCCGATCTGCGCGGCCGGGGCCGCAGCGGGGGGTTGCCCGGCCCGTACGGCCTCGCGGCGCACGCGGACGACATGGCCGCCGTGGTCAAGGAACTGGCGCCCGGACCGGTGGTGCTGACCGGCCACTCCATGGGCGCCTTCACCGCCGCCCTGACCGCCGTGCGCCACCCCGAGCTGCCCTCCGCCCTGCTGCTGGTCGACGGCGGTGTGTCCTTCCCCGTGCCGACCGGCCTGGAGCCCGACGAGCTGATCGCCGCCGTGCTCGGCCCGGCCATGAGCCGGCTGTCGATGACCTTCGAGGACCGCGACGCCTATCGGGCCTTCTGGCAGAAGCACCCCGGCTTCGCCGTCGCCTGGTCGCCCTGGGTGGACGCCTACATCCAGCGCGATCTCGTGGGCGAGGAACCCGGGTTGCGCTCCTCCTGCGCGATCGAGGCGGTCCGCGTCGACGGCATCGACCAGCTCGGCGGGGAGGTGGCCCAGGCCGTCCACCGGCTGCCCCTGCCCGCCCTCCTGCTCTGGGCGGAGCGCGGCCTGATGAACGAGCCGCAGGGCCTGTACGACGACGACCGCCTCGCCGACGCGAGGCTCGACCCCGAGAAGGTCCGCACCCGGTACGTCCCCGGCACCAACCACTACACGCTCCTCGTCGGCGACGCCGGCGCCCGGATCGTGGCGGACCAGCTGCTGGCCGCGGCAGGCGTCGCGGCCCCGTAGCGGGGTCCGGCGAAGAGGGTCGTACCGCAATCAACCCCCTTCCATCTCACAGGAGTTGCCCATGCGCCTCCTTGCCCTGCGCCGCTTCCTGCGGCGGACCGCTCTGGCCGCCGCGCTCGGGCTCCTGGCCACCGGGGCGACCCTGGCCGGCCCGCTCACCCCGCCCGCCGAGGCCGCCGGCACCCTCCAGCAGATCACCGACTTCGGCTCCAACCCGGGCGCTCTGGCGATGTACACGTACACGCCGGCGAACCTCCCCGCCGACGCGCCCCTGGTCGTCGCCCTGCACGGCTGCGGCCAGACGGCCGGCGACTACCACGCCCACTCCGGCTGGCAGAAGTTCGCCGACACGTGGGGCTTCGCCGTGGTCTACCCGCAGACCAGCACCGCCAACAACGCGCTGTCCTGCTTCAGCTGGTTCGACGCGACCAAGGACACACGCGGCCGAGGGGAGGCGGCCTCGGTCGTGCAGATGGTCGACACCGCGGTGGCGCGGTACGGCTCCGACCGCGGCCGGATCTACGTCACCGGGCTGTCCGGGGGCGGCGGCCTGACCGCCGACCTGCTCGCCGACTACCCGGACGTGTTCGCCGGGGGCGCCGTCGACTCCGGACCGCCCGCCCAGTGCGCCACCACGGCGAGCGCCTCCCTCGGCTGCCAGTACGGCCCCGTGCCCCTGACCCCGAGGCAGTGGGGCGACAAGGTCCGCGGTTCCTACCCCGGTTACTCCGGTCCGTGGCCGCGGGTCGCGATCTGGCAGGGGACCCTGGACACCGTCGTCAACCCCGTCAACGCCCTGGAACTGCGCGACCAGTGGACCGACGTCCGGGGCATCGGCCAGTCGGCCTCCGAGACCCGGGTGCTGACCGGCGGCACCGTCGAGAGCCTGTACGACGACGCCACGGGCACACCCGCCGTCGCCCTGTTCACCGTCCCCGGCATGGGCCACGGCCTCGCCGTGCGCCCCGGCACCGGCGCGGACCAGTGCGGCGGCGTCGGTCTCTACTTCCTCGACACCATCTGCTCCAGCTACCACACCGCGACGTTCTGGGGACTGGACACCCCCTGACCCTCGGTACCGTCAGCGGCGCGCCGTCACCGTGCCCTCCACCGCGAACAACTGCTCCTCCACGTGGTCCAGGGCCAGCCGCAGCGCCCCCGTGGCCACGGCCGCCCCGCCCAGCGCGGACAGCGCCACCCGGGGCGGCCGCAGGCAGTAGCGGGCGAGTTCGCGGCGCAGCGGCTCCAGGACGCCGTCCAGCCCGGCCGCCCAGCCGCCGATCACGACCAGCTCCGGATCGAGCGCCAGCACCAGCGCGGCCACGTCGTGCACCAGCCGCCGGATGAACCGCTCCACGGCCGCCCGCGCCCGCGGATCGCCCTCCCGCGCCAGCGCGAACACCTGGGCCACCGCCTGCTCGTCCAGCGGATGCAACGGCTCGTCGGTGGTGGACAGCAGCGTCTCCGGGGTGACCTCCCGGCCCAGCAGGTGCAGCGCACCGATCTCCCCGGCCGCCCCGCCGAAGCCCCGGTGCAGCCGCCCGCCGATCAACGCGCCGGCTCCCGGACTCAGCCCGGCCAGTACGAACACCACGTCGTCGGTCTCGTCCGCCGCGCCCTTCCAGTGCTCGGCGACCGCCGCCGCGTTGGCGTCGTTCTCCACCAGCACCGGGCACTTGAAGGAACGGCTCAGCCGTTCCCCGAGGTCGAGCCCCGTCCACTGGGGCAGCGCCGTGCTCAGCCGCACCGTGCCGTCGGCCGCCACGATGCCCGGCGTGCCCACACCCACCGCGCGCAGCGAGTCACGCGGGACCCCGCAGCGCCGCAGCAGTTCGGCGACCGTGCCCCGCAGCCGGTCCAGGCGCTCGTCCGCGGACGCCGTCTCGGCGACCTCCTTGGCCTGCCGGCCCAGCACCCGCCCGTCCAGGTCGGACAGCAGTGCCGCGACCCGGTGCGGGCCCACCTCCAGGCCCAGCAGATGGCCCGCCTCGGCCCGGAACCGGAACCGGCGGGCCGGGCGCCCCTGCCGGCGCGCGATCCCCTCGTCGGCGGCCCGCTCCACCACGAGCCCCGCCTCGATCAGTCCCTCGACCACGCCCTCGACCGTCGGCCGGGACAAACCGGTGACCCGGGCGATCTCGGTGAGCGTCGCGCAGTCCGTGGCCCGCAGCGCGTGCAGCACCACCGCGGAGTTGATCCTTCGCAGCAGCGAGGGATCGCCGCCGGTCAGCTGCCCCACCGTCCGTCCTCCCAGCTCGCGGGCGTGTTGGCCGGATCGTACTCGGCCCGCTCCGCCTCGGCGAGCGCCGGGTTCGACCCGAGCGGAACACGCGGCTCAGCGCGGCTCCACGAACCCCGACTCGTACGCGGCGATCACCGCCTGCGTCCGGTCACGCGCCCCGAGCTTGGCCAGTACGGCGCTCACATGCGACTTGACCGTCTCCGTGCCCACCACCAGCCGGTCCGCGATCTCCGCGTTGGACAGCCCCCGGGCCATCAGCCGCAGCACCTCCGCCTCCCGCTCGGTCAGCCGCGCCCGCTCGAGGACGGCACGCGCGGGCCGGCCGTCGCCGTACCGCTCGGCGAGCCGTCGTACCGAGGCGGGGAACAGCAGCGACTCGCCCTCGGCGACCAGCCGTACCGCGTGCACGATCTCGGCGGGCCGGGCGCGCTTCAGCAGGAACCCGTCGGCGCCGGCGCGCAGTGCCTCGTACACGTACTCGTCGTCCTCGAAGGTGGTCACCACGAGGATCTTCGGCGGGTCGGCGACCGTGCGCAGCACCGCGCGCGTGGCCTCGATGCCGTCCAGCAGCGGCATCCGGACGTCCATGGCCACGACGTCGGGGCGCAGTCGCCGCACCAGTGGGATCACCGCGGCCCCGTCCGCCGCCTCGCCCACCACCTCGATGTCGGGCTGCGCCTCCAGCACGGCCCGCAGCCCCGTGCGGACCAGCGGTTCGTCGTCGACGAGGAGTACGGTGACCGGCATCCGGCCAGCCTAGATCAACTCGACGGCCCCCGGGCGCCTGCCCGCTCACCCCTCGGCGGCCCCGCCCTTCCCGCCGGACCCGTCCGCGACCCCGGTCGGCTCACCCCAGTGGCAGATCCACCCGCACCGCCCACTCCCCGTCCTGCGGACCGGTGCGCGCGCTGCCGCCGAGCAGCGCGGCCCGCTCCCGTATGCCCCGCAGCCCGCTGCCCCGGCCGGTGCCGGGTATCGGCTCCGGCAACGCGTTGCGCACCCGGAGCAGCAGCCGGTCGTCCGTGACCGCGACCCGGACCCGCACGGGCACGGCGCCCGCGTGCCGCAGCACGTTCGTCAGCGCCTCCTGGAGGATGCGGTAGCCCTCCCGGGACACCGGCCCCGGTACCGCCGCGACCGGGCCCGTCACCTCCGCGTCCACCGTCGCCCCCGAGGCCCGCGCCGACTCCAGGAGCCGGTCCGCGTCCGCCAGCGTGGGCCGGGCACGGGCCGGCCGCTCGGTCTCGCGCAGTACGCCCAGCACCCGCTCCAGATCGGCGAGCGCGGCCCGGCCGGTCTCCTCGATCGCGCCGAGCGCCCGGTCGGTGAACTCCGGATCGCCCGCCGCGCGCGCCGCCCCCGCCTGCACCACCGCCACCGTCAGGGCGTGCCCGATCGAGTCGTGCAACTCCCGTGCGATCCGCGTGCGTTCGAGCAACTGCTCGGTGCGCTCCTCCAGGGCGGCCAGCCGCTCGGCGGCCGAGGGCCCGAGCAGCCGGCGCGCGCACACCGTGACCAGCGCGCCCAGGCCGACGACCGCGCCGTACAGGACGAGCAGCGGAACCGGTGCCAGCAGGGCCAGGCCGCGGGACGGCGGCAGTCGGTCGAGCAACGGCAGCCCGGACGGCGCGTGCCCCCACGCGGACCACGCCAGTTCGACGGTGGCGACGAGCAACCACACCGAGACGAGACAGGCCACCCAGCCGAGCACCCAGCGCAGCTCCAGCCACACCACCGTACGCAGCCGGTCCCGCCAAGTCGCCGCGGGCGCCTCGGATATGCCGGACTCCCGCGCACCCGGCGTCAGCAGCAGCCGCGCCTGCACCCCCTCGCCCAGCCGCACGGCCGGCAGCAGGCCGAGCGGGACGAGTACCAGAGCGGGCACCCAGGGGTGCGCCGGACCGATGAAGAGCCACAGGCTCTCCACCAGCATGGGCACCCACAGGTGCAGCAGCCGTGTGTACGTCGTCCCGCGCAGCAACGGGCGCAGGAGGCGGACCATGCGGACATCGTCGCACCCGCCACCGACAACGGGCCTCCCCCGCACGGGGGAGAGGATCTCCACCGGCGGGGGAGGCGCCGACTCCCGCACCCCACCAGGCTGAAGCCATGACCAGCATCGACGTACGCGACCTGACCAAGGAGTACGGCGCCCGGCGGGCCGTGGACCACCTGACCTTCACCGTCCGCCCCGGCCGCGTCACCGGATTCCTCGGCCCCAACGGCGCGGGCAAGTCCACCACCATGCGCCTCGTCCTCGGCCTCGACCGCCCCACCTCGGGCACCGCCACCCTCGGCGGCCTGGCGTACGCCGAACTCCCCGAGCCGCTGCGCCGGGTGGGCGCCCTGCTGGACGCCGGCGCCGCGCACGGCTCCCGCACCGCCCGCGACCATCTGCGGGCCCTCGCGGCGAGCAACCGCATCCCCGGCGCCCGGGTCGACACGGTCCTCGAACAGACGGGCCTCGCCGAGGTGGCCCGGCGCCGGGTGGGCACCTACTCGCTCGGCATGCGCCAGCGGCTCGGCATCGCGGCGGCCCTGCTGGGCGATCCCGAGGTGATCCTCCTGGACGAGCCCGCCAACGGCCTGGACCCCGAGGGCATCGTCTGGATCCGCACCCTGCTGCGCGGCCTCGCCGCCGACGGCCGCACCGTCCTCGTCTCCAGCCATCTGATGAACGAGACCGCCGCCTTCGCCGACCACCTGGTGATCCTCGGCCGAGGCCGCCTCCTCGCCGACACCCCCGTCCAGGAGTTCATCGACGCCCGCGTCCAGCCCGAGGTGAGGGTCCGCAGCACCGACGCCGGCGCGCTCGGCGACCTGCTCGCCCGGCACGGTCACGACGCCACCCGGCACGAGGACGGCGCCTGGACGGTACGGCACACCCGCGCCGAGGACCTCGGGCGTCTGCTGTCCGAGGCGGGCGTCCCCGTGCTCGAACTGGCCGCCAGGGAAGGCACCCTGGAGCAGGCCTACCTCGATCTGACCGCCGCCGAGGCGGAGTTCACCGCCCAGCCCCAGGAGGCCTGACCATGCCCTTCATCCCGGTCCTGCACGCCGAGCTGATCAAGATCCGCACCCTGCGCTCCCTCGTCGGCTCCCTGGCCGCGGTCGTCCTCGTCACGGCCGCCTTCTCCGCGCTCGCCTCCGCGTCCCCCGACCAGAACGACCCCGACCCGCTGTTCTCGGCGTTCTTCGGTGTCGGCTTCGGACAGATCGCCGCCATCGCCTTCGGTACGACGGCCGTGGCGGCGGAGTTCCGGGGCGGGGCGCTGCGGCTGACGCTGGCGGCCACCCCGGACCGGCCGCGCTGGTTCGCCGCCAAGGCCACCGCGATCGCCCTGCCCGCGCTCGCCGTCGGACTGCTCACGGGAGCGGTGACCCTGCTGGCCGGCAAGGCCGTCCTCGGCGCCGAGGGACCGAGCTGGGTCCAGGGACTGCGCGGCGCCGTCGGCTGCGGCCTTCAGCTCACGCTGATGGCGCTGTTCGCGGCGGGCCTCACCGCCGTGCTGCGCAGCGGTGTCGCGACCCTGTCGATCCTGATCCCGTTCCTGCTGATCGTGTCCTTCGTGATCGGCGACATGTCCTCGGGCATCGCCGACTTCCTGCCCGACCGCGCGGGCCAGGTCGTCCTGCACAGCACCTGGGACGGCCCGCTCGGCCCCTGGACCGGCCTCGCGGTCTGCGCCCTGTGGACGGCGGCGGCCCTGCTCGCGGGCGCCTGGGCGGTCGACCGCAGGGACGCGTGAGCTAGCTCTCCGTGGCCAGCCGCAGCCGCGCGAACTCCTCCGCCATCGTCGCCGCCGTCCAATGCGCGTTCAGCCCGCTGGGGTTGGGCAGGACCCAGATCCGGGTGTCCCCGATGGTCCGCTCCTGCGGCCCCACCCGGGCGGTGCGGTCGGCGAAGGCGGCGCGGTAGGCGGTCACCCCGACCACCGCGAGCCAACGCGGTGCGAGATCCCGTACCTTCGCGGTCAGCAGCCGGCCGCCCTCGGTGTACTCCTCGGCGGTCAGCTCGTCCGCCCGCGCGGTCGCGCGGGCCACGACGTTGGTGATGCCGAGGCCGTACGACAGCAGGTCCGCCTGCTCGGCCGGCTTCAGCAGCCTCGGGGTGAAGCCGGACAGGTGCAGCACCGGCCAGAACCGGTTGCCGGGGCGGGCGAAGTGATGGCCGGTTGCGGCCGTCATCAGGCCGGGGTTGATGCCGCAGAAGAGCACGCGGAGGCCGCCCGCGACCACGTCCGGGACGAGACGGTCGCGGGCGGCCTCCAGGTCCGCCTTGGTGGGACGCGGGGTCAGAGGATCGCCCCGGGGGTGTAGCCGGCGGCCTCCGGGCGCTGCTTGACGATCTCCTCGATCCGGCCGACGACCACTGCGACCTGGTCGGCCGCGGCGCCCGTGAAGGAGAGCTTGTCGGCCATCAGCGCCGCCAGCCGCTCGCGGTCCAGCGGGAGGCGCTCGTCGGCGGCGAGCTTGTCCAGCAGGTCGTTGCGCTCGGCGCCCTGCTCGCGCATGGCGAGCGCGGTGGCGACGGCGTTCTCCTTGATCGCCTCGTGCGCGACCTCGCGGCCGACCCCGGCGCGCACGGCGCCCATCAGCACCTTGGTGGTGGCGAGGAACGGCAGGTAGCGGTCCAGCTCGCGGGCGATGACGGCCGGGAAGGCGCCGAACTCGTCCAGGACGGTCAGGAAGGTCTCCAGCAGGCCGTCCAGCGCGAAGAACGCGTCCGGGAGCGCGACGCGGCGCACCACGGAGCAGGACACGTCGCCCTCGTTCCACTGGTCGCCCGCCAGCTCGCCGGTCATCGAGGCGTAGCCGCGCAGGATCACCATCAGGCCGTTGACGCGCTCGCAGGAGCGGGTGTTCATCTTGTGCGGCATCGCCGAGGAGCCGACCTGACCGGGCTTGAAGCCCTCGGTGACCAGCTCGTTGCCGGCCATCAGCCGGATCGTCTTGGCCAGCGAGGACGGCGCCGCCGCCAGCTGCACCAGCGCGGTGACGGCCTCGTAGTCCAGCGAGCGCGGGTAGACCTGGCCGACCGAGGTGAACGCCTGGGAGAAGCCCAGGTGGGAGGCGATCCGCTGCTCCAGCTCGGCGAGCTTGGCCGCGTCGCCGCCCAGCAGGTCCAGCATGTCCTGCGCGGTGCCGACCGGGCCCTTGATGCCGCGCAGCGGGTAGCGGGCGAGCAGTTCCTCGACGCGGCCGTAGGCCACGAGCAGCTCGTCGGCGGCGGTCGCGAAGCGCTTGCCCAGGGTGGTGGCCTGCGCGGCCACGTTGTGGGAGCGGCCGGCCATGACCAGCTCGGCGTACTCGCCGGCCAGCTTGCCCAGGCGGGCGAGTACGGCCACGGTGCGGTCGCGCATCAGTTCCAGGGACAGCCGGATCTGGAGCTGCTCGACGTTCTCCGTGAGGTCACGGGAGGTCATGCCCTTGTGCACGTGCTCGTGCCCGGCGAGGGCGTTGAACTCCTCGATCCGCGCCTTCACGTCGTGCCGGGTGACCTTCTCGCGCTCGGCGATCGAGGCCAGGTCGACGGTGTCGAGGACGCGCTCGTAGTCGGCGATCGCCTCGTCCGGCACCTCGATGCCGAGGTCCTTCTGGGCCCGCAGCACGGCGAGCCAGAGCTGCCGCTCCAGCTTCACCTTCTGCTCGGGCGACCAGAGCGTGGCGAGCTCGGCGGAGGCGTAGCGTCCGGCGAGGACGTTCGGGATGCGGGGCTTGGCGGGCGCTGAAGTCACGTAACCGGATTCTACTGGCGATTCGTGCAGCTCAGCGCCACCGGGGTGTTCGTCGGAAACTACGAGAGCCCGCGTGCCCCGCTACGCCTGCCCCTCGCAAGACCCGTACGCCTCGTACGGCGGCGCCTCCGGCCGCTTCGCCGGGCGCCCGTCCCCGGTCACGCCCGACGACGAGCAGGGCCAGGAAGGCTTTGCCCGGCTCATCGCCGACCCGGGCGCCCGTCCGGCCGTCCCCGGAGGACCGGCCGGTGTGACCTCCGCCGTCCGGGACGGGCGGGCACGTGCTCCCCGGTTCCCCGACACCCGTGTGCGTCATCGGCGTGGCGCTGCGCCTGCCGGGGCGGGCCCGGTGGAGGCGCGGACGACCAGCTCGGTGGCCAACTCCATGCGGGCGGGGCGTCGGGTGCCGCCCTCTTCGCTCCTGGAGAGATCGATCAGGAGCTTGACCGCCGCCGCACCCAATTCGGTGCTGGGCTGCCTGACGGTCGTCAGCCCGGGGCTGACGCAGTATGCCTCGGGCAGGTCGTCGAAGCCGATGACGCTGACGTCCTCGGGAACGCGCAGACCTCGATCACCCAGCGCGTCGTAGACGCCGAGCGCCATGGGGTCCGAGCAAGCGAAGATCGCCGTGATCCCCGGGTCCTTGTCGAGCAGGGTGTGGGTGGCGGCCGCCGCCTTGGCACGATTCCATCCGCCATGGGCCACGGACACCGTGGCACCGCCGGCGGGTGCCGTGTCGGCTGCCGCGCGGAAACCGTCGACCCGTGCGCGGCTGTAGAGATGACGGGCATGGCCGGCGACAACCCCCATCCGCTCGTGGCCGAGGGACAGGAGATGCTCGCCGGCCATGCGGCCACCGTCCCAGTTCGCCACGCCGACGCTTGCCACCCCTGGTGGCGGCGTGCTCATCGGGTCGATCAGCACCACGGGCACGCCTGCGGCGAAGAGCGCGTTGAACTGCCGCGAGGTGGGATCGACCAGCGTCCCGATGGTGCCGACGCTGCGCCTTCTCAGGACCCGCGACACCCAGTCGCTGTGCGGCTCGGCGAGCGTCAGTACGACATCCAGTCCTGCTGCTGCCGCCTCGCGCCCCACCCCGGCTATCACCAGATTCGCCCATGACCCCTCGAAGTGGGTGACCACGAGTGTGAGTACGTTGGACAAGCCGCTCTCGTCCCGCACGCTTTCGATCTTGGCCCCGCCTCGGCGGGTGTAGCCGACGGCTCGCACGGCTTCCATGACCTTCGCGCGCGTCTCGGCCGAGACGTCGGTTCCGCCTCGCAGCACCTTGGACACGGTGGGCACGCTCGTGCCGGCGGTCTCGGCGACCAATGACAACGTCGGGCGCGATCCGAGGGGTCGGGGGGACATGAGCACAGGCTATCCAGCGAGGAGGCGGTTCAGGACGGCGGGTGGGAAGCGGCCCGCACCTGAGCCGGCCGCGGACGAGGGCTTCGCGGCGGTTCGCCGGCGGTCCGGGCATGCCGCGTGCGACGCCCGCACGGGGCGCGCGGCATGCGGCGTGCGGACCCGCGCGGCCGCAGGTGTCGCACGCGGCCGAACGCCGAGCGTCACGCGGGGGGCGCCTGGGCCGGGGCGTACTCGAACCAGTCGAAGGAGACCACGCCCTCGGTGGCGTACATGCCGATGACGCGACCGGTGAAGCCGCAGGCGACCTCGGCGGACAGGTAGCGCCCGTCCAGTTCGACGAGTGGGTGGGCGTCCGCGGCGTCGGGATCGCCGAGCCAGAAGGCGATGGTGTCGGGGCCGGTGGTCCCGCCGTCGGTGAGTTCGGGCGAGGCGGGCACAAGATCCGACGTCCGGATCTCGACGGTGAGGGTGAGCGTCCCGGACGGAACCGGTCGGCCGGCGACGGTCTGGCGCAGCGGACCGATCCGGGCGATGACGCCGACCTCTCCGTCGCCGACCTCCATCTCGAAGTGGTGGGCCTCGTCCTGGCGCACGCTGAGGCCGCCGCGTCCCGTACCAGGGTCGATCGCAACGGTGACGCGGCAGTCGTGGTGCTGCTGGCGGCGGCCGACGAAGGTGTACCCGGGGCGGTCGAGGGTGGCGCCGGTGGCCCTGAGGGACAGCCATCCAGGGCGCTCGGTGAGCGACCAGGAGTCCTCGGGGCGGGTGAACGGCGAGATCCAGTACGGGGCGAGGGCGGACTCGTCGAAGTCGTCGCGGGCGGGCAGGGCCGGAACGGGGTGCCAGGCACCGCCCGGCGCCGGGTGGCTCTCGGGAACGGGCGCGACGACGGGCCAGCCGTCTTCGTCCCACTCCACGGGGGTCAGGAACGTCTCGCGGCCGAGCACGTGCACGTCGGGCGTGAAGCCGCGGGGCCGGACGCCGAGCAGCACCATCCACCAACTCCCGTCGGGGGCCTCCACCAGATCGGCGTGGCCGGTGTTCTGGATGGAGCGGGCGGTGCCGCTGTGGGACAGCAGGGGGTTGGCGGGCGCGCCTTCCCAGGGGCCGCGCGGCGAACGGCCGCGGGCTATGGACACGCTGTGGCCGCGTTCGGTGCCGCCTTCCGCGATCAGCAGGTACCACCAGTCGCCGATGCGGTAGAGATGGGGCGCCTCGGGGAACTTGAGGCCGCTGCCCGACCACGTGGCGAACGGGCCCTCCAGCACCTCCCCCTCGACCGGGTCGATCCTGGCCATGTTGATGCCGCCCCCGGGCCCGGAGAAGGCGCACCAGCAGGTGCCGTCCTCCTCCCACGCCAGATCGGGGTCGATCCCGTGCAGGTCGATCCACACCGGGTCGCTCCACGGCCCCTCGGGCCGCTCGGCCGAGACGACGAAGGTGCCGCCGCCGTCGATGTTGGTGTTGATGACCCAGTAACGTCCCTCGTGGTGGCGGATCGTGGGGGCGTAGAGGCCGCCGGACGCCTTGGCGCCGGGGAGGGGCAGCGGTAGTTGCCCGGGCCGGTCGAGCACGTTGCCGACGAGTTCCCAGTGCACGAGGTCCTTGCTGTGGAAGAGCGGCAGCCCGGGGAAGTACTCGAAGCTGGAGCACACCAGGTAGTAGTCGCCACCGACTCGGCACACGCTCGGATCGGGGTGGAATCCGCTGATCACAGGGTTGTCGTACGTACGCACAGAATGTGTCCCTTCGAACCGTCGAGCGCCTCGGCGGGTTCAGGCCGAGCGCGGCGCCGGGTCTGCTTCGTGTCGCCGTCCGCCTCGTGTCGTCGCTCGGTGGAGGGCGATCGCCGTCCACGACACCGGTGGCAGCTCGATCGTGAGCACACCGTCGGCGAGTGTCGCGCTCTTGTTCGCGGACGGGGTCACCCGTCGCTGCTCGGCGAGCGTGTTCTTCGCGTACACGTCGGAGTCGGCGAGCGTGACCGCCTCGCCGACGCGCGACGACCCGAGGCCGCGTACGCCGATCGTCACCTGCGCGGCCTCCTGGAGGTCGCGGTTGACGAGGAAGACCGCCGCCCGGTCCTCGTCGACGGTCGCGACGGCGTCGATGACGGATGTCTCGCCATGGCGCGCAGTCCTGTACGTCGGCGCCTCGATCACGGGCCGGATCACCTCGCCGGAAGCGAGCCGGCTCGTGATCGAGAAGGGATAGAAGGTCGTCTGCCGCCAGGCCGGGCCGCCGGGCTCGGTCATGATCGGCGCGATCACGTTGACGAGCTGCGCGAGCGATGCCGAGGTGACGCGGTCGCTGCGCTTGAGGAGCGTCATCAGGAGGTTGCCGACGACGACGGCGTCCGCCACCGTGTACACGTCCTCAAGTCGCCGAGGGGCGTGGCGCCATTCGTCGTCGGCCTCCTGGGACTCCTGATGCTCCTTGAGGTACCAGACGTTCCACTCGTCGAACGAGATGTTGATCTTCTTGTTCGAGCGTCTCTTGTTCCCCACGTGGTCGGCGGTCGCGACGACGGTGTCGATGAAGTAGTCCATGTCCGTCGCCGAGGCGAGGAAGGAGCCGAGGTCGCCGTCGTGCTCCTGGTAGTACGCATGGCACGAGACGTAGTCGACATGGTCGTAACTGTGCTCCAGCACCGTCCGTTCCCAGTCGCCGAATGTCGGCATGTCGGACCCGGAGGAGCCGCAGACGACGAGTTCGAGGTCCTTGTCGGCCATCTTCATCGCGGCGGCGGTGCGGGCGGCGATCTTGCCGTAGTCGTCCGCCGTCATGAAGCCGGTCTGCCACGGCCCGTCCATCTCGTTGCCGAGGCACCACATGCGCACGTTGTGCGGCTCCGGTGTGCCGTTGGCGACGCGCAGGTCGGACAGCGCCGTGCCGGACGGGTGGTTGGCGTACTCAAGCAGGTCCAGGGCGGGCAGGATGCCCCGCGTGGCGACGTTGACCGCCAGCATCAGCTCGGAGTCGGTGAGCTTGAGCCACTTGGCGAACTCGTCGAGCCCGACCTGGTTCGATTCGAGCGAGTGCCAGGCGAGGTCCCGGCGCACCGGACGCTTCTCGCGCGGGCCGATCGAGTCCTCCCAGCGGAAGCCGGAGACGAAGTTGCCACCCGGGTAGCGGATGGTCGTGCTGCCGAGCTCCCTGACGAGTCCGACGACGTCCATGCGGAACCCGTCGTCGTTCGCGCTGGGGTGCTCCGGCTCGTAGAGCCCCGTGTACACGCAACGGCCGAGGTGCTCGACGAACGAGCCGAAGGTGCGGCGTCGGACAGGAGCGATGACGGCCAGCTGGTCGAGCTCGATGTGGGCGCGGGGCAAGGTGGGGATCCTTTCCAAGGGGTGGCGCGGGACGTGCCGCGGCCAAAGCGGTGCCACCCGTCAGCGGCCTGCCCCTGCCGGAGGCACGGCAGGGGCGGGCGTGAGACGGTCGATGCGGTCCCGGTGCCGGTTTCAGCCCTTCACAGCGCCGGTGAGCCCGCCGACGATCCGCTTTTCGAAGATCGAGAAGAAGACGAGCGCGGGCAGCATGGCCAGGGAGGTGAACGCGAGAACCTTCGCGGTGTCCTGGGAGTACTGTGAGGAGAACGCCTGGACGCCGAGCGGCAGGGTGTAGTTCGCGTCCGAGTTGAGGATGTACAGGGGCAGGACGTAGTTGTTCCAGCTGCCGATGAACGCGAGGACACCGACGGTCACCACGCCGGGCAGGGACAGCGGGACCACCATGCGGAAGAAGAACCCGAGTCGGCTCGTTCCGTCGATCGCGGCGGCCTCCTCGATCTCGTGGGGAATGGCTCGCAGGAACGGCACCAGGATGATGACGGTCGTCGGGAGGCCGAAGGCGATCTGCGGGACGATGATGCCGAACAGGTTGTCGACGAGGCCGATGTTCTTGATGACGATGTACAGCGGGGTGATCGCGATGACCATCGGGAACATCAGGCCGGCGGCGAACAGTGAGTACATCGCGCCCTTGAGCCTGAAGTCGTAGCGCGCGATCACGAAGCTGACCATCAGGCCGAGGACGACGATGCCGAGGGTGCTCACGAGGGCGACGATGACGGAGTTGGCGAATTCGCCCCAGAACCTCCTCGACGCCAGGATGTCGGCGTAGTTGGTGAGGACCCAGGGGTGCGGCAGGGCGGCCGGATCCGTGGTGATCTGCGCGTTGGTCCGGAACCCGCCGAGCACGATGTAGAGCACGGGTGCGACGCAGACCCCGATGAAGAGCAGCGCGATGAAGTAGGTGAGGGGACTGCCCCACTTCTGCGGCTTGTCGCGACGGTCGGTGGGTGCGTTCGGCCGGGTGGCGGAGGAAGACCAGGAGTCGGCGGTCGTCGCGCTCATCAGGCGGCTCCTTCGGTGACGGCGCCCCGGAGGTCGCGGCGCAGGACGAAGCGCTGGTAGACGAGCGCGACGAGGAGCGAGACGAGGAACATCACGACCGCGATGGCGCTGCCGTAGCCGAAGTTGCCCGCATTGCGGCCCTGGGCGACCATGTAGATCGCCATGCTTGAGGTGCCCGCGGTGGCCGAGATGTACGGGCCCCAGATGATGTAGACGAGATCGAACAACTGCAGCGAGCCGATGATCGACAAGAACGCCCAGATACGGATCGTCGGCCCCAGCAGCGGCAGCGTGATGCGGCGCTGGATCTGCCAGTAGGAGGCGCCGTCGATCTGGGCGGCCTCGAAGAGCTCGTCGGGTATCGACTGAAGGCCGGCGAGCATCAGAATCACCGCGAAGCCGATGTACTTCCAGGAGATGATGCCCATCAGCGTCCAGATGGCCAGCTTCGGGTCGGAGAGCCAGTCCGCCTCCAGCGAGCCCAGGCCGATGTGCTCCAGGAGGTCGTTGACGGCGCCGTTGGTCTGGAGCATCAGACTCCAGCCGATTCCGACGATGACCTCGGAGACCACGTAGGGCACGAAGATCAGGACGCGGATGACCGAGCGGCCGCGGATCTTCTGGTTGAGCAGGAGCGCGAGGGCGATCGCCAGCGGGCCCTGGATGACCAGGGAGAGCACCAGGATCAGGAAGTTGTGCTGGAGGACTTCCTGGAACGCCGGGTCGGTGAGGATCAGCTTGTAGTTGTCCAGGCCGACCCAGTCGGTGGGCGCCCCGTAGCCCTTCCACCGGTAGAAGCCGTAGAACGCGGCGAGTGCCACCGGGAAGATCACGAATGTCAGGAACATGATAATCGCCGGTCCGGACAGGACCGCGATCTCAAGCCGCTTCTTGGCACGGCCGCGGCGGCGCGCGGCCGCTCGCAGCGAAGCCGGGGACGCGGATGCGGCCGTGTCCCCGGCTCCGAGCGTGCCCTGCGACCGGCGGCCGGTGGCCGTGTCAGTACCCAGGGTCTTGCTCATGGTCTGCTTACTCAGCCCTTCGCGGCGGCGGCGTCGGTGTCCTTGGCGATGTCCGCGGCGGTGCCCTTGCCGGCCAGCAGGTTCACGACGGCGGTGTTCATGGCGTTGCCGACGTTCTGGCCGTACATGGTGTCGAGGAACTGCATGGAGTAGGCGGCCTTGTTGAAGGCCCGCAGCGCCGAGACGTTGTAGGAGTCGGTGACGACCTCCTGGGCGTCCTTGTTCACCGGGATCGTGTAGAAGGCCTTGGCGTAGGCCTTCTGCTGATCCTTCGTCACAAGGAACCGAAGGAAGCCGAGGGCTTCCTTCGGCGCGTTCCTGGACAGCGAGTATCCGTCGAGACCACCCATGATGGCCGTCGGACTGCCCTGGCCGCCGGCCACGGCGGGGAAGGGGAACCAGCCCAGGTCGGGAAGCTGTTTCTTGTCCGGGGTCAGGCTGGCGAACACGCCCGGCTGCCAGTTGCCCATCAGCTCCATGGCCGCCTTGTGGTTCGCGACCATGCCGGCCGACGACCCGGCACCCTGCTGCGACGAGGTCGTCAGGAAACCCTTCTGGAAGGGGTCGACCTTGAGGAAGGACGCCAGGTCCTCGCCGGCCTTGGTCCAGCACGGATCGGTGAACTTGAGCTCCTTGCCGGCCTTCGTCATGGTGTCCTGGCTGCACTCGCGCAGAGCGAAGTTGTAGTACCAGTGCGCGGCCGGCCAGGCGTCCTTGGCTCCGACCGCGATCGGCGCGACGCCGGTCTTCTTCAGCTTCGCGACATCGGCCTCAAGCTCGTCCATCGTCGTCGGCGGCGCGGTGATGCCGGCCTTCCCGAACAGGTCCTTGCTGTAGTAGATGCCCTCGGGCTGCGTGTCGACGGGCATGGCGTAGACCTTGCCGTCGATCGAATAGCCGGCGACAGCCGCCGCGCCCGCGTCGGCCTTGTCGGTGGCGGTGAGGCTCAGTGCCTGGACCTGGCCGGCGTCGACCATGGCCTGCATCTTGCCGCCACCGCGCTGCAGGAAGATGTCCGGCGCCGAGCCCGAGTTGAGCGCGGTCTGCAACTTGCCGTCGAAGTCCTCGTTCTGGATCGCCTGGATCTTGATCGTGACGTTCGGATGCAGCGAGTGGTACTCCTTCGCGGCGGCCTTCCAGTACTCCTCACCGGGCCCAGGCTGTGCGTTCTCCCAGACGGTCAACGTGACCTTGCCGCCGGACGAACCACCGTCGCTGCCGGTGTCGCCGCCGCCGGCGCAGCCGGTGGCCGCCAGTGCGATGCCCAAGCCGATCGCGACAGCCGTCGCGCCGCGTGTGTTCCTCGTCATCCGGGGACTTCCTGACCTCTCGTCATAGACACAATACTGCGAAAATTTGCGCAAACTAATGGTCCTGTTGACCGTCGAAAACCCTGCATGTGCGCTGATCTGGGTGTTCGAGCGGCAGGTCGGCGGGCCGCGGCGGCAGTGAGACTTGGACACGCGCACACGCGTCCGCGACGATCACTGCCGCTCGTACTTCCCGGCTCCAGGCATGTTCGTGTGGACGTGCCAGGTGGACGGGCGTAACCGTACGGAGTCGTTTCCGTTACGGGGAGGTTCGGGTCGATCGAGAGTATGCGCTCCGCTCAGAGCGGCAGTCAACGAATAGTTTTCGAAAGTTCATCGAAACTTGAGGCCGTGTGGCACGCCTTGTGCCCCACCGCCGCGAGGCGTGGCCGGCAAGCTCCCGACGAAGACGTGAGGCCCTTGACAGCAGGTGGTTCTGTCTCGAAGCCACGTCCCCGACATGGGGAGTTCAGATGTCGATCGTGACCGTCGGCGCCGGCGCCGACGGGATCGCTGCGGCCCAGCCGGACACCGTGGCGTGCGCGACTCGACCGGAGGGCCTCGTCCGCTTCCGTTGGAGTGAAGAACTCGACGAGCTGCTGCCGCTGACGTCCCGACACGTCATGGTTCTTTCGGGGCAATCAGGCTCGAAGGGAGCAGAGTCGTGAAGATGAGGCAGACAGGGACGGTCCTGGGTGTGGCGGCGCTCGCCATGCTGACCGTTCCGGCGAACGCTCACGCCGCGGCAGTCGCCTGCGGCGGTGGTGTGTCGACCGGCCGGGTCGCCGTCAACGGCTGCATCAGCGCCCAACGCGGAAAGGAGGGCAAGATCTACACCCGGGAGATCACGGCGCACGTCAAGCTGCGCAACACGGGGCCAAGGGCGGCGAACGTCTCCTATGAGGCGTTCTTCCGTGTCGTCTCCGGTGGTCACTGGGTGAAGTTGGGCAGCGGTCGCACCTATCTCCCGGCGGGTGAGACCGTCGGGCCCACGGAGGTGGGAAGCTCGACCCGGGTGTGCGGCCCCGTGAGGGTCGAGATCCGCGTACACGCCCGTGCCGCCGGGAGTGGCTGGAGCGGCTGGTCCACCGCCGGAACGGCGCAGTGCCAGACCTGAGCGGCTGGACATACGAGCCGCCGGCCCGGCCCGTCGCGCCAGGTGCGGGCGCCAGCTGCCGAGACCGGCCGTGGGGAACGAGATCGCCCCGCGGTCTGCCCCGCTCGGTCAGCAACATCGCCTGGCGGTCCCTCGTCGCCGCCTTCACCGAGGACAAGGGCATCGTCGACGAGTCCTCCACCCGCGTCGCCGTCACCGAGACGCACGCGACGGAGTGACCGCCGGTCCGCTGCCGTTCAGGAGCGATGAAAGCGAGATGCCCTCGGCCGCGAGGGCATCGGCACCGCCTTGCTCCCGGTCGATCACGCACAGCGCCTCGTGCACGGCGAGCGCGGTCACCACCGGGGACGCCGCCCGTCTCCAGCCCGGCCAGGACCTCGGTGCCAGAGACACCATGAGCACCGGGGCAGGGGAGCCGGGCGGGGCTCCGGGTCAGGGCTCCACTTGTCGCCAGTCCGTCACAGGGCCGGGGTTTGTGTGGTCCGCAGGGGTGACCCAGAAGGCTTTGCCCAGCTCAGCGCTGACCTGGGCGCCCGTCCGGCCGTCCCCGGAGGACCGGCCGGTCAGCCGCCTGCCTATCCAGGGCAGCAGGTGCTGCCGGGCGAACCGGACGTCCGCCACCCGGCGGTCCAGCCAGGCCGGCGGCGCGGTGGCCGGCATCGGTACCCGCCACTCGGTGTCCTCGGGCTCGTAGCCGAGCGTCTGCCAGACCGCCTCGGCCACCCGGCGGTGCCCCTCGGCCGTCAGATGCAGCCGGTCCACGTCCCACAGCCGGGGGTCGCCGAGGGCGGGGGCGCCGTAGAGGTCGACCACCAGCGCGCCGTGCCGGGCGGCCAGCTCGTCCACCATGGCGAACAGCTCCTCCATGCGCGGCCGGAAGCGCTCCAGGACCGGGCCCCGGCGGCCGGGGCTGCGCATCAGCACCAGGTGCTTGCAGGAGGGGGCCAGCCGCTCGACCGCCTCGGTCAGCAGCCCGCGCACCCGGCCCATGTCGCACTTGGGCCGCAGAGTGTCGTTGAGGCCGCCGACCAGGGTCACCACGTCGGCGTTCATGGCCGCCGCCAGGTCGATCTGCTCGTCGACGATCTGCCCGATCAGCTTGCCGCGCACGGCGAGATTGGCGTATCGGAAGCCAGGGGCGCTCGCCGCCATCCGCGCGGCAAGCACGTCCGCCCAGCCCCGGTAGGAGCCGTCGGGCAGCCGGTCCGACATGCCCTCGGTGAAGGAGTCGCCGACCGCGACCAGGCTGGTGTACGGGGGGGAAGTGGGATTCGTCTGCATGGCGACAGCGATGGTATCCCGGCTCCATACCCGTCGGTCGGTCGGTGTGGAGAACCGGGGGGAAGCGCGGGAAAACCCGGGAAATCTCGGGGAACCGGAGGAATCCCGAGAGCACGCGTGCTCAGGCCGGCTGCCCGAACAGCTCCCGCAGCACGTCCTCCATGGTCACGAGCCCCGCCAGCCGCCCGTCCTCGCCCAGCACGGCGGCCACATGGGTGCGGCTGCCCCGCATCGCCGTGAGCACGTCGTCCAGCGGCGTGCCCGCCCGCACCCGCGCGATGGGCCGCATGTCCCGCAGCTCGAACGGCGCCTGCCGCGGGGCGGCGTCCAACGCGTCCTTGACGTGCAGATACCCCACGATCCTGCGGGCCTCGTCGACCACCGGGAACCGCGAGAACCCCGACTCCGCCGACAGCCGCTCCAACTGCTCGGGGGTCACGCCCACCCGCGCGTACACCACCCGCTCCAACGGCACCACCACGTCCTGCACCGGACGGCTGCCCAGCTCCAGGGCGTCGTGCAGCCGCTCCTGCGCCCGGTCGTCGATCAGGCCCGCCTCGCTCGCGTCCTTGACGATCTCGGCGAGCTGGGTGTCCGTGAAGGTCGCCGTGACCTCGTTCCTGGCCTCCACCCGCAGCAGCTTCAGCAGCCCGTTGGCGAAGGCGTTCACCGTGAAGATCACCGGGCGCAACGCCCGGGACAGCGCGACCAGCGGCGGTCCGAGCAGCAGCGCCGCGCGCACCGGCTCCGCGAGCGAGATGTTCTTGGGCACCATCTCGCCCAGCAGCATGTGCAGATACGTCGCGAGGGTCAGCGCGATCACGAACGACACCACATGGCCCACGCCCAGCGGCACGCCCACGGCGTGGAACACCGGCTCCAGCAGATGCGCGATGGCGGGCTCGGCGACCACACCGAGGACCAGCGTGCACAGCGTGATGCCGAGCTGGGCGGTGGCCAGCAGCGCGGAGACGTGCTCCAGGCCCCACAGCGCGCTCTTCGCCCGCCGGTCGCCGTCCTGCGCGAGCGGCTCGATCTGCGAGCGGCGCACCGAGATCAGCGCGAACTCACCGGCCACGAAGAAGGCGTTGACCACGAGGGTGGCCAGACCGATGAGAAGCTGTACGGCGGTCATCGCGCTCCCTCCGTCGTCTCGTCGCGCTCGTCGTCCAGGGGCGCGTGCAGCAGCACCCGGGCGGCGCGGTGGCCCGAGGCGTCCACCACGTCCAGGCGCCAGCCCGCGATCTCGACCCGGTCGCCCACCTCGGGTATCCGGCCCAGCTCGGTCGCGACCAGCCCGGCCAGGGTCTCGTACGGTCCGTCGGGCACCCGCAGTCCGACGCGCGCGAGCTGGTCGGTGCGGGCGGCGCCGTCGGCCGAGTACAGGGCCCGGCCGCTCTCGTCCGCACCGGCCGGGGCGAGGTCGGGCGTCTCGTGCGGGTCGTGCTCGTCACGCACCTCGCCGACGACCTCCTCCACGATGTCCTCCAGGGTCGCCACGCCCGCCGTGCCGCCGTACTCGTCTATGACGACGGCCATGGTCCGGAGGCCGGACAGCCGGTCGAGGAGCCGGTCGACGGTGAGGGACTCGGGCACCAGCAGCGGCTCCCGCATCAGGTGCGAGACGCGGCGGTGGCGCCGGTGCTCGGCGGGCACCGCCAGGACGTCCTTGATGTGGACGGTGCCGACGACCGAGTCCAGGCCGCCCCGGTAGACCGGGAAGCGGGACAGGCCCGTCGCCCGGGTCGCGTTGGCCACGTCCTCGCAGGTCGCCTGCTCGTCCAGGGCGATGACCTGGACGCGCGGGGTCATCACGTTCTCCGCCGTCAGGTCGGCCAGGTTCAGCGTCCGCACGAACAGCTCGGCGGTGTCCGCCTCCAGCGCGCCCTCCTTGGCGGAGTGCCGGGCGAGCGCGGCCAGCTCCTGCGGTCCGCGCGCGGAGGCCAGCTCCTCGGCGGGCTCGAAGCCGAGCCGGCGCACGACATGGTTGGCCGTGTTGTTCAGCTGGGCGATGAAGGGCCGGAAGGCGGCGCTGAACAAGCGCTGCGGGGTGCCCACCTTCTTGGCCACGGCCAGCGGCGAGGAGATCGCCCAGTTCTTGGGCACCAGCTCGCCGACGACCATCAGGAACACCGTGGACAGCGCGGTGCCGAGCACCAACGCGGCCGAATGCGCCGCGCCGCCCGACAGCCCCAGGGCCCGGAACGGCCCGGCGAGCAGCCCGGCGATCGAGGGTTCGGCGAGCATACCGACGACCAGGTTGGTGACGGTGATGCCGAGCTGGGCGCCGGAAAGCTGGAAGGTCAGGTTCCGTACGGCCTTCAGGGCGCCCGCGGCGCCGCGCTCGCCGCGCCGGGCGGCCCGCTCCAGCTCGCCGCGCTCGACCGTGGTCAGCGAGAACTCCGCCGCCACGAACGCGCCGCAGGCCAGTGACAGCAGGATCGCCACCAGAAGGAGCAGCACTTCGGTCATCGGGTCACCCCCGTCCCATGATCGGACAGGGGACGACGGGACGCGCGGTGTCGCGGGCCGGGGGGCTCGCCCATGGGCGGACGCTCACTACCTTTCACAGAGAACCGAGTGCTCCCTCCAGGGTAAAGGATGGGCAAAGCAACCCCCGGGCCCTGTGGACAACTCAGCCGACCAGGTCGGTGAGCGGCTTGACCCAGCGCCGCCACTGCTCCTGGGGCCCGTACCCGGCGGCGCTCCACGCGTGCCGCGCCCGCTCGTTGCGCACCAGCACCATCGCGTCGGCGCGCCGTCCGCCGAGGCGCACGAAGCGCTCCTCGGCGGCGGCCAGCAGGGCCGTCGCGATGCCCTGCCGCCGCCGCTGGGGAGCCACCGCGAGCCGGTAGAGATGGCAGCGCCAGCCGTCGAAGCCCGCGATCACGGTGCCGACCAGCTCGCCGTCCCGCTCGGCCAGGACCAGCGCCTCCGGGTCGCGCGCCAGCAGGTGCTCCACGCCGGCGCGGTCGTCGCTGATGCTCGTACCCTCGGCGGCCGTCCGCCAGAACGCGAGCACGGCGTCGAGGTCAGCGGGGGCGGCGGGGCGTATGCGCAACTCGTCCATGCCGCCACCTTGATCGCGGCCGTGCCCCGCGCGCCGGGGTTTCCATCATGCGGACTCGGCGCGCAGCCGCTCGATCACCGGCGCGAACGCCTCCATCTGGGGCTCCAGGACGGTCAGGTTGGTGAATCCGTACCGCTCGCGCTGCGCCCTGACCCTCGCCACGACGTCCTCCAGCGGACCCACCAGCATGACGGGCAGCTCCAGCATGGTCTCCAGGGTCAGGTCCGGCCGCCGCTCCAGCACCGGCTTCAGCGCCGACTCGGGGTCGTCGGTGACGGCGACCTGCTGGATCAGCAGGCTCAGCTCGGCGGGCTCCGCCCGGCCACTCGCCAACTCCCGGTAGCGTCCTACCCGTTCGTCCAGCTCATCGGCGGTGAGCGGTTGGAGCGACCCCGTGTTTCCCGTCCGGGCGCCCGGGAAGGCGGCGATGTCGGCGTGCTCGGCGGTCAGCCGCAGCATCCGGTCGCCGTTGCCGCCGATCAGCAGCGGCACCCGGTCCTGCTCCGGGCGCGGCTGGTACTCCGGGGAGCCGAGCAGCCGGTTCAACTCCTCGACGGTGCGCCGCAGATGGTCCACCCGCTCCCCCGGGGAGCCGAAGGGCAGCCCGGCCGCCTCGTGTTCCTCCTGCACATAGCCGGTGCCGAGGCCGAGTTCGAGGCGCCCGCCGGTGAGCGCGTCCGTGGTCGCCACCTCCCGGGCCAGCAGCGTCGGGTTGTGGAAACCCGCGTTGAGCACGAGCGTGCCGACCCGGACCCGCTCGGTCGCCTGCGCCGCCGCGACCAGCGCGGGGAAGGGCGCCACCCAGCCGAGATGGTCGGGGACGAGGATCACGTCGTAGCCCAGCTCCTCGGCGCGACGGCACTTCGCGCGCCACTCGGCCGCGGACGCGGGCGTGAGCATGTTGACCCCGAAGCGGAACGGGCGCGGCATGAAGTCTCCTCGACCTGAAGCGAATTCTCCCCCTCGGCTGACATTGCATCACATCCGTTCCGGCGTGCGCGTGGGCCGTCACTCGTGGGCAATCGCCGCCAGCACGTTCATGCGCGACGCCCGCAGCGCCGGCAGCAGGGCGGCTACGACACCCACCACCGCGGAGCCGATCAACACCGCCACGACGGTGCCCCAGGGGATCGCGAACGCCGTCAACCCGCGCAGCGCCAGTACCTGTTGCATGCACACGCCCCACACCAGGCCGAGGACGAGCCCGAGCACGGCGCCGAACACCGCGATCACCACGGACTCCAGCCGGATCATCCGCCGCAACTGCCGCCGCCCCAGCCCGATCGCGCGCAGCAGTCCGATCTCCCGGGTGCGCTCCACCACCGACAGGGCAAGGGTGTTGACCACACCGAGCACCGCGATGACGATCGCCAGGCCCAGCAGGGCGTACACCAGGTACAGCAGCACACTGATCTGGTCGTGCACCAGCTGCTTGTAGTCGCTCTGGTCGCGCACCTGGACCTGCGGGAACGGCTTGAGCGCCTGCTCCAGCCGGGGGCGCAGGTCCTGCGGCTTCGTGCCGGGAGCGGCGTTCACGTACAGCACGGAGTCCTGCCCGCCGGGCGCGTACCGCTCCAGCGTGCCGAGGCCGAAGAAGACGCCGCCCTGGTTGCCGAAGCCGTCGGTCGTGGACTGCTCGGTGAGCGCGCCGACCCGCAGCTCGGCCCGGCGGCCCCCCGGGAACCGCACCGGGAGCACGCTGCCGAGCCGCACCCCGTGGTCCTCGGCGAAGCTCGCGTCCAGGGCGAGATGCCCGTCGGCCAGCGCGGCCGCCGAGCCGCCCTTCGCGTAGGAGAGGTGCACGACGTCGTCAAGTCCCGGGCCGTACCCGGCGGCGCCCGTCTCGACCCGGGCGCCGTCGGGCAGCCGTACCTCGATCCGCGTCAGCCGCTGCGCCACGACGAGCCCGGCCCCCCTGGTCGCGGCCACGCGGACGGCGATCTGCCGGGTGAACGGGGTGAAGTTGGCGTTCTGGACCGTGAAGTCCGCGCCGAGGCGCCGGTCGATCTGCTGGTCGAACGACGCCGACATGGACGCGCTCGCCACCGACATCCCGCCCACCAGGGCCAGGCCCACCATCAGCGCGGCGGCCGTGGCGCCGGTACGGCGGGGGTTGCGCAGGGCGTTGCGCTGGCTCATCCGGCCGACCGGACCGAACAGCGCGGGGAAGCCCGCGCCCAGCACCCGGATCACCGGCCGCACCAGCAGTGGCCCGGCGACCACGGTCGCGATCAGCGTCAGCGCCACACCGACGCCCAGCAGTACGGCGGCGGGCCCGGTCCTCGTGGCCGCCGCGCACCCGGCCAACGCCGCCGCGCCCACCGCCCCGACCGCCGCGCCGGCGATCGCCCGCGCCCGCAGTGGCTTGCCCACACCGGCGACCTCGGCGTCCGCGAGAGCCGCCATGGGGGAGACGGCCGCCGCGCGCCGGGCGGGCAGATAGGCGGCCACGAAGGTCACACCGAGCCCGACGAGGTACGCGGCGACGGGCGTGCCCCAGCCGATCACCATCTGCGCGGCGTTCAGGTCCATCCCGAACGTCCGCATCAGACCGATCAGCCCGTACGCCAGTCCGATCCCGGCCGCGAGGCCGAGCGTCGAGCCGACCAGGCCCAGCAGCAGTGCCTCCGTCAGCACCGAGCGCCGTACCTGCGTCCGGTCGGCGCCCAGCGCGCGCAGCAGGCCCAGCTCCCGGGTGCGCTGGGCGATCAGCATGGAGAAGGTGTTGACGATCAGGAAGACGCCGACCAGGAGCGCGACCCCGGCGAAGCCCAGCATGACGTACTTGACGACGTCCAGGAACGTGCCGAGGCTCGCCGCCGCCGACTTGGCCTGCTCGTTCGCGGTCCTCACGTCGTAGGCGGCCGCGTCCGCGCCGAGCGCCGCGACGACCCGGTGCTTGAGCTGCGCGTCGGAGACGCCCGGGGCCGCGTCCACCGAGATGCCGGTGGCCCGCGCGTCCGAACCGAGGAGCCGGCGCCCGGCCACCGCCGGGTCCAGGAAGAGCAGCGCCTCGCCCGGGTTGGTCGTGGTGAACGTGGCGATCCCGACGACCCGCACCGGGAAGGTTCCGGGCTGCGCCTGCACGGTCAGCGTGTCGCCGATCCGTACGTGCCTCTTGCCGGCCGTGTCGGCGTCGAGCAGCGCCTCGCCGGGACCGCGCGGGGCGTGCCCGGAGGTCAGCTCCACCGGGCTGTGCCGGGTCGGGTACCAGGAGCCGGCGAGGGTGGGCGCGCCGTTGGTCGGGCTGATGGAGCGGTTGCGGTGGTCGACCACCACGATGTTCTGCACCTGCACCTCGGCGCGCGCCGCCGCCACCCCGTCGGCCCGCGCCACCTTCTCGCGCAGCGCGGCGGGCAGGGCCCCCACCGCGCCGCTCGCCCGCGCCGACATAAGGTCCCGCTTCGGCTGCACGCTCACATCGGCGGCGGTGGAGGCGAACAGCCGGTCGAACGTACGGGTGACGGTGTCGGAGAAGATCAGGCTGCCCGCGACGAACGCCACGGACAGGACCACGGCCAGCGCCGACAGCGCGAGCCGCCCCTTGTGCGCGAGGAAGCTCCTCAGGGTCGCCTTGAGCACCGGGTCACTCCTCCTGTGCGGCGCCCGTGCCGCGGGCGCCGTCGAACCGCTTCATCCGCTCCAGCACCCGCTCCGCCGTCGGCCGGGCCAGCTCGTCCACGATCCGCCCGTCGGCGAGGAAGAGCACCAGGTCGGAGTGGGCGGCGGCGCCGGGGTCGTGGGTGACCATGACGACGGTCTGCCCCAGGTCGTCCACCGCGCCGCGCAGAAAGCCCAGCACCTCCAGACCGGCCCGCGAGTCGAGGTTTCCGGTCGGTTCGTCGGCGAAGATCAGCTCGGGCCGGGAGGCCAGCGCCCGCGCGCACGCCACGCGCTGCTGCTGGCCGCCGGACAACTGGCTGGGCCGGTGCGCGAGCCTCGCGCGCAGCCCGAGGGTGTCGATCACCTGATCGAGCCACGCCTGATCGGGTTCACGGCCCGCGATGTCCATCGGCAGGGTGATGTTCTCGGCGGCGGTCAGCGTCGGGATGAGGTTGAACGACTGGAACATGAACCCGATCCGGTCCCGCCGCAGCCGGGTCAGCTCCCGCTCCCGAAGCCCCGTGATCTCGGTTTCGCCCAGCCACACCTGCCCGGCCGACACGGTGTCGAGCCCGGCCAGGCAGTGCATCAGCGTGGACTTGCCGGACCCCGAGGGCCCCATCACGGCGGTGAACCGGCCCCGCGCGATGTCCACGTCCACCGAGTCCAGCGCGAGCACGGCGGTCTCGCCCGCGCCGTAGGCCTTGGTCAGCCCGCGGGCGCGGGCCGCGGTCCCCTCGCCCGGCACGCGGCCGGGGACGTGCCGTGCGGCAGCGGATGTGGACAAGACCGCCTCCCGGTCACCGGTTCGAGCTGTCCCGGGTGAGCCTAGTGTGGCCGGGGGCACAGGGGGAATCGGGGGCCGCGCCGAAGGGTGCGGGCCGGTCGAGAGACCTGCGCAAACCCTTCGGCGCGGCGCGGACGACGCTCCGGCGAGCCCTGGCCGGACGCGCCCGTGCGCCCCCTTGTGCCCCCGCCGCCGCTTGCCCCTGCTAGCACCCTGACGCTAGCGTCGAGACATGGCGAAGACCCAGCTGAACGTGCGCGTGGACGAGGGCACAGCCCGCGCGGCGCGGGAGCGCGCGCTGGCCCGCGGGATGAGCGTCAACCGCTACATCGAGGAACTGGTCAGACAGGACACCGGCGAGGCCGGCCGCACGTTCGTGGAGGCCGCCGCCGACTTCATGAAGCAGTACGAGTCCGTGTTCGCCGAGGAGTTCTCCGAGTCGCGCGGCACCGCGCCGCGCGAAGGACGCAGCTGATCCCTTGAGCGATTCCCCGAACGGGCTGAGCATCGACCTCGCCTGGCTGCTCATGCTCGCCGAACAGAAGACGCCCGGGGACCCGCAGGTCACCGACTGGGGCGCGCTGATCGCCGCCGTCGCCCGGCACCGGGCGGAGATATTCGGCGTACCGGTGTACGAGACGCCGTACGCGCGCGCCGCCGCCCTCCTCCAGCTGCTCATCCACGTGCCGGCGCTGGAGCGCTCCAACGCGCTGTTCGCCTCCGCCGTCGCCTACGCCTATCTGATCGCCAGCGGCGCGAAGGTCGTCACCACGCCGGAGCAGGTGCGCGATCTCGCCCGGCTGGTGAAGGACGGCGCGGCGAGCGTGGACGACATCGCCCGTGAGCTGCGCCGCTGGAGCCTGTGATCAGCCGCCGTCCGGGCGCCAGGCGGTCCCGAGCACGCAGTACGAGGCGGGCAGCCTCGGCCCGTGCTCGGGCAGCGACAGGGTGCGGTACGGCCCGAGTTCGAGGCCGGCGGAGCGCAGCGCGGCCACCGGGTCCCGGGCCAGATGGCAGCCCCCGGCGAGCGCGGGCCACACCGTGCGGTCGAGGGTGTGCTGGGTCAGCCTCATCGCCCGGCCCCCGCCCCGGCCGTGCTCGAAGAACCGCACCTGCCCGCCCGGCCGGAGCACCCGCCGCACCTCGCCCAGTGCCCGCGCCACGTCGTGCACGCTGCACAGCACCAGGGACAGCACGACCGCGTCGAACGCCCCGCTCTCGACGGGCAGCGCCTCCGCCGTGCCGGGCACGACGTCGACGGGCACCGACGCGTGCCGCGCCGCCTCCAGCGCCAGCCGCCCGAGCAGCGGCTCCGGTTCGATGGCGACGACCTCCGTGACGGTGGCGGGATAGCGGGCGAAGTTCAGCCCGTTCCCCGCGCCGACCTCGATGACACGGCCAGTCAGCCCGGCGAGCAGCCGCCCCCGCACCCCGGCGAGGCCGAGCCGTGTCTCCGCCCCGACACTGCATCGCGCGTAGTACCGCGCGAACACCGGATGCCGCACGGGGCCCCGCCCCGCCGCCTCGGACCTCAGCCGCACACCGACCTCCCTGACATCTCGGGCCTGGGAGAAGTGTGCCCTCAGGTCCCCTGCCAAGCCCCTTCCCGCGCCCTGAACGCCTCCGCGTCCCACGTTCCGTCCAGACGCGGGGACAGCCAACCGGGGGCCGACGCCCTGAAGCCGGCCGGCGGCAGGGCGCCCGCGCCCGCCGGGAGGGCGCCCAGGAGGGGCGTGGCGGAGACCTCGGGGAGGTCGGAGAGGTTGCAGCGGGTGGCCAGGTCGGGGGCGGTGGGCCAGCTGCCGATCACCACGCCGAACGGCTCCAGGCCGCGGCGGCGCAACTCGCGTGCCGTCAGCTCCGTGGCGTTCAGCGTGCCGAGGCCCGCCTGCGCCACGATCAGCACCGGCGCACCCAGCAGCCGCGCCGCGTCCGCCAGCGTGCCGCCCGCCGCGTCGAACCGTACGAGCAGCCCGCCCGCCCCCTCGACCAGCACCAGATCGTGGTCGGTGGCCAGCTTGGCGGCCCGCTCGGCCACCTCCTGCGGATGCACCGGCGCCATGCCGGCCCGCCGCGCCGCCGTACCCGGGGCCAACGGCTCGGGATAGCGGGCGAGCTCGTCCGCCGTGACGCCGCCCGCGAGCCGCGCCACCTCGTCCGCGTCCCCGCGCTCGTCCGGCCGTACCCCCGTCTGGGCGGCCTTGAGCACGGCCACCGAACGCCCGGCCGCGAGCGCCGCCGCGGCGACGGCGGCCGTGGTGACGGTCTTGCCGACCTCCGTGCCCGTCCCCGTGATCACCAGTACCGGCATCTCAACCCTCCCGCGCCGCGGCGCACACCGCGCGCGCGATCCGCGCCACGTCCTCGTCCGACGTGACGTACGGCGGCATCGTGTACACGAGATCGCGGAACGGGCGCAGCCACACGCCCTCCCGTACGGCCGCACGGGTGGCCGCGGCCATGTCGATCTCGTGGTCCAGCTGGACGACCCCGATCGCGCCCAGCACCCGTACGTCGCGCACCCCGGGCAGTTCGGCCGCCGGTGCGAGGCCCGCGGTGAGGCCCGCCTCGATCCGCTTGACCTCGGCCTGCCAGTCTCTGCCCCTGAGCAGCTCCAGCGAGGCGCAGGCCACGGCCGCCGCCAGCGGATTGCCCATGAACGTCGGCCCGTGCGCCAGCACCGGCACCTCGCCCCGCGAGATCCCCGTCGCCACCCGTGCCGTGCACAGCGTGGCCGCCATCGTCAGATAGCCGCCGGTCAGCGCCTTGCCCACGCACATCACGTCCGGGCTGACGGCCGCGTGGTCCGCCGCGAACAGTGCCCCGGTACGCCCGAAACCGGTCGCGATCTCGTCGAACACCAGGAGCACGTCGTGCGCGTCGCACGCCTCGCGCAGCACCCGCAGATACGCGGGGGAGTGGAAGCGCATGCCCCCGGCGCCCTGCACCACCGGCTCCACGATCACCGCGGCCAGCTCGTCCGCGTGCCGCCCGATCAGCTCGCGCAGGTGTTCCGCGTACGACTCCTCGTACCCGGCCGGCGGCGCGTCCGCGAAGACCTGGCGCGGCAGCGCGCCGGACCACAGCTCGTGCATCCCGCCCTCGGGGTCGCACACCGACATCGGATGCCAGGTGTCCCCGTGGTAGCCGCCCCGCCAGGTCAGCATCCGCCGCTTGCCGGGCCGGCCGAGCGAACGCCAGTACTGGAGGCACATCTTGACCGCGACCTCGACCGACACCGAGCCGGAGTCGGCCAGGAACACATGCTCCAGACCGTCCGGCGACATGTCGACAAGGAGCTTCGCGAGCCGGACCGCGGGCTCGTGGGTGAGCCCGCCGAACATCACATGGCTCATGCGCTCCAGCTGTCCCCGCGCCGCCTCGTTGAGGACCGGGTGGTTGTAGCCGTGGATCGCCGACCACCACGAGGACATGCCGTCCACCAGCTCGCCCGAGCCGTCCGCGAGCCGCAGCCGGACCCCGCTCGCCGACTCCACGACGAGCGGTTCGGCCCGTCCGGGCATCGGGCCGTACGGATGCCAGACGTGCCGCCGGTCCAGCTCCAGCAGCTCGGGGACGCTCAGGCGGGGCAGATCAGGCATTGGGCGCGAGATCCGTTCCGGCGCCCCGGCGGCGGACGGCGACCAGGTCGGTGCGCGGCTCGTTCGCGGCCACCGGCTCCCCGGCCGGCTCCGCGGGAGCCGACCCGCAGACCCCCGCGCCCTCGTGGCAGCCGCCCGTACCGCCCTCGTGGCAGCCGGCGGCGGCGCCCTCGTGGCAGCCCCCGCCCGCGCGGTGCTCCGGCAGGGTCACCTGCTCGGCGCCCTCCACCTCGAAGCCGGCGTCGGCGATCATCTCCAGGTCGGCCTTGCCCGCCTGACCCTCGCTGGTCAGGTAGTCGCCGAGGAAGATGGAGTTGGCCAGGTTCAGCGCGAGGGGCTGCATCGTGCGCAGGTGCACCTCACGGCCGCCCGCGATGCGCACCTCCACGTCCGGGCAGACGAAGCGGACCATCGCCAGGATCCGCAGACAGCGCTGCGGGGTGAGGTTCCACTCCTTGGCCAGCGGGGTGCCCTCGAACGGGATCAGGAAGTTCACCGGGACGGAGTCGGGGTCCAGCTCGCGCAGCGAGAAGACGACGTCCACCAGGTCCTCGTCGCTCTCGCCCATGCCGGCGATCAGCCCGGAGCACGGCGACAGCCCGGCCGCGTGCGCCTTCTGCACCGTGTCCACCCGATCGGCGTACGTGTGGGTGGTGGTGATGTCCCCGTAGGTGGACTCGGAGGTGTTCAGGTTGTGGTTGTAGGCGTCCGCGCCCGCCTCGCGCAGCCGTTCGGCCTGGCCGTCCGAGAGCAGCCCGAGGCACGCGCACACCTCGACGCCCTCGTTCTCCTCCTTGATGGCCTTGATGGTCTGCGAGACCCGGTCCACGTCCCGGTCGGTCGGGCCGCGCCCGCTCGCCACCAGGCAGACGCGCTTGGCGCCGCCCGCGAGCCCCGCGGCGGCGGCCTGGGAGGCCTCGTCGGGCTTGAGCCAGGTGTACTTGAGGATGCCCGCCTCGGAGCCGAGCCGCTGGGAGCAGTAGGAGCAGTCCTCGGGGCACAGCCCCGACTTGAGGTTGACCAGGTAGTTGAGTTTCACGCGCCGGCCGAACCAGTGCCGGCGCACCTTGCCGGCCGCGGCCACCACATCGAGCAGGTCGTCGTCGGAGGTGGCCAGCACGGCGAGCGCTTCCTCGCGGGTCGGCAGCTCGCGCCGAAGCCCCTTGTCCACCAGCGTGTTCAGCAGGTCCATGAGGCCCGATCCTGTCTTACGGGACCGCCCCGGGCCAAGGAGACTCCGCACAACGAAGCCGGTTCACCGTGTGGGTATTGCCACACGGTGGGCGTCCGGTCGGCCCGCTAGGGTCTGTGCGCTACCTACAAAACCTCCGGAGGACTCATGGCGTTCGGCTGGATCGAGGAGCAGGCCGGGGCGCGCCGCCGGGCCGGGCTCGTACGGCGCCTCAGCCCGCGCCCCGCCGACTCCCCGCTGCTGGATCTGGCGAGCAACGACTACCTGGGCCTCGCCCGGCACCCCGAGGTGACCGAGGGCGCGGCGCGGGCCGCCCGCACCTGGGGCGGCGGCGCCACCGGCTCCCGGCTGGTCACCGGCACCACCGCGCTGCACGCCGAACTCGAACGCGAGTTGGCCGCGTTCTGCGGCTTCGAGGCGGCCCTGGTCTTCTCCTCCGGCTACGCCGCCAACCTGGCCGCGGTCACCGCGCTCGGCCCGCACGGCTCCCTCGTCGTCTCCGACGCGGGCAACCACGCCTCGCTCATCGACGGCTGCCGGCTCGCCCGGGGCGAGACCCAGGTCGTCGGGCACGCCGACCCGCAGGCGGTGCGCAAGGCCCTCGCCACGCACGCGGGACCGGCCATCGTGGTCTCGGACACCGTGTTCTCGGTCGACGGCGACCGGGCGCCGCTGGCCGCGCTGGCCGAGGCGTGCCGGGAGCGCGGCGCGGGACTCGTGGTGGACGACGCCCACGGCCTCGGCGTGCTGGGCGACGGCGGCCGCGGGGCGCCGCACGCGACCGGGCTCGCGGGCGCGCCGGACGTGGTGGTCACCGCGACCCTGTCCAAGTCGCTCGGCAGCCAGGGCGGGGTGGTCCTGGGTCCCGCGCGGGTGATCGACCACCTGGTCAACGCGGCCCGGACGTTCATCTTCGACACCGGCCTCGCGCCGGCGGCGGCCGGCGCGGCCCTCGCGGCCCTGCGGCTGCTCGGCCGGGAGCCCGAACGGGCGGCACGGGCCCGCGAGGTGGCGGGGGAGCTGCACGCGCGGCTGACCGCCGCGGGTCTGGAGTCGGTGCGTCCGGACGCCGCGGTGGTCTCCGTACGGGCCCCGTCCCCGGAGCAGGCGGTGCGCTGGGCGGCCGACTGCCGTACGGCAGGCCTGGCCGTGGGCTGTTTCCGTCCTCCCTCCGTGCCCGACGGCATCTCACGGCTGCGGCTGACCGCCCGCGCGGACCTCTCCGGGGCCGAGATCGCACACGCGGTGCGGGTGATCGGCGAGACGCGACCGTGAGTCGGCGGAACACGGCCGTGCTTCGCGGGTGAACAGGTCTCAGCGGAGCGCGGCCACGAAGCCGGCCCAGCTGGCGGCGGAGAAGAGCAGCGCGGGCCCGGCGGGGTCCTTCGAGTCGCGCACGGCGAGCAGTCCGGACCAGGGTCCGGAGCGCGGCCGTGCCGTCTCCACGCAGTTGTTGGCTCCCGTGCTGTAACTGCTGCGCGACCAGCGCACGTCGTACAGGTCGGTACTGGCAGGGACGTTCCGAGGCAGGGCAGACAATGGTGCCTCCTTACGCGCCGTCACCTATCCCGGCGATGTAGTCGAGCGAATCGTGGGGGGAAAGAGCGTGGCTCTGGAGGGTGCGGAAGGCCTCCGAGTACGCCCGGAGGTCTTCTTTCCGTTCCAGGTAGAGGCTACTCGTCAACTGGTCTAGAACAACCACATCGAGATCAGAAGTGCTCGGAAATGAGAAGATAACGAAAGGCCCGGTAAGGCCGACATGCGCTCCCGCCCCGAATGGCAGTACCTGGAGCCGTACTTGGGGCAGTCGGGCGGCGTCCATCAGCCGCTCCAGCTGGCGCGCCATCACCTCGGGACCGCCGACCTCGCGGCGCAGCACCGCCTCGTCCAGGACCGCGCACAGCTCCAGCGGCGGGTTCGAGCGCAGCACGTCCTGCCGGGCCAGGCGCACCTCCACCAGCGCGTCCAGGCGCTCCTCGGCCAGGTCCTTGACGGCCGCCCGGGTCACCGCGCGGGCGTACTCGGCCGTCTGGAGCAGGCCGGGCACGACGGTGGTCTCCAGGGTGCGCATCGCGCTGGCCTGCGACTCCAGGCTGATGAAGTCCCGGTACGTGGGCGGGAGCACCCCGCGGTAGGCGTGCCACCAGCGGTTGCGGTGGCCGTCGCCGGCCTCGGAGCCGGCCAGCATCAGCAGCAGCTCGCGCAGCTGGGCGTCCCGCACGGCGTAGGCGTCCAGAAGCAAGCGCAGATCGGCCGGTTTCACACCACTGGCGCCCGTCTCGATGCGGCTCACCTTCGACTGGTGCCAGCCGACCAGGCGGGCCGCCTCCCCACTGGTGAGCCCCGCACCGGTGCGCAGCGTGCGCAGTTCGGCACCCAATTTGCGGCGGCGCACTGCCGGCCCGTTCTGCATGGGCTCCTCCTTACTCCTCAGGGGCCGCCCCCATACGGTCTCCCGGCGCAGAGTTCACCGCATCGAGCGACAGATATATGCATATCTCGATGGATCGCTCCCCGTGACGGTCCGGTGATGGCAGTCTGACGAGGAAGCACCAGTCCGGGACCGTACTCGAACCATCCGCTCCATGTCGGACTTCGGTCCCGTGGGAAAGGGACGACGTCGCCATGGCAGACCAACTGGAAGCATCCGTCACTCTGCCCAGCGATCCCGCCTCGGTCGCCGCCGCGCGGTCGTACGTGGTGGGCACCCTGGCGGAGTGGGGCCTGCCGGCGGACACCGAGGCGGCGGACACCGTGCGGCTCATCGTCTCCGAACTGGCCACCAACGCCGTCCAGCACACCTTCGGGCGGTCCCCGACCTTCACGGTCGACATCGTGCTGGACCGCGACGAACGGCTGCGCATCGGCGTCACGGACAGTCATCCCCGCTTCCCGAAGAGACTGCCCGCGGCCGTGCAGCAGGACAACGGCCGTGGCATGGTCATCATCCGCTGGCTCACCGCCGAGTGCGGTGGCAGGCTCCGTGTCCGTCCCACCCGTGAGGGCGGCAAGACGGTCTCCATCGAGCTGCCCTGGACCGTCCCGGCCGAGCCGATGACGGCGGCGGGCCAGCAGGAGCCGTAGCGCGGAGCCGCGACACGTTCGTCCGGCGGGCGAGGGTGCCCCGTCCCGGCCGCCCATGGGCTGGAGGCGGTACCGGAGACGGGGGAAGCACGGGGAACGGCCCGGTGGCTGGAGTCGCTCCCGTGTGAAGGCGGGGTCAGCTGACCCGGCCGTACCAGACGCTCTTGGACCAGATCTTCTCCAGCCGCACCACGGCGCCGGTCTTCGGCGCGTGCCAGATCTTGCCGTGCCCGGCGTAGATGCCGACGTGGTAGACGTACGAGCCGTAGTGGAAGAACACCAGGTCACCGGCTCTGCGGCTGCCGGCGGAGATGTGGTGGGTCTTGTTGTACTGCTGGGCGGCGGTCCGCGGCAGCTTCTTGCCGGCCTTCTTGAACGAGTAGAGCGTCAGTCCCGAGCAGTCGAAGCGACGCGGTCCGGTGGCCCCCCACTGGTACGGGGCGCCCTTCTTGGACGCCGCGATGTTCAGGGCCTTCGTCGCCAGTGTCGCGGCCGAGGCGTCGGTGGCGAGGCCCGGGGCAGCGATCGAGCCGCCCACGGCGGCCAGAGTGAGGGCCGAAGCCGTACCGGCACGGGCCATCAGCGACGGGACACGATTGAGCGCAGTCATGCGCAACCCTTCGTCAGCCGCCTGTGAAGGATGACCTGTCGGATTCGGGCTGGCGAAGTAGCCCGGCCGCGTTGCCACGGCTTCACCCCAAGGGTCGCCCGGAGCGTTCGCCCGTCCGTGTCCACCGGACGGTCTTCCGCTTCGGCGACCCGCCTTGCCTGGGTCCTCCACTCCTGCCGATCCACTCCTGTCGACCGGTCATCCGGGCGGCGGCAGGATTCGGCGTCCGCCCGGATCGCCCCGCCGCGGCGGCGGGGTCTTGTCGTCAGACAGGGATCTTCACCCACAGCTGTCCGAAAATCCCAATGGAACCGGGAATATGTGGCGTTACTCACGACTCGCCCACTCGGGTGGACGCCGCGGTGATCGATGCTCCGTCAGTTCCCGTGCGTAGCCCCGGACCTGGGAAAAGACGGCCCTGAACGGAGCATGTACACGGCGCGCGCGCAACTCGGCAGAGCGGAAAACCGATTCGGATATACACCGGTCGGCGGTACGTCGTTCGGACCGTTTGGTGTCGGGACCCGGCGGATGCGCGGACGTCCCGCACCCGCCGGACCCGGCGTGCGTCCGGATCAGCCCACGGCGTCCGGCGGGAGCGCGACGCGAGCGGCCCGGCGCTCGCCGTCCAGCACCCGGAGGGCCCGTGCCAGCGTGCCCCCGTGCAGCTCCCGCTCGCCCCGCTCGTGCATCAGCTCCAGCGCGGCGCGCAGCTCTTCGGCCTTGCGCACCAGCGCCTGCGCGGCGCGCAGCCCGCGATAGGTGTCCCCGTCGCGCGCCGGGTTGATCCTGCCGAGCAGGTCGACCACCGCCAGATAGTGGTCGACCAGTTCACCCTCCGCCTGCGTCAGCGCGGGCAGCGGCGGCAGCTCCTCGGGCAGCACGGCCGGCTCACCGCTCGCCGGGGAGGTCGCGGCGGCTGGGCACCACGCCGTCCACCAGGCCGTACGACAGCGCGCCCGGCGCGTCCAGCATCAGGTCCCGCTCCAGGTCCCGGTGGACCTGTTCCTCGGTGCGCCCGGTGTGCCGGACCAGCATCTCCTCCATCAGGGTGCGCAGCCTGACCAGCTCCTCGGCCTGGATCAGCAGGTCGCTCGGCTGGCCCTGGGCCGGCTCGGGCAGCGCGGGCTGGGACAGCACCACCCGGGCGCCGGGCAGGGTGAACCGCTTGCCGGGGGTGCCGGCGGCCAGCAGCAGGGCGCCGACCGAGGCGGCCTGGCCCAGGCAGTAGGTCTGCACCTCGCAGGTGACGTACCGCATCGTGTCGTAGACCGCCGTCATGGCGTGGAACGAGCCGCCCGGGCAGTTCAGATACAGCGTGATGTCCCGGTCCGGGGCCAGGTGTTCGAGGTGCATGAACTGGGTGATCACATCGCCGGCCGCCGCCTCGTCCAGGGGCGTTCCGAGGAAGACGACCCGGTTCTCGAACAGCTTCGAGTAGGGATCGAGCCGCTGCTCCCCGAAGTTGGTGCGCTCGGTGAACTCGGGCAGGACGTAACGGGCGGACGGTCGGGACATCTGGGCACACCCCTCCTCATGGCGGAGACCGATGATCTCCGACTTCTGTACAGAATGTACAGGACGTACCAGCCGTTATGATGGGACCGGATTCTGGTGATCACGTCAAATGCCCAGGTCAGAGGGCCTTTTTGCTCCTCGCTGGTCACAGATGTCTCACAACTGTTCCTGGAACTGCGGCAACAAGGCCGAGATCCATCGGATGACCGGGCGGGTCGTCGAGTGCCCGATCGACGAGATGAACCGGCCGCGGGGATCCAGGGACGCCGCCCTGCGGATCCCGCCGACCTGGGGTTTTGCGTGGAGCGGGTCGAACTCGCACTCTCGGCTTGGGAAGTGACAGCGTTTGAGGAGCCGGATAGCGTCCGACCTGGCTGTACGTGCCTTGGTGTGCCGTCCGGGAGTGCACGATCGTGCCGTGTAACTGATCGTTTCAGAATGAGTTGAGCTGCAGGTCTTGCGCTTAGTGATCTTGGTCGGCAGGGTGTCCGGAGTGCGTGCTGATCTTGTTCCTGACGACTTGTGGGAGCGGGTGGCTCCGCTGCTGCCGCCCGCTCCCGAGCGGCGCCGCCGCCATCCGGGGCGGTTGCGTGTTCCCGACCGAATTGCACTCGCTGGCGTCCTGTATGTGTTGCGGACCGGTGTCGCCTGGCGTGACGTCCCCGCGGAGACTGTGGGCTGCTCCGGGATGACGGCCTGGCGCCGGCTGCGGGACTGGACCGAGGCCGGCGTCTGGCCATGCCTGCACGCCGACCTGCTGACCGAACTGCGCCGCGCCGACCTGCTGGACCTGGACGACTGCGCCGTGGACGGCTCGCACGTCCGGGCCCTCAAAGTCACGTCGGCCCATCGCCCGTCGATCGGGCCCGCCCCGGCTCCAAGCACCACTTGATCGTCGACCGTCACGGAACCCCGCTCGCCGTCACGCTCACCGGCGGCAACCGGCACGATGTCACCCAGCTCCTGCCCTTGTTGGACGCGGTCCCATCTATCCGGGGTCTGCGGGGACGCCCCCGCCGCAAGCCACGGCGACTGTACGCGGACCGGGGCTACGACTTCGACAAGTACCGCCGCCTGCTGTGGAAGCGTGGCATCAAACCCGTGATCGCCCGACGCGGTGTCGCCCATGGCTCCGGACTGGGCAAGGTCCGGTGGGTGGTCGAGCGCACCATCGCCTGGCTTCACGGCTTCCGGCGTCTACGCGTCCGCTGGGAACGACGCGACGACATCCACGAAGCCTTCCTCGGCCTCGCCACCTGTCTCATCACCCACCGACACGTCCAACGCCTTTGTTAGGACCTCTTATAGCGGAGGATCCGGTTGCGAGAGGTGCAGCGCTCGCCCATCTGGTGGAGGCCCAGAGGAAGGTCGCGGACGCACTCGCCCGGTCCAACGAGATGTGGCTGCTGACTCGGCCCCTGGGAGCGGACGAGCAGTACCGGGAGCCGGCCCTTCTGCGCGCGCCGGAGGCATCAGCAGGCCCAGAAGTGTTCGCTGCCTGATGGTGATGAGGCTTCGTGAAAATCCCCGGTCTCGCTCTTCGTTCCTCACTTCGTTGACTGATCGCCAGTGGGCCTGAGCCGACCATGTGGAGATCGTCAGGGCTGCTGCTCGTCAGCAGGAGGCTCCTCGGCAGTCATCACGCCCGCGTCGGCTTCCAGAAGACGCGGGCGTGCGACGGGCTCAGCCATTGGGGGCGTCCTGGCGAGGAAGTCAATCGCTCGACTGATGCCGGTCTCGGCGGGTACGCCGGCGTTACGAGCGGGGGTCTTGCGGCCATCCTTGTGCGTCGAATACGGCGATGGGGTCCAGGTAGTCGCGCCAGTGCGTCACCTTGCGGTCTTTGACGGTCACGACGGAGACGAAGCGGTTGTCGTATGGCCGTTCCGTCACTGCCGAAGTGCCGTGGACTTCGTACTCCAGGACGACCACCGAGGTCTCGGGGTCCCGGTGAACGCGGAGGTTGTCCGCGCTGTGCAGCTTGATGTAGTTGCCGTAGTCGCTGTACAGGTCGATGATCCCCTGGCGTCCCTCGACCCGGCGGGGGTAGCCCGGCACGGTGATCACGTACTCGAAGACCACGTCCTCGGCCAGCAGGGCGTAGTAGTCCTCCCCGTCGACCAGGCCGTCCAGCCCCTCCTTGATGATGCGGAAGAACGGGCTGTTCGCCCCGAAGGAAGCGTTGTCGTCAACGGTCTTGCTCACTTCGCCTCCGAGGTCCAGGCGTGGGCGCTGCGCTCGGCGAACGCGCGGAAGCCGGTCGCCGGACGGCCGGTGACTTTCTCGACGTCACCGGTGGGCGTGGCACCGTTGCCGGCGATGATGGCGCCGGTGAGCCAGCGCATCATCACCGCGTAGTCGGCGGGGACACCCGCGGCGAGCGCACCGGCAATCCACATCTCCTGGTCGAGGTCGTGGTAGGCGACGGGACGGCCGCTCACGGAAGCGATGATGTCCGCGACCTCCTGGAAGGTGAGGGCCTGCGGGCCGGTGAGCGAGTAGACGGCACCGGCGTGGGTCTCGGGGTCCAGCAGCGTCTGGGCCGCGACCGCCGCGATGTCGGCCGCGTCGACGAACGCCTCCCCTCCGCCGCCGCTCGGGACCATCATCACTCCGTCGATGATGGGGAGGTGGCCGTCGGCAAAGTTCTGCATCACCCACGACGTGCGCAGGACCGAGTGCGTGATGCCCTGCCGGGACGCCAGATCGGCCTCGACGGCCGCGATGTCGACCTCCGGCGGCGCCTGATCGGCGTTGTACACGCTCAGGTAGGTGACATGGCGCACGCCGGCCGCCTCGGCGAGGTCCAGGAAGGCCCTGACCTGGTCGGCGTAGCTGATACGCGCGGTGGGTGTCACCAGATAGAGACGGTCAACGCCGTCCAGGGCGGCCTTGTGGGTGGCAGGGTCGTCCCAGTCGAACCGGACGTCAGCCCCGCTACGCGCTGCGGTACGGGGGGTGATTCCTCGCTGGGCGAGTGCGTCGGCCAGCAGTGAACCGGACCGGCCGGTGCCGCCGAGGATGAGTGCGATGGGTGCTTCGTTGTTCATGGCTCCATGCTCGAAGCCCGGAGCGAGATAATCCATGTGCGATTCGCTCGATCTTTTACGTGAGGCTCTCATGCCTTGACCCTGGATGTTCGTTCTGGGCACGCTGATCCCATGGACCTGCTGACTGACCACTTGGTGCGGGCACGCGCCACCGGCGCGGTGTTCGCGCGGACAGTCGCCGAACCGCCGTGGGGCCTGCGGCTGGGCGGTTCGATACAGCTGTCGGTGCACACGGTCGTCCGCGGCCGCGGCTACCTCTGGCTGGACACCCCCGGCAGCACTGTGGAGCTCATCCCGGGAAGCGTCACGCTGGTTCGCGGCGGACCGGACCACTGCATCGGGCATGAGCCGGGCGCCGCCTGCCTGGAGCCGGAGGAGTTCCGGGCACGCCACGCCCAGACGCACCCCGGGGACAACCCGCAGGCCACCGTTTTCCTGTGCGGCGCCTACCAGTTCTCCGGCGACGTCGGCAGCGGGCTCCTGGACGCGCTGCCCCAGGTCATGACCCTCTCAGCGGCCGACGACGACCCCTTGCGGGACGTGATCACCTTGCTGTCCCGCGAACTGGTACGCAACGAACTCGCCCAGCAGATCGTCCTGGACCGCCTCCTGGACCTGCTCCTCGTCCTGGCCATCCGCAGCGACTTCCGCCGCAGCACGACCGCACCACGCTGGTACCGGGCCGCCGCGGACCCACGGCTGGGCCCCGCGCTGCAAGCCATCCACGACAACGCCGCCCACCCGTGGACGGTCCCCGAACTCGCCGAGATCAGCGGCCTGTCCCGGGCCGCCTTCGCGCGGGTGTTCAGGGAGGCACTTGGTCAGGCCCCGATGCAGTACCTGACCGAATGGCGCATGACCATCGCCCGCGACCACCTGCGCGCCGACGATCTCACCCTGCCCCAGATCGCCGACGCCGTCGGCTACGGTTCCCCCTTCGCTTTCGCCGCCGCCTTCCGCCGCCACCACGGAGAACCGCCCGGCATCTGGCGACAGAGAGGACGAGCGACCGCACAGACGCGGCTGCTCACCACGCACCACGGATCTTGATCAACGCCATGCCCGTTTCAACGTCTCATCCAGCGCGCCTCCTGGACTCCGTGTCCATGTCCTGGCTGCCGATCAACGGCTTGATCTGCGCGGAGGTTCTGGTGGTGCAGGGACGGCTCGCCACTGAGCAGACCGATCGCCGCGAGCTCGTATCCAAAGAGTCGCCTTCCGGCCGTGCCCCGGCATCAGCAGTGGGGGAATCGCGCGAGCACGTCTGTCCCCTGACTGAGCGGGGGTTGGGGACTTTCAAAGAGCGTCAACAATGGGGTGTGGGGCGGTCCTGTGGACGTGGAACTGGCGACGTGGCCGGGGCTGCCTTATGCGTTGCTCTTCCTGGAGTGGGAGGCGAGGTACCCGCTGGAGTGGACGCAGCATGCGAAGGCGTGGGGTACGAAGCAGAGCCTGATCCGGAAGGTGGCCCGTGCTCGCCAGGACGAAGCGATCAAGGCGAAGCTCACCGACCTGGTCGAGATCGTCGTCCACCGGGCGTATCGCTGCAAGGATCGCGAATACGTGCGGGTTGCCCGGGCTGTCGACAGCGCTGATCTACGGGGCAGGCTCGGTCGGGCGGCAGAGTCGGACAGTCCGTGGGCCCGGTGCCACGCCGGGTACGTGCCCTGGCTTCTTGATCGCCCTGACCTGCCGAACACCCGTCGTGTCTGGCAGACCTGGATTGCGGGCGAGGCCGCGGCGTAGCTGTGAGCGGGCGATGCAGGAAAGGTACTCGTGATCATGGAGTGCTCCACGTCCGTGACCTGCCTGGAAGACCGTGCCTGCCGACGCATCATCCTTGATCCCGCCTGCCCTTGACCGGCTCCGCGAGCAGTCCGACGTCGGGCCCGGGGAGGTGCCTGGCCTGCTGGAGCGGTTGGCTCAGGTGCCGGATCCGCGTGATCCGCGCGGCGTGCGCCATACTCTGGCCGTCGTGCTCACGCTGACCGCCTGCGCGGTGCTGACTGGCGCCACCTCGCTACTGGCGGTCGGCGAGTGGATCGCGGACGCGCCGCCGCACGTGCTGGAGCGACTCGGCGTGCGCCCCGATCCATTACTGCCCCGAAGGCTCGTGCCCTCGGAGGCGACGGTCCGTCGGCTGCTTGCCCGCATCGACGGTGATGCCCTGGACCAGGCGGTGGGCAGATGGCTTGCCGACCGCCAGCCTGAGGTTCCCCCGCAGTGCGGGAGTGGCTGACTAGCTGGTCAGGGCAGGTTGACGTGGTTTCAGGTTCACTTGTTCGGTCGCTGTCTGGTCGGCGTAGTGCTTCTCCTCGTACTCGATCGGGCTGAGGTAGCCGAGCCGTTTCTGGATGCGGCGGGGGTTGTAGGTCGCCGACCGAGCCCCCTTTAGGTGACGGCTCACTGATCCGGCGCTGGCCCGGTTAGCCTCCGGCCTGTGCTCCTTGGCCCGAGATCAACGGCTCAGCGTTAGCCGTTGTCCCCGCTCCGGCTCCATGATCGTTCTCGCCGATGACCACGGTTCCATTGATCCCCAAAGCCAGATATCCCCGGCCTTCGGGCCCGGGTCGGCGCGCTGACCGGAGCTGCCCGCCGTTTCGGGCGGGTCCGCCCGAAACGGCGCCGGGCCGACGGCGCCGATGAGCAGTCTGGCGTGTACGGGCGGCGTCCGTTCTGCCTCGCGCCACCGTCATGATCCCGCGCGCCCCGTCGTACTCCTGTATGCCCTCGCGGGTTACGCCAACCGCTTCTAGGTTCAGGTTCAGCGCTACTGCAAGGAGGAATACGCGTGATCCGTAAGGCTGCTGCTGCCACGCTCGTCGGCATGGCACTGCTCTTGTCCTTTGCTGGGCCATCGACCGCCGGCGCGCAGGGCAAGGAACTCACCTGTAACACCGGGGTCACCAATGAGGGAACGTATGGCTTCGCTCACTGCGTGAACCACACCAACCGAGCTATCGCCTTCCGTGCCAAGGTGGTCTGCGGCTGGGAGGCCGACCATAACGGTGACTGGGTGACGTTGAATCCCGGTCAGGAGGGCTGGTCCGGCGCCTGGTGCAACGGCCCGATCGGCACGGGTGTGGGCAGCGTGGACTGGGAAGAGGGCTGAGGCTGCTGTTCCTGGGCCCGGTGTTCGTGTTGCTGCTGCTGTGTCTGTTGGGGGGAGCGTACGAGCACCGGGCCTTTGGTTTGTTCCAAGATCAACTACTGGCGGCTTCTGGGCTTACCTCGGCGATCCCCCCACCCGGGCCGGACAGCACAGTGCGCCGGGACCGGGGTGGTCTCGGCGCACGGGCGGATGGGCGGGCGGGGGCTACCTCCGGGCGGGCTCCGGGGTGCCGACGGCGATGCGGGCGCCGACCAGCTGCCCGGCCTGGGTGGCGGTGCGCAGTGCCCTGGCGGTGGTCTTGGTGTCGTGGGCGCGGGGATCGAGCCCGCCGACGTTGCCGACGTACAGCACGGCCCAGCCGTAGCGGGCGGCCTGGGGGAGCCGTCGGGCAGGTCGACGGACCCGTGTAGAACTTCCCACCGTCGGGGTCGAGGACCAGCAGCCCGTCCTCGCCGGCCGGGCCGTGCCCGAGCAGCAGCACGCCGATCCACTCGGCGACCTGCGGCGGGGCCTGGCGCAGCCGGGTGACCAGGTGGAAGCCGCGTGCCAGCAGGTGGCTGGCGACCACGTTGGTCAGCTCGCCGGAGCCGTCGTTGACGACGTACGCCTTGCCGACGGTCTCGGCGACCAGGAGCGGCAGGTCGGCGCCGCCGTGGTCGAGGACGGTGGCGGTCATCGTCATGGCGTAGCCGTCGGTGGGCTCGGCCGGGGCGAAGTCGTCGCCCATCTCGATGGCCTCGGATATCTCCTCCAAAGAGGGTCTGTACGGTGAGTGGTGTAACTCCCGAGCTGGAAGCGACAGTTGATGACTGACGTGACGAGTGACACCGAGGCCGGGAAGGCCGCTGTGAGTGGGCCGGGCGCCGTGGACGACGGGCTGGTCGCCGAGCTGGTTGCCCGGGCTCAGGCCGGCGGGGTGAAGCTCACCTGGGAGGGCGGCCTGCTGCAGCAGCTGACCAAGCGGGTGCTGGAGTCCGCGCTGGAGGGTGAGCTCACCGATCATCTGGGGCACGAGCCCGGTGAGCGGGCTGAGGGCGGCCGGGACAACTATCGCAACGGGCACCGCTCCAAGACGGTGATCACCGAGTCGGGGCCGGTCGAGATCGCTGTGCCGCGGGACCGGGCGGGGTCGTTCGAGCCGCAGATGGTCAAGAAGCGGCAGCGGCGTCTGGGCGGGGTGGACGAGATGGTCCTGTCGCTGTCGGCGAAGGGGCTGACGTATCGGGAGATCTCCGCGCATCTCGCCGAGGTGTACGGCGCGGAGATCTCCAAGTCCACGATATCTGACCCTGCGCACCCAGTAGGAGGGGATCCGCCCATGACCGCATCCACGGCCACCCGGCGCGCGTACCGTGAAGTGACGACCCGCCGGGAGGACCAGATGAGCGCGCAGCCCGACCACGCCCCCGTCACGCCGTACGCCCCCGCCCCGGGAGCTCCGGCCGAACTCCTCGCCCAGCTGCGCGCCGACCGGCGCGCGGACACCTGGGTGCCGGCCTTCGAGCGGGAGTGGGCGGCTGCCCTCGAGGAATCGCGGCGCACGTTCTCCCTCGGTGGGCTGTACGAGGTCGTCCAGGAGTGGCAGGGCCGCCTCGCCTCCGCCCCGGCGGTCGACGCGTTCGTCGCCTCCGGTTACGACGACAGCGAGTTCATCGACATGGCGGAGCTCCGCAGGCGGCGCCGGTGACCCCACAGCAGCCGTACGCGGTCCGCTTCTCCGCCCCCCGGCCGCGAAGGTCCTCGACACCCTGCCCGAACACGTCGAAGACATGGTGTGGGACGTCCTGGACGCAGCCGCCGGCGATCCGTGGGGCTTCCGGCAGTGGAACACGGAGGACCCCGAGGGCAAGGACGTCCGTCACGCCTCCGTCGGCCAGCTCTCCCTCACCTACTGGGTGAACCGGCCCCTGCGCCGCCTGTCCGTCTTCACCATCACCTGGCTCGGATAGCCACCCGTGCAGGCGCTCTGACCCCGGCATCGCAACTGCCGGGGTCAGGGCGTTTCCGATCGTAGCCACGGCCGTATCCACCGGTTGCCACCCGGGCGGCAACCGGTAGTCACCAGCGGCCGCGGGGCCGTTCGGCACCGAGCTGGACCTCGCGCCGGCACTCCGGGCAGTCTGGCAGGCCCTCCACGCGGCGCGGACTGTCGCCCTTCACCCAGTAGAACCCGCACAGCGCCTTGTTCGAGTAGAGGTCCACCTGATCGGCCTCGGAGGCGTGCGAGCCGTAGCCCGGCACCATCCAGGTGAACGTCGCCTCCCCGTCGTACGGCGCGCCCTCCGGCCAGTCGTACACCGGCTCGGTCGTGGTGCAGCGCATCCGCAGATCAGGTCCCGTCCAGCGCTTGCCGTACCGGATCTGCGAGCTGGCATCGACCGCGTCCGCGAGACGCTCGAAGGACAGGTCGTAGTCCCTCATGTGATCCCACGAACCCGGCTTCTGCTCGCGCATCAGCGAGCGGAACATCAGCAGCAGCCGCGCCAGGTCGTGCTGGTCGACCCGGACCGTGTGCGTCTCCGGGTCGTAGCCGTACGTCGGGTCGTGGGCCAGCTTCTTCGGCATCGGTCCTCGTTCGCGTTGCTACGGCGGTCAGCCCACCGCAGGGCCTGCGGTGCGGCTGGATGCTCAACGACACGGGCCCGCCGGAGCCACGTCGACCTCCGCCGTCCGTGCGCCGGCCGAACCGCCGTGGGCCTCGCGTCTCAGGCTTGCGGCGGCGTTGCGCCGGGCAGCTCCCCGGAGAAGGGCCACCACTGCTCGATGGTCCACACGGCGACGCTGGAGCGGTCGGTGGACATCCGCAGCCACACCTCCTCGCCGCCGGGCATGAGCGCCACCTCCAGGTGCGCCTCGTCCCACGTGCCCACCGGGTACATCCACTGGACGCCGTCGGGCCACGTCCGCATCGCCCGTGCGCACGCTCAGCGCCGCGGCGAAGGCGTCCAAAATGGCTTTATTCACGAGAACGGGTTCTGGTCCACTTCTTGTGTGGTGACGGGTTGTCACGAGGTAGGGGCGTGATGGTTCACCGCCGCGGCGACAGGCCACGGTGCCCGAAGCTTCGCAGTGGTCTCCCGAGGG